>JAFZPF010000102.1 GCA_017550455.1 Prevotella sp.
AACGAGTGATGACGGCATCCGTTTTGATTCGATGTGTGTGGTACATGGAGAAGTTCCTCCTCGTCGTTTCTTCGGGGAGAACAAAGACTTCGGTCCCTGTTATGTGCGTGGTATCACAGAAGGAGAACAACGACCGCAGGATCAGAATATGTGGCTTACTTATAGCGTGAACAAAGAGGATATCTGGGTGGCACGTGTACCGTTGCCTGTACGTACCACTTGGCAGGGAGCCGTAGATGACCGTTTTGAAGGTATTACCCCTCATGCTACTGTACCTAACTGGAATCTTTATCGTCCACGATGGGCTGATGTCTTTGTGGATGGACATTCGCTTTGTCTTACTGATTCTGACCGTTATGATTATGCCCGTGCTATCCGTGTTTTCGAACAGGGTAGGAGAGTAGATATTCAACTGAGTATGAAAGTGGTGGCTGAGGGAGATGAACCTTTTGAGATTGACGTTACCGACCGCCATGGTGAACGTATGCTATCTCTTTCGTTGTCAGGTGGAACAATCAGTTGTCAACAGAAACCACTGGCCACCTATCGTCTTAACGAATGGATAGACATACATCTTAAGCTTGATACCGATAACTGCACTTTCTCTTGCTTCGGTCAGACACTACCAGCATTACATGCTGTGAAATCGGTGGAACGACTCAGTTTGCGTACAGGTGCTTGGCGCAATTTGCCTGATCGTAATACTCCCAATCAGGATAAGCAACCACCGTTGCCACAGTGTGATGAAAGAGGTACTCCTAGTATGTATCAGGTTAAATATCTATTAGTAAACATGTCAAAATAGATTTTCTTAAAATTGTAATAATATTTCAATATTAATATAAAGTATATCATGAGAATCGACTTTACTAAGAAGATACTTCTGACGGTCATGTTGAGTATGTGTTTTCAGTGCAATACACAGGCTCAAATCACCATCGTTAAAAATGGGAAAGCAAAGGGACGAATCGTTTATGTGGAGCGAAATGTAAACAATGAGGAGGCAAGTACACTTCTGCAACGTTTTGTGGAACGTATCTCAGGTGCACGACTACCTATAGTCGAAGGGGTCAGTCCCAAACGCGGTGACATTGTCATAGGTGAGTCTACGGACCGCGCCGGTGAAGACGGTTTTGCCTTGGAGACAGAAGGTGATATTCTCCATATCAGAAACGGCGGTGACCGAGGCAGTATTTATGGTGTGGTAACACTCTTGGAAAAATATCTCGGTGTACAGTATTATGCGAAAGATGTATATACATTCACTCCCTCGAAAACGATTGTTATACCGATACTTCATGAGGCAGAGACACCCGCCTTCCGTTTCCGACAGACCTTCAGTTACGGTAATGAAGATCCGGATTATCGTCGATGGATGCGTCTGGAGAGTCATAAGGAGTTGTTTGCTGCGGATATGTGGGTACATACTTTCAACACACTCTTGCCGGCAGATGTCTATGGAAAGGATCATCCTGAATATTATTCCATGATCAATGGGAAGCGTCAACCCGGTACACATAGTCAGTGGTGCCTCACCAATCCAGAAGTGTTGGAAATCGTCTGTCAAAGAGTGGATTCTATCTTCCGTGCCAATCCCGGATACCGTATGCTATCCATCAGTCAGAATGATGGTAACGGTACCTATTGTCAGTGTCCGGAGTGTAAGAAAGTGGAAGACGAGGAGGGGGCTGTGTCGGGTAACTACATCCGTTTCTTGAATAAGATAGCCGCACGTTTCCCTGATAAGGAGTTTTCTACATTGGCTTATCTGTTTACGATGCAACCTCCTAAAAAGGTGAAACCTCTTCCCAATGTCAATATCATGCTCTGCGATATTGACTGCAAACGTGAAGTTCCCCTCACTGATAATGAATCCGGTAAGGAGTTCGTAAAAGCACTTAGGGGATGGTCGGCCATCAGTGATAATATATTCATCTGGGACTATGTCATCAACTTCGACGGTGTGGTTTCGCCCTTCCCCAATTTCCATTGCCTACAGAAAAATATCAGTTTGTTCAAACAACATCATGCCACCATGCTCTTTGAGCAGAATATCTCTAATCGTGGAACTGACTTCCTGGAGATGAAAGCATGGATGCTTGCCCGACTGATGTGGAATCCGAACCAGGATACAGACGCTTTGATGCTGCAGTTTATGAATGGATACTATGGTCAGGCTGCTCCTTATCTCTACCAATACCAGAAACTGTTGCAAGGTGCCCTTCTTGCCAGTGGTATCCCACTGTGGATATACGATTCTCCCATTACCCATAAACAGGGTATGTTGAATGAACCATTGCGCAAGACTTACAATGAACTTTTCGATAAAGCTGAAGAAGCGGTACAAGGGGATACCGTTCTTCTTAACCGTGTTCGTCTGTCACGATTACCTTTGCAATACAGTGAATTAGAGATAGCCCGAACCAATCCTGATCGTGATGCCGAGACAACACGTCAGCAACTGGAACTCTTTGAACAACGTACCCGTGAATATGGTGTAGTGACCCTTAATGAACGGAATAATCATCCTGCAGACTATTGCCGTTTGTATCGTCAGCGTTTCCTTCCTACGAATGAACGAAATATTGCCAAAGGGAAATCCGTGCAGTTCAAGAGTGAACCCTCCGGTCGCTATGCCTCTTTCGGTGCTGAGGCTCTCACCGACGGACTGTATGGCGGTACTACCTTTGTAGAGAGTTGGGTAGGATGGGAAGGCCGTGACGCCGACTTCATCATCGATTTAGGTGAACAGCAGTCGTTCACCACTGTTTCAGGTGATTTCCTGTTACAATCCGGTGCATGGATCCTACTGCCGGAATATGTTACTTATAGCGTTTCCGATGATGGAGAGACATGGCGTGATTTCGGTACTTATACATTTACAGAAGACCGTTCCCTCACTGTGAAGTTCATTGATGCTGCAGTTTCTGTTCCGAAACCCGTCAATGCTCGTTATGTGCGGGTCGCTGTAAAGGGTATTGGTAAGTGTCCCTCCTGGCATTATGGGGTAGGTTATGACGCATGGTTCTTTATTGACGAAGTGATTATTAGATAGTCTTCATGTAAAACAACTTGTTTTACCTTAGAAAAGGCCATCTTTTCCATCTGAAAAGGTGATTAAAACTACAGTAAAACAAGTTGTTTTGCTCTGTGAAAAGTGATAACTTCCGATGGTTGTGATAATCATCTTAACAAAAAGAGAGTATTAGACAAATCATAGTTTACAATCTTTATAAAGTCGTTTTTGAACTTTTGAGGGACTTTTTGAGAAGATAAGGAAAATAATTCGTATTTTTGCAAGAAAATAAAAAGCGAACCATGCAATATTCCATCATACCACCATCATCTATCAATACCACCATCTCGCTACCTGCATCGAAAAGTATCTGCAACCGTGCCCTGGTGATCAATGCTTTGGCGAAGGGTACAAGAATGCCTGATAACCTGTCTGACTGCGATGATACGCAGGTTATTGTGAAGGCGTTGAACGAGATGCCCCCCACGATAGATATCAAAGCTGCAGGAACAGCCATGCGTTTTATGACAGCCTACTTAGCCGTGACAGCAGGAGAGCACACGATAACAGGCACTGAACGCATGCTTCACCGTCCGATACAAGTGTTGGTGAACGCTCTCCGTTATCTTGGTGCCGATGTTTCCTATCTCGGAGAAGAGGGCTTTCCTCCATTGCATATTCGTGGCAAACAGTTGGAGGGAGGAAAGGTAGAGTTACCCGGCAATGTGAGTTCACAATATATTTCTGCATTGCTGATGATCGGTCCGGTACTGAAGAACGGTATAGAGTTGACTTTAACTGATACGGTGATCTCTCGTCCGTATATCGATCTGACCATTCATCTGATGCATGATTTCGGTGCAAAGGTAACGTGGACGGATGTTAGAACAATCAAGGCAGAACCAGGAGGATATACCTTACGACCATTTTTGATAGAGAATGACTGGAGTGCTGCATCATACTGGTATGAGATGATGGCGCTGTGTAAGGATTATTCTTCTGAAGTCAGACTCACCGGTTTGTGCGATGGTTCTCGTCAAGGTGACTCCGGTATGAGATATCTTTTCTCGATGTTGGGTGTGAAGACCATTTTCAGTGAGATGCAGAGTGGCGTTCCTACCACGGTAACGCTTAAGAAGCTACGTGTCAATCTGCCACGCTTGGACTTCGATTTCATCAATCAGCCAGATATGGTGCAGACGTTTGTAGTGTGTTGTGCTTTGAAGAATATTCCTTTCCACTTTACAGGAGTGGGGAGTCTGAAAATCAAAGAGACCAACCGTATAGAAGCCTTGAAGACAGAGATGCGTAAGTTAGGGTATGTGATACGTGATGTTGATGGAAAAGAACTGCTGTGGGACGGTGAGCGCTGTGAGCCTTCCCTGGCTCCCATTGATACGTATGATGATCATCGTATGGCGATGGCTTTTTCCCCTGCGGCATTCCTTTTCCCCGGATTACGCATCAATAATCCGCATGTGGTGAGTAAGAGTTATCCGCATTTCTGGCAGCATTTGGAACAGGCAGGATTCGTTATTCAGCAAACAGAAGAATAAAAGGGACATATAACGATGGCAATTCTCATTATCAGTTTGTTAGTGTTGGGCGTGTTGGCCGCTATATTAGGGCTGCTCTCTTACAATAAGAACGGCGATTCCGACGTTATTAATGTTGGAAACGACTGCACTACCTGTAATGGTGATAATGCTTTGTGTGAACAGGAATGTATGATGGTGGCTGCTACTCGTGACATTGAGTATTTCGATGATGAAGAACTGGATGTCTATAAGGGCAGGCCATCTGACAGTTATACTGATGAGGAGGCAGAACAGTTCCGGGAGGTGTTGTACACGATGCAGCAGTCGGAAGTAAAAGACTGGAATAGAAGTCTGATTCTCCGTGGCGTGGCAGTACCTGATCAATTGAAGGACGAACTGGTGATGTTGTTGGATTAGTGGTTGTAGATATGCATAATAATGACAATAGAAAACAAAAGGTGACTGCATGGCTTTCATGGGGTCATGCTGTCGTTGTCTTTTTTGCCGTGGTTATGCTGATATCGCTTGCAGGTTGTTCCACCCAGAAGAATACTGCAAAGAGCCGGTGGTGGCATTCTTTCAATGCACGTTACAACACCTATTTCAATGGCTCTCAAGCTTATATCGACGGTTCTCTTGAAAAGGAAAATGGTCATAGAGACAATTTTACCGAGATGATTCCCCTCTATACGGTGAGCAGTAAAGCCAGTAAGGAGACCGGTAAGGGTAATTTCGATAAAGCCATTGAGAAGAGTAAGAAAGCCATTAAGTTGCATAGTATCACCCATCGACCGGAATGGAAAAAGAACAGGAAAAAGACAGCACGCGATATTGAGTGGCTTAACCGTAGGGAATATAATCCTTTCCTTTGGAAAGCATGGATGCTGATGGGACGTTCACAGTTTCATGAGGGGGCCTTCGAGGATGCCGCTTCTACTTTCGCTTATATGAGCAGGCTCTATGCTACACAACCGGCGATCTACGGGAAGGCAAGAGCCTGGTTGGCTAAGTGTTACATAGAACAAG
>JAFZPF010000103.1 GCA_017550455.1 Prevotella sp.
GACATATCCCCTGCGAACTATGTTTCCAGGGTCTCGATGCTTTACCCGAAGGCTTCAAAGTGCCTGAAGGTCGTCAGAAACCTTGGGGTACTAACCATGCTGTACTGATGGGCAAAGATGTCATCAAGGAACCATTCTGTGTCATCAACTGTGACGACTTCTACAACCGCGATGCTTTCATGGTAATCGGTAAGTATCTGGCTAATCTGCCAGAGGGTGCTAAGAACCAGTATGCGATGGTCGGATTCCGCGTAGGCAACACGCTCTCCGAGAACGGAACAGTAGCCCGTGGTATTTGCTCTAAGAACGAGAAAAATCATCTGACAACTGTTGTAGAACGTACTGAAATCGTTCGCTGCGCAGAAGACGGTTCCAATGCAGGAGCAGCTACAGAACCCATTCGTTATAAGGATGAAAACGGCAAATGGGTTGTCGTTGATGACAACACGCCTGTATCCATGAATATGTGGGGCTTTACTCCTGACTATTTCGACTATTCTGAGGCCGAGTTCAAGGAGTTCCTGAGTGATCCGAAAAATATGGAGAACCTGAAGGCTGAATTCTTTATCCCTTTGATGGTCAACAAACTCATCAACGATGGTACTGCAACTGTCGAGGTACTTGACACCACTAGCAAGTGGTTTGGCGTGACCTATGCTGCCGACCGCGAGTCTACCGTTGCCCGTATACAGCAACTCGTTGATGAAGGTGTTTATCCCAATAAACTGTTTTAAATGAACATAGACATCTTGACAAATGATCAGGTGGCCCAACTGAGCCACCTGATTTCTGATGCCGGGAATATTATTATTACCTGTCACAAGAGTCCCGATGGTGATGCTATCGGTGCCTCTTTGGGCTGGGCAGACTACCTGCGTTCGCTAGGCAAAGAGCCAACGATTATCATCCCCGACCAATATCCAGACTTTCTGTCATGGATGCCCAACACAGAAAAAATTGTACGTTACGACAAGCATCATGAGAAGTGCGACATGCTCTTTAAGATTGCCGACCTTGTGTTCTGCCTTGACTACAACACGCCCTCACGTGTCGAAGAGATGGAGCAGGCACTCATCAACTCACCGGCACCGAAAGTACTCATCGATCACCATCTCGATCCCGATGTGCCAGCCGTGCTCTCTATCTCGCATCCTGATCTCAGCAGTACATGTGAATTGGTATTCCGTATCGTCTGGCAGTTGGATGGTTTCCAGCAACTCACGAAGCAGTTTGCCATTCCCATCTATTGTGGCATGATGACCGACACTGGTGGTTTCCTCTATAACAGCACTCGAAGCGAAATTTATTTTATCATCGGTGAACTGCTCACCAAGCGAATTGACAAGGACAAGATATACCGTAATGTCTATCATAACTATTCCGAGGATCGCATTCGTCTGATGGGGTACGTAATGTATGAGAAACTTGTATATCTGTCAGAATCCCATGCGGCCTACTACACACTGACTCGTGAGGAACTGAAACGTTTCCATTTCACCAAGGGCGATGCCGAAGGGCTGGTAAACATCCCCCAACAAATCAAGGGACTGAAACTATCCATCTCCCTACGAGAGGATACAGACAAGAGCAACATCGTTTGGGTCAGTCTCCGTTCTGTTGATGACTTCCCCTGCAACAAAATGGCCGAGGAATTCTTCAATGGGGGCGGACATTTGAATGCCTCCGGTGGTCGTATTAACGGCACAATGGAAGAAGCCATCGCAACTGTGAATCGTGCTATCAGTGCCTACGATGCCCTGCTGAAGAAGTGATTAAGTTAAAAAAAGACAAGGCACGACAACTTTTTTAACCCTCAACTGTCACTTATCACTTCTTTTTTGTACTTTTGCACCATAAAAATGATGAAGACAATGAAGAGATTCCTATTTATAATGATTGCCGTGGTCGCCGTCCTTGCCAGTTGCAATGACTACGAGACCTATGGTGACAAGAAGGAAAAAGAACGTAATGCTATTGATAAATTCATCTCTGATCGTTCCATTACTGTCATCTCTGAAGATCAGTTCAAGAGTCAGGGACAGACAACGAACCTAGATCGCAATGAGTATGTTAAGCTCAACAAAAATGGTGTTTACATGCAGATTGTGCGTGAAGGCTGTGGAAATCAGGTAGAGGATGGCGAGACGGTCAATCTCGTCTGTCGCTACAATGAGTACAATATCCTTGCCGATTCCATGCAGAGCCGTAACGACCTGACGCCCTATTTACCTGATATTATGTACGTCTCACGCACTGGTAGCGTCTATACTGCAGCCTTTGTCAGTGGTTTCATGATAACGCTCTATTCCGCAGCAGTTCCTGCAGGCTGGCTTGTACCTCTAACCTATATCCGTGTAGGTCGTCCTCAGAGTTTGACCGACGAGACTGCCAAGGTTCGGCTGATTGTTCCCCATGCACAAGGACATGCTGTTGCATCCCAGAATGTGACACCCTTCCACTATGAGATCACGTTTGAAAAAGAGATATAACAATATAAAACACATATAATGACACTGATTAAATCTATTTCCGGTATCCGTGGAACCATTGGTGGTCCTACGGGTGATACCCTCAACCCCCTGGATATCGTAAAGTTTACAACTGCTTATGCACAGTTTATCGGAGGCAAGAAGATTGTTGTTGGCCGTGATGGTCGTATTTCAGGACTGATGGTCCGCAATGTTGTTGTAGGTACGCTTATGGGAATGGGTTACGATGTACTTGACATCGGCTATGCCACCACCCCTACCACTGAGTTGGCTGTACGTATGTCAGGAGCTGATGGGGGTATTATCATTACCGCGTCACATAACCCCCGCCAATGGAATGCCCTCAAGCTTCTCAACCGCGAAGGCGAGTTTCTTACGGCTACCGACGGTGCTGAGGTACTCAGAATGGCAGAAGATGAGAATTTCAACTATGCAGAAGTCGACAAATTAGGTTCTTGTACTATCGATGACTCTTACAACAAACGTCATATCGACGCAGTACTAAACCTGAAATTGGTTGACCTCGAGGCCATTAAGAAACGTAAGTTCCGTGTATGTGCCGACACAATTAACTCTGTAGGTGGTATTATTCTGCCCGATCTATTCAAGCGTCTGGGTGTTGATTACGAGATTCTTAACGGCGAATGTACAGGAGATTTTACCCATAATCCAGAACCCTTAGAGAAGAACCTCCACGGCATCATGGACAAGATGAAAAAGGGTGGTTTTGATCTGGGTATCGTTGTTGACCCCGATGTCGATCGCCTGGCGTTCATCTGTGAAGACGGCACCATGTTTGGTGAAGAATATACCCTTGTCAGCGTGGCCGACTACGTCCTGAGCCATACCCCTGGTAATACTGTCTCAAATTTGAGTAGCACCCGTGCGCTCCGCGACGTAACCGAACAGCATGGTGGTCAATACACCGCTGCTGCTGTTGGAGAAGTGAATGTCACGACAAAGATGAAGGAAGTAGGTGCTGTCATCGGTGGCGAAGGTAATGGCGGTGTCATCTATCCCGAAAGCCACTATGGCCGCGATGCCCTCGTGGGTATTGCTCTGTTTCTCTCTAGTCTCGCACAGAAAGGCTGTACAGCCAGTGAGTTGCGTGCATCATTCCCTGATTATCAGATTGCCAAAAACCGCATCGATCTAACCCCGGATACCGATGTTGATGCCATTCTTGTGAAGGTAAAAGAAATGTTTGCTAAAGACAGTTCAGCAAAAGTTAATGATATCGACGGTGTAAAGATCGACTTCCCCGATCGTTGGGTACACCTACGTAAGTCGAACACTGAGCCCATTATCCGCGTCTATAGTGAGGCACAGACAATGGAACTTGCTGATGA
>JAFZPF010000104.1 GCA_017550455.1 Prevotella sp.
TACCACTCTGTTGGGTACCCTCCAGATCACCCGGTCCACGTAACTTCAAGTCGGCTTCAGCAATACGGAAACCGTCATTCGTGTCACACATAATATCTATACGCATACGCGTCTCTTTCGACAACTGCGGTTTGGTAACCAGGATACAGAACGACTGATCGGCGCCTCTTCCCACACGACCGCGGAGCTGGTGGAGCTGTGAAAGTCCGAAGCGTTGTGCATCCAGGATAACCATTACCGAGGCATTTGGCACGTTGACGCCCACCTCTATCACGGTAGTGGCAACCAGGATCTGCGTCTCACCACTCACAAAACGCTGCATCTCAGCCTCTTTCTCTGCCGGTTTCATCTGTCCGTGCACCTTGCTGAGCCGGAATTCAGGAAATACATGCAGCAATGCCTCGTAGCCATCCTCCAGGTTTTTCATGTCGCTCTTCTCACTCTCCTTAATCAGTGGGAAGACGATATACACCTGACGGCCCTGCATAACCTGCTTGCGGATACCATCGTAGAGTGAGGCGACATGGTCGTCGTACTGATGGATGGTAACCACTGGCTTACGTCCCGGTGGCAGTTCATCGATGACACTTACGTCGAGATCCCCGTAAAGGGTCATTGCCAAAGTACGTGGAATGGGGGTTGCCGTCATGACGAGGATATGCGGCGGGTTTGTGCTCTTCGTCCAGAGCTTGGCTCGTTGTGCTACGCCAAAACGATGCTGCTCATCGATGACCACCATGCCGAGTTTGTTGAACAGCACAGTATCTTCGATGATGGCGTGTGTTCCCACAAGAATCTGTACAGACCCATCGGCCACGCCGTCGAGCACCTGTTGGCGGCGCTTACCTTTTACGATGCCGGTGAGCAGTTCTACCCTGATATCCATGCCCTGCAAGAAAGCACGTATCGTACTGAGATGCTGCTCAGCGAGAATTTCCGTGGGCGCCATGATACATGCCTGATATTGGTTATCCAGGGCGATGAGCATCGTCATCAGTGCCACCAGGGTCTTCCCCGACCCCACATCTCCTTGCAACAGTCGGTTCATCTGTCTGCCCGAACCGGTATCTTTGCGTATCTCGCGCATCACCCGCTTCTGTGCTTCCGTCAGGGCGAAGGGTAGGTTGTGATGATAAAACGTATTGAAATAGTCACCCACATGCTGGAAGATATACCCTCGGTATTTCCGTCGGTGGTCGGAAGCATAGCGAACGATATTCAGCTGTACATAGAAAAGTTCCTCAAACTTCAGTCGAAGCCGTGCATGCTCAGCCTGCTCAGGGGTTTTCGGATAATGGATATTCCGAAAGGCCGTATCACGGGAGACCAGTCGCAGGCGGTTGGTGATAAACGGAGGAAGGGTCTCTTCCAACGGCGTCCGCAACTGCTCGAGCAGTGATTTGATGATTTTCTCGATGGTCCGCGAGGTGATTCCCGACTTTTTCATCTTCTCGGTCGTCACATAGTAGGGCTGCATCCCCATCTCAGAGAGGTTCAGCTCATGGCTTTTCTCTATCTCAGGATGTACAAACTGATAACGGCCGTTGTAGATGGTGGGGCGTCCGAAGATGATGTAATCGGTATTCACCTTGTAACTCGAGGCAATCCTTTGTGCACGTACGAACCATACCAGATCAACGATGCCCGTACCGTCGCTCACATGAGCCACCACTCTTTTCTTGCGGGCTCCCATGTCGAACTCCTCGAAACTGAGTATCTGACCGCGTATCTGTACAAAGGGCATCTCGCCCGACAACTCCTGAATCTTGTAGATCTTACTGCGGTCAACGTATTTATAGGGATAGTACTCCAACAGGTCACCGTAGTTGGAGATACCCAGTTCTTTCTGCAGTATCTCTTTTCTACGGGGCCCTACCCCCGGAATGAATTTAATGTCCTGTTGAAGTATATCGTACATTATTTTTGTTTTATATTAAAAGATTCACAACCACCCCAACCCCTCCTTGCCTAAGGAGGGGACTCATCCCTCCCCACGCCCCTCCCATTCTCGGGAGGGGATGTAACCGCTCCTTCTCGTCGCTCTTTCATTAAGGTACCGCTCCCTTATAGCGGTCGCGGGGATATTGCTCCCCTCTTCCAGCCTCCCCCAAGGGGAGGAGTTAACGTTAGGGTTTTCGTTCCCATCAAAAGAGTTGCGATAGCGAGAGATGCAGTTAAGAAATGCAACGATTGAACACGGCGCCAAAGGCGATGCGAGGACCTGTCTGAGCGAAGCGAGTCCCGCAGCATAGTGTGAAGAGTTGAGATTTCTTCTGCATCGAAGCGTGCAACGAGCTCTCTTTTTGGTTGCTTTTTCTCTCTCGGCAGAGAGAAAAAGAACAAAAAGCTCTCTGTCCGAAACAGAGAGAAGAATATCCCTAACTATTTAATGAACAATTAGCTAATTGCTCATTAAGTGTACGAACCTCATGCCCTCAGCAACATCATGGGCTGTCTGAGCATCCGTGAGTTGCTCCAACAGACAGTAGGCGAAGGGGAAGGCAGCGGCAGGACCTTCACCGGTAGTGATATTCCCATCCACAGTAAAGAGTTCTCCGGTATAGTTAGCACCCTCGAGCGTCCCCTCAAAACCGGGATAGCAGGTAGCTGACTTGCCGCGAAGCAGTCCGAGACCGCCCAACACCAGCGGGGCAGCACAGATGGCAGCCACTTTCTTTCCCTGTTCGAACTGGTTGACCAACGCTCTCTTCAGTCCTTCGTGAGCATCCAGGTTAGTGGCTCCCGGCATACCACCGGGCAAGAGCAACAGGTCGGCTTCCGGTAAAGCATCTGTAACATCCTCAAAGAGCGCGTCGGCCATCATCGTAACACCATGGGCAGAGGTAACTGCCGGTGTGTCATTGATGGTCACCGTTGTCACGTCAACACCTCCGCGGCGCAGCACATCCACGGGAATCAGGGCTTCCACATCTTCGAAGCCATCAGCGAGAAATACGAATACTTTTGACATATTACTATTATTATTTAGGATTATTATTACGAATTTTTTGAATAAATAGGGATAAGTTGCTTGTTGTTTCCCTAAAAATGCTTACTTTTGCAAATATACATATTTTTGGGCATTTTACAATGCTTTCAGGACAAAAAGATACTAAAAAGGCATTAAGATATGGTTTATATACCTCTGTCATTCGCCCTCGTAGGTAACGTTTACCAAACGGAGAAATCGGCATTCGTACAGGATGTCGTCGATAGCCTCCGTGCGCACCAAGCCACCGTACGTATCGAACGGGAATACCATAAGTTCCTGAAAAAACAGATGGGCCTGACACTCGAGGACTGCGACGTGTTTGATGCTGCAGAGATAGATGCCGACTATGTGGTATCGCTGGGAGGAGACGGTACTTTCCTGAAGACTGCCGCTATGGTGGGTAACAGACAAATCCCTATCCTAGGCGTGAACATGGGACGGTTGGGATTCCTTGCCGCTGTCAGTCCTGCCACGATACGGGAAGCAGTGGATGCTATCTATGCCAATGATTTTATCACTGAGGAACATACAGTGATTGGGGTGAGAGCCTTCGGCCATGAACTGCAGGGCATGCCTTTCGCCCTGAATGATATCGCTGTCTTGAAGCGTGACAATGCGTCGATGATCTCTATCCGTACATGTATCAACGGGGAATACCTGGCGACCTATCAGGCTGATGGACTGATCGTTAGCACGCCGACAGGATCAACGGCCTACTCGCTGTCTAACGGCGGACCGATCATGGCTCCTTCTTCCGGCAACCTCTGTCTGACGCCTGTTGCGCCCCACAGCCTGAATATCCGGCCGATCGTGATCAGTGATGCTTCGGAGGTGACGCTGACAGTGGAGAGCCGTTCTCATAATTTCCTTATTGCCGTTGACGGTCGTTCGGAGAAATGTGAGGAGGGCGTGCGACTGACCATTCGTAAAGCACCATATACAGTACGTATCGTCAAGCCCCGCAGCGCCCGCTACTTCACCACGCTCCGCGAGAAAATGTCGTGGGGACTGGACAGTCGCTGATGCGACTGGTTTAGAGTTTAGAGTATAGAGTTTAGGGTTTACGGCTACGCCGTGATTATCGACTGCACCTCAGCAATATGAGTAAGCTCTATTGCATTCGGTTTGCACGATAATTAGAGTTTAGAGATAACCCCCTCTCCCGTCCTCTCCCCCACGGCTGGGGGCGAGGCGTCCGATTCGTCACGGATCGTCAACTAAAATATTGGTTGCGATAGCGAGAGATGCAGTTGCGATGCCTATCGAACACCTCGCCCCATGCCAATGTTGCTGCGCAATAAATTGATAATTGACAATTGATAATTGAAAATTGGTTGCGATAGCGAGAAAGTCGCGATTAAGCGAGTGTAGAGCCATGCTTGCATGAGCTATGCCGAGCGTGAGCGAGTTCGACGAAGTCAAAGGCAGGTACACAGATACGATGATTGAAAAACGGTGACGAAGTCAGTGCGAGGACTTGTCTGAGCGCAGCGAGTCCCGCAGCACAGTTTTTCAGAATCGTAATCTGTTCTGACTCGAAGCGTGCAACGAGCTCTCTTTTTGGTTGCTTTTTCTCTGGCGGTACAGAGAAAAAGAACATAAGGGTACAGAGAGAAGAAAAGAAAAACAAGCTTTTCTTTTGTATTTCCCTCACTTATCCGTATCTTTGTACTCCACAAATAATAATGATATGATGATGGGAAACAGAATTACGGAATTGTTCGGGATAGAATATCCGATCATTCAGGGTGGTATGGTGTGGATCTCCGGTTGGAGACTGGCATCAGCAGTGAGTAACGCGGGCGGTCTGGGTTTGCTGGGCGCAGGTTCGATGCATCCGGAGACGCTCATCGAGCATATCCATAAGATGAAGGAGGCTACCGACAAGCCATGGGGTATCAACGTGCCGCTGATGTACCCGGAGATCGACCGGCTGATGCAGATCATCATCGATGAGGGTGTGAAGATCGTGTTCACGTCGGCAGGCAGTCCGAAGAAATACACTCAGCGTCTGCACGAGGCGGGCATCAAGGTGGTGCACGTGGTGTCGAGCAGTAAGTTCGCCAAGAAATGTGAGGAGGCGGGCGTGGATGCCGTCGTGGCAGAGGGTTTCGAAGCCGGCGGACATAACGGTCGTGAGGAGACGACGACGATGACGCTCATCCCACAGGTGCGGCGAGCCACCACCCTGCCGTTAATCGCTGCCGGCGGTATCGGCTCGGGACAGGCTATCGTGGCTGCCCAGGCATTGGGTGCCGAGGGTGTGCAGATCGGTACGCTCTTCGCCCTGACGAAGGAGAGTTCTGCCTCGGAGGCTTTCAAACAGCGTTGTCTGGCGATTGCCGAGGGTGATACGATGCTCTGTCTGAAGAAGATCTCTCCCACACGAATGGTGAAGAACGCGTTGTTCGACCGTATCGCGGAGGCGGAGGACCGTGGTGCCACCGCTGAGGAGTTGCGTGAGATCCTCGGGAAGGCGGCTGCGAAACGTGGTATCTTCGAAGGGGATATCGACGAGGGACAGATAGAGATCGGGCAGATCACGTCGGCCATCCGTGAGATCAAGTCAGTACAGGAAGTCTTCGACGCTCTCGTGCGGGAGTATCAGGAGACCGTGGAGCGATTGAAGGGCGAACGCTAAACGAAATAGAAATCGGTAACAATGGAATTCGGGGACAGGCTGCACTTCAGATCTGTCCCCGCTTTAATGGGGTTAAAGGGAAGTTAAAAACACAATAGCCAATTACCGGAGCAGCGAGAGCAGAGTGAAACTTGTTTCAACTATGCCGAACTGACGAACGAGTGAGCGCAGAGTGAAACTTGTTTCAACTATGCCGAGCGAGGAGGAAGAAGACGAAGTCAACCGTGAGCATAATCGACGAAGGCAATTGATAATTGTTGCGATATCAAGATACAGTGGCGATACGAACCGAACATCCCGCCCCAAGCCTTTGGGGAAAGTCGCGATTAAGCGAGAGCAGAGTGAAACTTGTTTCAACTATGCCGAGCGTGAGCGAGTTCGACGAAGTCAAAGGAATGAGGGAGGGGCAATGTTGCAATAGCGGGAGAGTCAGGTACACAGATACGATGATTGAAAAACGATGCCGGAGGCAGTGCGAGGACCTGTTTGAGCGAAGCGAAATAAAAAATACCACGCCCGCATAAAGGTGTGGTACCTTTGTGTAAGAGCGACGAGGAGGAGCGGTTACATCCCTCTCCTGGAGAGGAAAGTCGCGATTAAGCGAGAGCAGAGCCATACTCGTATGGGCTATGCCGAGCGTGAGCGAGTTCGACCGAAGGTCAAAGGGCGTGGGAGTGGTCGAGTCCCCTCCTTAGGTAAGGAGGGGTTGGGGTGGTTGTGAAAAAGGATACAGACATAAGCAAACAAAAACCATTTAGAAAATGATCCCTTAAAGACTTGAGGGATAAAAAAAGAGCCCAACAATCGTTGAGCTCTTCTTTTACGGAAGGTGATTACCAAAAAAGGGAAGCACCATATAATGATACTTCCCTTTGCTTTCTTTTGCGGAAGCTGAGGGATTCGAACCCCCGGTGCCTCTCGGCACGCCGGTTTTCAAGACCGGTGTAATCGACCACTCTACCAAACTTCCTAAATGTCTTACAACATGCTTTTGGTCGAAAAGCGCTGCAAAGGTAATACCTTTTTTCCAAATATCCAAATTTTTACCGTATTTTATTGAAAAAAAGCATCTAACAACACAAACAGAAGACCGAGAGACCAAAAGACCAAGAGACAAACCATGTATTACTGTGCAACATTAGCGAGTCTCGCAGCACAGTTTTTCAGAATCATAATCTGTTCTGACTCGAAGCGTGCAACATGCTCTCTCTTGAGTCTTTCTCTGCCGAAACTGAGAGAAGAACATAACACCTTTATCACACAAAACAAACTTTCCTTAGCATACGCCAAAAAAAATTTGCAATATGGAAAAAAAAAATTATTTTTGCAGCGGCAATCATGCCAGGAATGATCACAACGTAATACTATGTCAACTACCATCAGGATTGTCCGCAACACCACCTACATGTATCTCAAGATGGGTATTACACTCATCATCAACCTGTATGCCACACGCGTGACACTACAGCAACTCGGTGAGAACGACTACGGCCTCTTCGGTGTCGTGGCGGGCATGGTGAACATGCTCGGTTTCCTCAACGCCACTGTGATGCACACCACCCAGCGGTTTATTAACTACCACATGGGCGCCGGTGATATCCTCCTGCTGAAGAAAGTATTCAGCAACAGCCTCATCATCCACACCCTGATGGCCCTTGCAGTGTTCATCATCATGGAGATGGCCGTCAGTCCCGTCTTCCGTTATGTCCTTTCGATTGACAGCCAGCGCATCGCCACCGCACGGATCGTCTATCACCTGATGGTCGTCACCTCCGTCTGCACCATCGTCACCTGTCCTTACGATGCCTGTATCAACGCCCATGAGCACCTCGCCTACTATGCCGTGACGGGCATCATCGAGTCGGTAGCACGCCTGGGCATCGTCCTTTCTCTCGCATTTGTCACCACTGACAGGCTGCTCTGCTACGGTCTCTCACTGACCATCCTCTCACTGCTCCTGCTGCTTGTCAAAGTCCTTTTCTGCCGATACCGCTATGAAGAATGTACCGGGTCAGTGAGGAGGTTGTTCGACCGGCGGCAGATCAGCCGACAACTCACCTATGCCTCGTGGAACTTCTTCGGGGTGACGGGCATCGTAGTCGGCAGTTTCGGCAGCGGACCCCTGTTGAATCATTTCTTCGGCACCGCCATCAACGCTGCGCATAGCGTGAGCGGACAGATGAGAGGATACCTCCTTGCCATCACCCACAACCTGTCGAGAGCCGTCAGACCTGTCATCACAAAGAAAGCCGGTGAGGGAAACCTCCCTGCCATGCTACGCTTCTCCATCACCGCCTGTAAGGTGTATTACCTTCTCTTCACCATCGTCGCCATGCCCTTCATCATCGAGGCACCCTTCCTCCTCACCGTATGGCTGAGAGACATCCCCAGGTGGACTGCTACCTTCCTCCGTTGGGATATTCTCATCTCGTGGATGGAACTGCTCATCCTGCCTTTCTACACCTCCCTATGCGCCTACGGCCATGTCAGGGCCGTCAGCCTCTTCCGGGGAGCTAGTCACCTGATGCCCCTCCTCCTCACTATCTGCCTGTTACGCCACTACCACACCCCCACCCTGCTCTACCTCCTCACCTTCCTCCTAGTGGATATCGTCAGCCCCTGCTATGTCCTCCTTCTCATGCACCGCCATTACCGCCTGGATATCCCATGGTACCTCCTCACCACCCTGCTCCCAGCCTTGTCATCCACCGCCATCGCCATGACTGCAGGCATCTGTCTACACACACTTCTCGCTGAAGGATGGCTGCGCCTGATTACCGTTACCCTTACCGCCGGTCTACTCTTCTCCCTGCCGATGCTCCGTTGCACCTTCGATGGCCAGGAGCGGGCCCTGCTGTTCAGAATATTAAAAAAACTTATTCAGAAAATACAACCCCTCAAGAAATGAAAACAACCATCAAATGGATCATCTACAGTCTACTGATCGTTCCTCACATCATCTGTTTCTACTGTTCTTCCCACAGAACGGTCATTATGGCGGATATCGAACGTTGGAAACTCTTCCGTCCGCATCTTAAAGACACCACGGACATACATGCGCTGATGTATCTCCTGATCTTCCAACCATCGTTTCGCAACCAGTTCTATCTGCGCATGGGTAATGTCAGGATCATACTGAAAATCCTTTTGCATGAAGTACCCTGCACGGTCGTTGAGACACAGGATATCGGTGAGGGATTCGTGTTTATGCACGCTATGGGTACCTCGGTCAACAGTCTGTCACGCATCGGGCGCAACTGCACCCTCTATCATAACGTACTTATCGGGGTGGGCAACAACCTGAAACAAGCACCTGTCATCGGCGATAACGTGACGATAGGCTATGGCGCTATCATCATCGGCAACGTAAAGATAGGAAACAATGTAAAGATAGGAGCAGGAACTGTGGTAACTCACGATATTCCTGACAATACTACCGTAGTAGGACCCAAACCCCGATTGCTATGTCACACCCTGTAAAAACGATGATTATCTTCGCCAACGGTGATCCGCGTAAGGCCGCCACCTGGTCGAATGTTCCCTGCTGCATCGTCAGACAACTGGAGCAGAGGGATCTCCGCGTGCATACCGTCAACCTACTCTGCCACACCCTCCAGCAAGGCTACGACCATGTCGTAAGAAAAGTGCTGCGATTGTTCCTGCTACCTTTCGGCATCCATCCACCTTATTATGTGCACACACGACTGCATCGGTGGTGCGCCGAACGGAAAATCAGACATGCCGTCAGGCGCTTCCCTGATGCCCGTTGCTGCCTGTTCTTTAGCTTTCTCTTCTACAACCGGTATAACACGATTCCCTCGCTGTTGTTTGGCGACTGGCCCATCCCTTTCGATCTGCAGCGGAAGGGTCACCGCCCCTCGTTCCTCCACCGACGTGTTATCCGTCAGGAAGAAGAAGCCATCACCCATGCCCGCCATGTCCTCTCTGTGTTTCGGCTCAGGGCCGTAGAGATGCAGAGAGCCTATCCCACCGTCGCTGTCCGTTTCATCGGTAATCTCTTTGTTAATAACTGCTATGGCACACTCCCCGATGCCGATGCGCTCATCCACAGAAAACAAAAGTCGGGCATCCTCCTTTTTATAGGAAAGCTCGACCGTTACCGTTATGCCGCACAACAGGTTGTCGATGCCTTGGCATTGCTCCTAAGCGAAGAACCCTGGCGGACCTTACAACTGCATATCATCGGAATGGAGCACCAGTCACTGACTATCCCCTCTGCCTTGCCGGTGGTCTGTCATGGTTATCTGAATAAAGATGATCGGGAGGAACATGCCGAGTACTATCGGCTTCTTATGGACGCACGTATGATCATCAACCCGTCACCCTGCTGGGCAGCCTATTCCTCCCTCGTGGAAGCCATGTATTTCTACACCCCAGTCATCGTCAGTCCCTTTGATGCTTTCACCGACGCTTTCGGTCAGACGATAGACTTCGGCTGTTACACCACCCCTGATGCCCGGCAAATCTCTGATCATATACGTTATCTCTGCGATACTCCCAACTATCCCCTTCTGTGCAAACGTGCCCATCATCATGTGAAAGACAACACCTGCACACACTTTGTCGATGAACTCATTCACCTGATAGAACCCTAACACCATGAACATCTTTATCATCACACATTCTCTGACAGGCGGGGGAGCAGAACGCGTAGCCATCAACCTTGCCAACGGCCTGGCGAAACGAGGACATGCTGTCACGTTATACACTGATCTACATTATCCTGTTACCTATCAGCCCGATGACCATGTCCGTGTCTACCCACTCTGTAGAAACAAATCTCATAAACTCATCAAATGGCTCCATGCTATTAGGATCATCCGTAAAGGAATAAAAGAAGAACACCCAGATGCTATTATCGGTATGATGCATCTTTGTTCCCTTATAGGCCGGACCGCTGCGGCCTTTTTATCCGTCCCCGTAGTACTAACCATCCACCATGCAGTAGGTCATAGAAAAATTCGGTATTCGTGGATTACTCGTTTTGCAGACCAATGGATGCCTATGCTCTTTCCTTGTGTTACCGTTCTCTCTGAAAGAGATAAACAGTTTTACCATCGTCGGAAGAATATCATGGTCATGTACAACCCATTGACATTCCCACCTGTCTCCCACATTCCCCCTAAAGAAAAAATAATCCTGGCAGCAGGGCGGCTCTCAGCTGTATATATCAAAGGATGGGATCTGCTGATACAGGCTTGGTCGATGATCGCCAACCAATATCCCGACTGGCAGTTAGTCATTGTCGGCGGCGGAAGTGATGAAGACGAAAACATCATCCAAAAGATGCTCCATGAAAGGAATGTATCACCACAGACGTTACTAGCTGGTTATCAGCAAGACATTCTCCCATGGTATCAGAGGGCAGCCATCTTTGTACTGAGCAGTCGTAGTGAAGGACAACCGATGGTCTTGTTAGAGGCAATGAGTCAGGGATGTGCACCCATAGCCACTGATAACGACAATCGCACACAGGAAATTATCACCGCATCTTCAGAGGGTATCATCTGCCAAACGGATGCCTTATCCATCGCACGAGCATTGTCCCGGCTTCTCGCTGATAGCATCCTCCGTACGCAGTTGCAACAAGGTGCAGTCCTAAGATCCTTTCGTTATTCTTCTGAACAGGTTGTCAAGCGCTGGGAACACTTATTAGAATCACTAACCAAACCTATACACCAATGATGATTTTAGGATATCTTCTCTTAACGGTTTATTTTATCCTATGTTTGATCATCACAAGGTCAGGACATAGGAAACAGAACGAAATGCTAATGTGTTCACTCGTCGTTTACACGTTCTTCATCACTTTTCGTGACCCCTCTCTTTGGTCCGACACACAAGGATATATCATTGGTTTCAAGTACCATACAAAGGATCTCTTCCACTTCACATTCCATGACAGCATTGCCGGTTACACAGAGTTTGGTTTTTATTTGATAGGCGTCATCGTGAAGACGTTTACAAACCATGAGCGTATCTACTTGTTGGTGGTGGGCGCCTTGAGCATGTTTATTCTTTATAAAGACATCCGTCGATATGCTGTTTTTCCACTCATCGTGCTTTGTCTTTATCTTGCCCGATTTGGGTTCGGCAGACATTTCGTACAAATA
>JAFZPF010000105.1 GCA_017550455.1 Prevotella sp.
GACAGAACCATCTGGGGAGCCTACTTCTCCGGTATCGGAGCCATCGTCCTCATCGCCATAGATATCCTGTTCATTCCGAAATTCAGTTATATGGCCTGTGCATGGGCAGGATTTGCAGCATACTGCACATCGATGCTGTTATCCTATTTCATCGGACAGCGTTATTATCCCATCACCTATCCTATCAAGGATATGGTCATCTATACCCTCCTGGCCATCGTGCTATTCGGAGGAATACTGCTGGCGAACGCTAACCTCCCCTTCTGGGGAGCTATTGCCGTCAACACGCTGCTCATCCTCCTCTTCATGGCATTCATCATCAAGAAAGATCTTCCCCTAAGCGGACTACCTGTCATCGGGAAATACTTTAAATGAATGGAATGTTGCTACGCAACAAATGGATAATGGAAAATGGATAATGGAAAATGTTGCAATAGCGAGAGGACATATGGTTTAGAGTTTAGGGTCTAGAGTTTAGAGTAAAGTGTTGCGATAGCGAGAGAGGCAGTTGCGATACGAACCGAACATCCCGCCCCATGTCTATGGGGAGGGAACGAGGGAGGGGTAAGAGAGTTGCAATAGCGGGAGAGGCAGGTACACAGATACGATGATTGAAAAACGGTGACGGAGGCAGTGCGAGGACCTGTCTGAGCGAAGCGAGTCCCGCAGCACAGTTTTTCAGAATCGTAATCTGTTCTGACTCGAAGCGTGCAACGAGCTCTCTCTTGCTTACTTCTCTCTGGCGGAACAGAGAGAAGTAAAGTGAAAGAAGAAAGAGATGTAGAGATAACCCTGCATTATAGCCGCCCCTTAACAAGGGGCTCTAAACCTTAGAACAAGGAGGGGTTGGGGTGATTGTGAAAAATGATATTACTAATTAAATAATATAATATGAAAAAGATCTTTTTAGTAACGATGATCCTTGTGTCTGCCATTACAGCAAAGGCAGACGAAGGAATGTGGACACTCTACAACCTGCCTGAAGCTGTGTACAAACAGATGCAGGCTGAAGGGTTCACCATGCCTTACGACCAACTCTACAGTAGCGACAACGCTATTAAGAACTGTGTGATCAACTTCTCCGGCTATTGCTCTGGCGTGGTGGTCTCTCCCAACGGTTTAGTGTTTACCAATCACCACTGTGGTTTTGAGAGCATCCGCAGTCACTCCACGGTGGAGCATGACTACATGCTGAACGGTTTTATCGCCAACAGTTATGAGGAAGAACTGCCGAATAAGAATATGTTCGTCAGTTTTATGCGTGAGCAATACGACATCACCGACCGTCTCTTCCAGGCTGCCAAGGAGAAGAATATCCCCGACTCCGACTGGGATGGACTGATTGAATCATTCATGCGTCAGATGAACGACTCGGTGAAGAAGATCGACAAGACACTGCATGTAGAGATACAGGCCTTCTACGAAGGTAATAAATACTATGCCACCGTCTATCAGTTGTTCCCCGACGTACGTCTGGTGTTCGCCATCCCTAAGTCGATGGGAAAGTTCGGTGGTGAGACAGACAACTGGATGTGGCCGCGCCAGACATGCGACTTCTCCGTCTTCCGTATCTATGCCGACCCCAAGACTAACGGTCCGGCAGAATACAGCAAAGACAATGTGCCTTACCATCCCAAATCATGGTCACCCGTCAGCATGCAGGGATATAAGGACGGTGACTTCTCCATGACCATCGGTTATCCTGGTTCTACCAACCGTTATCTGAGCAGCTATGGTATCCGTCAGATGCGTGAGGCAGAGAACAGCACCCGTGCCCAGGTTCGTGGCGTGAAGCAGGAAGTGATGAAGAAACACATGGATGCGTCTGAGGCTGTACGTATCAAGTACGACAGTAAGTATGCCCAGAGCTCCAACTACTGGAAGAACTCCATCGGAATGAACAAATGTATCGATTCCATCGGCATTATCCGTCAGAAAGCGGAATACGAAGAGAAGATCCGTGCCTTCCAGGATAAGACCGGTTATCTGAAGGGACAGCTCGACTTCGGTAAGATGAAGCAGTTGTATGATGAGGTACTGGAGCCAACCCGCACCATGTATTATTTCTACGAGACTTTTCGCCGTACCAACGAGTTGACTACCCGTGCGATGAGAGTCAATTCCGCCGGCTATGAGCTGAAAGGACCGGAGGGTAATCCCAAGAAACAGTATTTCGAGATTCCCGACAACAGTGATGAGTGGGACGAAGCCCTCGACAAAGAGGTGTTAGCCGTATTGCTGAAGAACTACAAAGAGAATGTTCCTGAGAAGAATCTACCCGAATTCTATAAGACCATCAGTAAGAAATATAAAAACGACTATACGAAATATGTGAACGACGTATATAAGAAGTCGTGCCTGATGAATGGTAAGAAGATCTATCCCAACAAGAAGAAGTATCTGAAAGATATGGGCGTGAAGATGGGTCTCGACCTGATGGCATGCATCGGTGAGATGCAACAGGTGCTTCCTGAGAAGGTACAGCAGATAGCTGAGCAAGAGAAATACCTCTGCGCCGCCAAATTACGTATGGAAGAGGATATGCCTCATTACAGCGATGCTAACTTCACCATGCGTCTGAGCTACGGACAGGTAGGTGAATATCTGCTGAACGGTAAGCCCTCCGGCTATTACACCACGGCAGAGAGTATTGTGGAGAAGATGAAAAAGGCCGATTTGATCGAGGAATACTATGCTGAGCCTATCATGCATGAACTGCTGGGTGCAAAGGACTTCGGTAAATATACCGATCCGAGAACCGGTAAGATGCAGCTGTGCTTCCTCACCAACAACGACATCACCGGTGGTAACAGCGGTTCACCGATGTTTAATGGTAAGGGTGAACTCATCGGACTGGCTTTCGACGGTAACTGGGACAGTCTGTCGAGTGATATCTTCTTCGACACGCAACTGGCCCGTTGTATCGGTGTTGACATCCGTTTCGTCTTGTTTATGATGGACAAATGGGGACATGCCGACCGTCTGATCAAAGAGATTAACGCTAAATAATCCATGTAGTATGAAAAAGTTTGCAACGATCCTTATCCTATCACTCATTCCTTTGCTGTCTGTAGCACAGCAAAGGAGTGAATATATCGACCTTCAGGGCAACTGGATGTTCTCCTTGGATCCTGAAGGCAGTATTTCACCGAGCACCCGTCTTGTTGATGAGATACGTCTGCCAGGTACGACAGACACCAACAGGAAGGGAAATGTGCTTAAGGATACGTTGCAGACAGGGCATCTGTCACGTCTCTACGCGTACGTCGGCAAAGCCTGGTATAAACGGTATGTTGACATCCCGGAGAACTGGAAGAACAAACGTATTGTGCTCTTTATGGAGCGCACCAAACCATCCACCGTCTTTATCGACGGGAAGGAAGTGGGGTCACAAAACAACATCTCCACTCCTCAGGAATATACGTTGACAGACTTTCTCAGACCAGGAAGACACATACTGACGGTGATGATCGACAACAGTGAGCATAGGGTTCCTAAGCAGCTTATCAGCAACTCCCACGCTTATACGGAAGACACGCAAACCAACTGGAACGGTATGCTGGGGAGTATCCTGCTGAAAGCCACTGACCCGCTGTTTATCGAAGACATACAGCTCACCGTGGATGGCACACAGAAAACACTGAATATGGACACCCGACTGAGAGGGGCCATCAAGAAAAAGATCAACCTTAACTATTTACTGATCCCCTGGGGCGCTGACTATGGCATTGTCGTGGCCAAGCAGGAGATACAACCGACGAAGGAGACACAGCATCGTATCACGCTCACCTACCGCAATGACAGTCTGGACCTGTGGAGTGAGCACCACCCCACCCTCTACCGTATGCGTGTGGAGATAGATAACGGTGATGCGAAGGAGAAAGTCTTCGGACTGAGGACCTTCCATACGAAAGGTACACAGTTTTATATCAACGACCGACTGACGTTCTTACGCGGAAAGCACGATGCCTGCGTGTTCCCCCTCACCGGTCATGTGCCTATGGATGTGGGGTCGTGGCGGCGCTACCTGCAGATATGCAAAGGCTACGGCATCAACCATATCCGTTTCCACTCTTGGTGCCCACCCGAGGCATGCTTCCTCGCTGCCGACATCGAGGGTGTTTACCTACAACCGGAACTGCCCTTCTGGGGGAAGTTCGACAAAGAGGATCTGTCACTGATGGATTTCCTGTATAAGGAGGGCATGAACATCCTGCTCACCTACGGTCATCACCCCTCGTTCGTGATGTTCGCCTTGGGTAACGAACTGAGCGGTGATATCGACGCGATGAAGAGATTCATCAACGGATACCGTAAGATCGACAAGACAAAACTGTACACCTTCGGTTCTAACACCTTCCTGGGATATGGGGGATGGAACGATGAAATGGACTATTTTACCACCTGTCGTAACGGTGGAGAGAAATGGGGAACGTTTGATACGCACACCCGCGGTTCCTTCTCCTTTGCCGATGTCTACGACGGCGGAATCATCAACAGCACCTATCCTAACACCCTCATCAACTTCTCGAAAGGCATCAAGGGTGTTCCCATGCCAGTGATCAGTCACGAGACCGGGCAGTTCCAGACCTATCCCGACTATCGTGAGATCAACAAATACAACGGAGTGCTCTATCCCTATAACCTGAAGGAATTCCAGAGACGACTGGAGAAGGCGGGGATGCTCGATCAGGCTCTCGACTTCCACAAAGCATCCGGTGCCTGGAGCCTCCAACTGTATAAGGCGGATATCGAGATGGATCTGCGCACGCCGGGCTTCGGTGGCTTCCAACTGCTCGACATCCAGGATTATCCCGGTCAGGGCAGTGCCTACGTGGGAATCCTCGATGCCTTCATGGAGAGTAAGGATCTCACCACGCCTACGGAATGGAGACAATGGTGCAACGACGTGGTGCCCCTGCTACTCTGGAAAGGCTACACCTGGAACAACGACGCATGGGAGGGAACCATCCAGATAGCCAACTACGGGGAGACATCCTTAAAGGACAAGAAACTGTCGTGGACCATCCGTTATCCCGACGGTCGTGTACACAGCAGTGAGACATTTACGATCAACAACGACAGCATCGGTCTCTTCACCGCCGCCACTGTGAAAGGCAAACTGAATGACATCCAGAAAGCCACCCGACTGGATCTCGTCTTGCAGATAGAAGGCACACCTTACCACAACACCTATCCGATGTGGGTTTATCCGGAGAATAAGATCCAGGCTGCCGACACGAAAGGCATCATCATCACGAATACATTATCCGATGAAATCGTGAAAAAACTCCAACAAGGAGGCAAGGTGCTGTATATGCCCGACACCACCTCCATGGGGAAGAACAGAAATGATATCGTCCGTACACAGACCGTGGGAGGACTCTTCCAGACCGACTACTGGAATTATGGCATGTTCAAGACCATATCAGGGAACAACAAGCGTCCGGTAAGTCCCGGCACCTTAGGAATCCTCACCGACCCCAAGCATCCGATCTTTAAGGACTTCCCCACCGACAGTCATACCAACTGGCAGTGGTTCCCCATGATCAAGGCCTCCAACCCCTCTATCCTCGATGAAACCGAGAAAAATTACCGTCCTATCGTACAGGTAATCGATAATATCGAGCGCAACCACAAGTTAGGTCTCATCTACGAGTACAAGGTAGGAAAGGGCAAGATTCTCGTCTGCATGTCACCGCTCAATCAACTGCAGCAGTACCCCGAGGCACGACAACTCTACAAGAGTATCCTCCACTACATGCAGTCAGAAACATTCCAGCCTGCCGCCCACAGGTAGGGACTTAGTTTATCTATGTACGAATAAACTCCGTTGGTATGCATACCAACGGACATATATGAAGTAAGCCCCTACAAATATTATAATTATTTACCAGCCAATATGAGAATGATGACAACGCATAATAGCAAAAGAAGGAAGATACTGCATTCTTTCTATATCTCCGTTATTCTCTGCATGATATTCTCATGTGGCGGCCATCGTTATCCGCAGCAGTTGCTTACCGCCGACAGTCTTACTGAGGTGAATCCCGACAGTGCCATAGCATTGCTGCGACAACTGAGTCCACAGATGAAAGATGAACGAAAGGCCGTTCGGATGTACCACCGGCTGCTTACCGTCAAGGCGGCTGACAAGGCCGACCAGTTGCAGCCCGTGCCAGACTCCATCCTCCCAATAGTGAAATACTATGAAGGAAGAGGCGACAAGTGTCTGCTCCCCATCGCCTATTACTATGCCGGCCGCACTTACTACGAGCTGCACGATGCACCGCAGGCACTCGACTGGTTCCAGAAGGCCATTCTCGTAACAGACAAAAAGAGTTCTTTATACAATATTATCTATAGCAATATTGGTTATATATTCATGCACCAAGGCTTGTATGATGAAGCGAAAGCATCTTTTGCCGAACAATATAATAATGCGCTTGATAATCATGACACCCTAGACATGATATATGGTTTGCGGGATATTTCCATTGCATTAGATTCAAAAGACGATTCACGGGGTGCGTTGGAATCTATCAAGGATGCATATCATCTGGCTCTGTCTTTCAAAGACCCTAAGATGATTAGAAGTACAGAATTATATTTAGCCAACCAATATAAACATCTCGCTCAATATGACTCCGCTTTATATCATGCACAAAAGGTATCATCTTACATTTCTTCATCAGATAGTAGTTCTGTTTACTCGGCATTGGCCTCTATTTACAGACATCTGCATCATGAAGACTCCTTGAAGAAATATGCTCAGCTGATGACACGTGTCGGTAACATTTACGCAAAGGACAGTGCATACAGATACATGACAGAACTGAATCTGATGAGCGGAAAAACCGATGACGCAATCCAGAACCTAAAGTATTTTTTCCTCTATGACGATTCCCTGAGAAAAATGTCTAATACAACTGCTGTTGCAAGAGTGAAGTCATTATACGACTACCAACAGCGTGAAAAAGAAAATATATTGCTTCAGCAGCAGAACAAGAAAAAGACTAATACGCTAATTCTTTCGTGTCTTGTGTCTTTGGTCGTTTGTTCATATCTTCTTTTCTTCATAATTAATAATAGGAAAAAACAGGAACAATGGAGGAACAGATTACGTTATCTGGAAGTACTAAAAGAGAAGAGCATCAATCATGCTGAGGATAGAATCAGAAAGAATCTGGAAACTATTGGAACGTTGGAAAAAGAAATAAAAGAATATGCGGAGAAATATGAAGAAAAGACAAAGGAGTTAGAACGTGAGAAGGAGCGACTCCTTTCTATAAATGCTATTGAGAAACTTGGAATGCAAGAAAGGAGCAAAGCTATAGAAGCTATAATGAAATCTCAGATATACCTTCGTTTTGTTGAAATTGGAATGGGGTCAGCAAGTAAGGCTACAGAACAAGACTGGAAAGATCTTGAGAAATTGGTAGACAGGGAATATGACAATTTCTCTTACCGGATCAGGAGTCTTTGCCATTTGTCTTTGCAAGAGTATCGCGTCTCCCTGTTAGTCAAGGTTAACATAAAACCCAAATGGATGTCCAATATCATGAACACGAGCATTAATAATATTTCAACGTTACGTTCACGGGCTTATCTGCATCATTTTGGAAAGAAAGGGGCATCCTCCGAATGGGATGAATTCATTGTTTCTTTATAGGTCAAATTGCTATTTACTATGGATATGTCCTATAAAATGATGTATTAACACACCGTTATTTAACATCTTTTGGCGTTTGTGAAGTATTTGCGAACTTTTTTTCATTGTATATCATCATATTAGTTTTACTTTTGAGGCAACTAATTAAATGTTACAATGAAGAAACTATTATTATTAAGCATCAGTATCCTTGCATGGGATCAAATCGGGACGGTTCTGAAATGATCCGTTTTGACATGATTCATCTTATTACCATTAGTCTATGTTAAATAAATGATCAAATAATAATCATGATTCTCTTTGAGAAATGGAAAAGAATCTATATCTTTGTCCATGTGAAAACTTAATGAAGGAATCAACTATGACAAGACACAGCAGGAAACATAGCGAAACGGGGGTGTACCACATTATGCTAAGGGGTATCAACCGTCAGGATATTTTTGAAGATGAGGAAGATTATATTACTTTCATCGGTAAATTAAAAACGTTGACAGAGCCAATAAATGACGTTGGAGAAAGCATCCCACCATATTGTGCAATATATGCATATTGTTTGATGACAAACCACGTCCATCTGCTATTAAGACAACTAACAGAACCTGTCAGTAAAAGCATGCAGCGATTAGGAGTCTCTTATTCAAGACATTATAACAAAAAATATGGGCATACTGGACATCTGTTTCAAGACAGATTCAAAAGCGAACCCGTTGTAGACATAACATATTTCATCAAGCTGTTGCAATACATCCATCAGAATCCCGTTGCTGCAGGTATCTCGGATAAGGTGCAGGATTACAAATGGAGTAGTTGGCATGAATATGAAGACAGCAAGCATCATGACCTGTGTGATATAAGACCTGTCATAGACAGAATCCCTCTTGACGAATTGCGGGAGCTTGTCTGTAATCCTGTGGAAGGTTACATCTTGGATGATGAAGAAGAATATTGGATCCATAAAAAAGACCGTGAAATAAAAGATGCTATCTGCCGTCGATTAAATATAAAAAGTCTGGCAGAGATTCAAAATATGAACAAAGAAATGCGAAACATTATCCTGGTTGAAGCACTCGAACAAGGCGCAGGCATCAGACAGCTTGCACGACTCACTGGTATCAGCTATGGTATTATCTATCGTTTAAAACAACAAAATCATTAGGATGAAATATGGAAGTATGCTGAATAGCGTATAACTAATTATACGGGAAACGGATCATTTCAGAACCGTCCCCATTTGATCTGTAACTTAAATAATGAAAATATGTATAATGCGTGAATAACGGCAATAAACATGGAGCAGCAAACGTTTATGATAAAGAACTTTTCGCGGATTGCAAAAATAGTGCAAGTGAGTGCAATGAAAGTTCACTTTCAAATTGCCGAGCGCAGCCTATTTTATCTAAATCCTGATATTCATTATCGGCGGATGACATATCCGCCGGAACGGGTGATTATATAATTTCATATAAAGGCTCGTTTTTTGAGACCATTAAAAATGTAAGGATTGATAAAAACAAAGGTGTACGATGGGATTATACCCCAAGAGTTACAATTCCATATTTTGATATAGGGAGGAATCACAAATGAGAATGAATCTTGTATTTACATCTATGATAATGTTGTTTGTAGGTTGTAATTCACATGAAAATATGAAAAAGACTGCAGACATAAACATAAGTCACAATGATAGTTGTTCAATGAAAGAAGAAACGAGCGTTTATTCTAAAAACATAGGCTCTAACATCATCATTGAACATAATGATACCTGTTGTGGAAAAGATAATATAAAATTGTATCGTCGTTTTCAGACATTCAATGAATACAGAATGAAAGGAGTGGGTACCGCTATGAAGAAGCCGTATGTGCTTGTCAGGAATGTGGGTGATAGTATCATTCACGTAAGAATATCAAACGATATAGACAGCATTATCTGTTACAAAAAAAAGAAAGACTATTGGTTCAACTATATATCATATGATTTGTGGAAAAAGTATGATTCTGTATCGAAAAATGGAGAAAGTGTATGGGGAGAAGGACCAGCACAGGAATTTTTCAGATTTATCACCCCAGATGCTATTATAGAATACTCTATCGCTTATTTTGAGGGTGATGGAATAGCGACCATTTACAAGTGGACAAGAAAAGACCTGATAGCATTCTTTGTTGACGGTTTTATTGATGACATGCCTCGTAAGACTATACCAGAGCTATATAGAGAGATAAAAGGGAAAGTGGACTCTATTTCTAACGGTTCGTATAAAAATGCAATTAATCCATACCCCAAAAGACAATTCTCTATATTCAGAAAAACAACTAAGAAAAACAATATTATCTATAGGACCACAGATGGTATTATGTGGGTATTTAAGTTAAATTCATTAGAGGAGTATTCAAAAATACCAGGGGCATATAAAGGTACAGATTCTTTTGAATTAACAGATCCTGAGCAATATGAATAAAAAATACCCGGTCATCGGGAAATGTCACCCTGATGTCAATAATGGCAGATATGCTATAAGCAAATAACCTGAATAGTAAAAATCTTATATAATGCCTAAAACGACAATAAACATGGAGCTGCAAACGTTTATAATAAGAAACTTTTTGCGGATCACAAAAATAGTGCAAGTGAGTGCAATGAAAGTTCGCTTTCAAATTGCCGAGCGCAGCCTATTTTATCTAAATCCTGATATTCATCTTCGGCAGATGGCATATCCGCCGGAACGGGTAACCCAACCCTATATTATAATATCAGGAATGGAAATAATTATGTAGATATGAAGAAAATATCTCACCCAATAAATAATCCCCGCCATTCAGGGTGGGACTATATAATTCCATTATTTTTTTTCTTTCTATAGCAATAATAACATAAATCAAATTATATATGATAAAAACAAAAAGATATAGTCTGTTTGTTTTCATTTACATCAGTATCATATGCATAACATCATGTGATGTAGTTTTCCATGATGATGCTTATTATGCGTTTTATATTCACAATAAAACGGATAAGACAGTAAC
>JAFZPF010000106.1 GCA_017550455.1 Prevotella sp.
AGCAGGATATGAATTCTCACTCCATGGTTTGGTAGTTCCGTAACCCTCTGTGATGCTGGCTCCTACGCAGGATATTCTGACAGTCTGTGACTGAGCATACACTACTGAACTGAGGAGAAAGAAAAAAACAATAATAACTTTTTTCATCATCTGTCTTTGTTATTTAATTTGTTATTTAATTTGTTATTTAAAAGGATAGCGATTGGGCACATATACTGTTCTCCTTTATACTCTTTTCCCTGCAATGTGCAATGGTGTAATCCTTTTTTCAGATGGATTACTCCTACCTTGAGACGATTAGTACCTTGTCGTTCGGTAAATCCTTGATAGGGCACTTCAAAGGATTGGTTGTCAATGGTAACCACCACAGTACCTTGATCTTCTGCCTTTACGGTATTATAGTCAAGATATAAGGTGTATGTTGCCTTTTCGTTTAATCGGAAAGACCAATCCATCTGTTGGCTGTTATCTTTCCAGTTTTTTACATAATTCCTATTCACCTTGCCGTCGCCGTATCCCAGTCCCTTGCCAGTCAATGTTGCATCGAAGGTATATAGGATATTGTCTGTATGAGCATTGAGCAGGCGATCAGGACATGCATCGGTTTTCTTGTCTATCGTGAAAGCAACAACTGTACTCAACGTGTCGGGCATGGGTCCGGATAATAGGAGTTGACAATCATCTTTATTGATTCTCTTCCATCTTACTTCTTTCTGCTGTTGTTCTGAAAGCATCCATGCCTTACGGATATTACTGCGTAATCCTCCGATGGTGATACGACCGTCTTTCGGCCACTGATGGATATGTGCATAGAGCGTGTCATACTTAGCGGTCAATACGCCCCACTGTTGTATCGGGAGATCTGTACGGCCTGCCCCATAGATACTGTTGCCGTTTTTCTTCATCCAGTTGCCAATGCCGAGAAAGATATCCACATCCCGCTGATCCCATTTGCCGTTACCCATCGGTCCTACATTCATCAAGATGTTCCCTCCTTTGGAAACAGCCGCCTCAATGAGCCTCACGAAATGCTTGACACTCTTCCGTTTTGTATCAGAGGCACTGTATCCGTACGACTCATTGGTGGTGGGGATGCTCTCCCACAGACCCTGTTGTGGGAAAAAGAAAGCCGCTCGGTCACCGGTATTCACATAGTCACCCATGTTCATCTTACCGAATCTTACCAATCGTCCATTAACAACAATCTGTTGTTTTGGGTCCGCTTTGCGTATGGCCTTGAGGATTCGGATATTCTGATATAAGGGAAGCTTGCCAGGAGTGTCGAACCACAGAATATCCGGCTGATAGTTGTGTATCAGTTCCAGGATCTGAGGAATGGACTTTTCTTTGACATACTTGTCGGCTTCAGCCAGATACTGGTGATACTCACTATTCCACCAGTCAGTGCCTCCTAATCGCTTGTCACCACCGGGGTGGTCATATTCCCAGTCGTTACCTGGAGCACAGGGATGTTCCCAATCGAAAGCATGCGAGTAGTAAAATCCGAATTTCACACCATACTTACGTGCGGCATTCCGCAATTCCATCATCGGATCACGTTTGAAGGATGTCTGTCGGATATCATAGGGATAGGCATCAGACGGAAACATCGCGAAACCATCATGGTGTTTGGCTGTGATAATAAAATATCTCATTCCTGCCTTGACAGCTGTCTTAATCCATTCCTCCGCATCAAAGAGGTAGGGATTGAAACTGCAGACCAGTGAGTCTTTATAAACAGTTAGAGGAATCTTTTCTTTCCTCATCAGGTGTTCGGAGTACCCACTGACAGGTTTCCCCATCCAATAACCGGCAGCTGTGGAATAGACACCCCAGTGGATAAAACAGCCGAAACGTGCTTCTTTATACCAAGCTGTACGCTCATCTTTGTTTTCCTGGGAGGCTGTCCACCAGCCTTTGATAGCTTCTTTTATCTCCTGCATGTCTTCAGGCAGATCTGTTGATGTGGGGATCTCAAATCCCTGTTCATCTCCCTTGTTTGTCTGTTGGGCATTGGCAGAGGCAACAGTCAACAGGAACGTGCTTAGGATAATAATAGTTCTTTTGTTCATGATGAATATACGAGAATGTCCTGATCCATTTATTATTCTTCATCCACGATGCTGAAGAACTGGTCGCTGTTGGTTTGCAGTTTTACAGCAGGTAGTTTCTTCTTCAGTGTGAGTTCTACGATATGTACGAATTGGTTGTCATGAACCTTCGGCACATTGATAACGGTTCCTTTTGAAGATGTAGTGACCTTGAGCTTCGTATTGCCGTGCAACATTTTTGCCTGTTTGACACTCAGGGATTTGTCGAGAACCAGTTTCTGATCAGAGGGCCAGTCATAAACGCAGAGATAAAGGAGGGTGGTGTTCTTGTTGTCTTTACGGATGCATTCACCCCATGACGGATAGAGCAAACTCCGTTGTGTGCCGTAAACAACCTCCCCATTCTCTCTCAGCCATTCTCCTACGGTCTTCAGACATTGCTGTGCTTCTTGCGGAACTTGTCCATTACCATCCGGTCCGACATTAAGCAACAGGTTTCCTCCTCTTGCAGCACACATCAACAGTGTACGTATGATATCCTCAGACGATTTCCATCTGTTCTCCCAACTCTTATATCCCCATGAAGAACCGATATTCATACAGGTTTCCCAATACACGCCCTTTACATCATCAGGGTTGGGTACTTTACCTTCTGGCGTCTTATAGTCACCGGGGAAA
>JAFZPF010000107.1 GCA_017550455.1 Prevotella sp.
CTTTATTATAGGCATCAATAAGATTGCCGATCGTAATACTTTTAGATCCATATACCGCACGTATCCAATCCGCATTAGGTAGGTTGATACCAATGGCTGTTGATGGGTACTCATCACCTCCGAGCATGGCTGCATTGATAACATTGGCTGTAACTCCTTTTACATGGGGTTTACGAAAACGGGGATTTACCGGAGAGTGATCTTCAAACCACTGAGCGTGATCACTGATCGTACGTGTTCTCTTAGTCGCTTCCTCATCACGATATTCCACAATACCTTCCCAGGAACCTTTCAATCCTAAAGGATCACTATAGACTTCTATAAACCCGTTAACAAAATCAATAGTTGACCGATGTTCTTTTACCCATTCAATACAATATTGATTAAAAACGCGTAAGTCACCTGTATTATAATAGTTTATAAGGATTTGAATATACCTTTTCTGATCTTCATTTTCAGCATATTCCATGGCTTTGCCAAGCCACTTTACAATCTGCTTAATTGTTTCCCCATATTTTCCGCCAGCACTCCATACGATTTCTTTGACCACCCCTTCTTCTTTCACCAAAGTACTGTTTAGTCCGTATGAAGGAGGTTCAGGATCGTTGTTGTCTTTTTGTGTCAGATAATAATCTTCCACCTCTTGTTGAGTAACTCCATCGTAATAATTGCACGCTGACGAAAGGACTACATCTATTCCTTCCCGGATATCAACTTTTTTAGGTAATACATCGGGTGAAAAGATTATTGGAAAGAGTTTTTCACAGAAATCATCCAACGAAAGAGTATCCAAAGGCAGTTGCTCCTTGGGTATCTGCAACAATAGCGTGTGAAGATAATCCGATGTGAATGAAGGAATGATCTTCTCATTACCATAATGATGATAGATACCATTAGAAAACCATACCTGTTTCAGATAGGTAACGAAATAGTGGAAATCCAGGCAATCCCGATCACCCTTATAATAAAGATATACAACCTCAAGCATATTCCTGATCTTGAGGTTGTACTTCCCGAATTGGTCAAATGTAATATCTCTACCGTATAGGGTAGCTTGTGAAAGACAATATATGAAAATCTTCTGCCTTCTGCTCAATTGTTCAAAACCATTCAGATGATACCTTAACATCTGAATATCAGCAAAACGCTCATCTGAATAATGGAATGAGTCTGAAGGCTTCATATTATTGTTTGGGTTTGCGCCCACGCTTCTTCTCCACCGGTGCTTCCGTCTTTGAAGGATGCTGCGAGAGTTGTTGCATCTTATACTGTCTCGGTGTCATTCCGGTAATCTTATAGAAAGATGCATAGAACGACTGACGGTTGGCAAAGCCCACCATATCACTGATATCCTCCATGTTGAGATTCAGGTAACGACGGTCTACCAAAAGAGCCATCGCCTCTTCAATACGGAATTTATTAACAAATGAAGTATAGTTGCAGTGGAATCGTACATTCACAATAGCAGAGATATACCTCGTATTCGTGCCTAAATCTTCCGCCAAACACTTGGCAGAATAGTTCTTATCTTTGTATTTCTTCTGAATAAGAATAACATCAAGGATCTTCTCCTTCAGTTCGTCCATCAGCTTAGGGCTGACTAAACTACGATAAGCAGCTTCTTTCTCTTTTTTTTCGGTTATGTTATATTTCGTCATGGCTTAAATATTGGTGTGTCCAGATATATAATGCAAATATACAACATTATTTTTAAATATGAACACTTTTAACAGACTTTTTTACAAAAATATAAAAAAAGTAATTGTTGACCATCCAATAAATGAAATAATTGTCGATACAATTATCTTTTTTGTCGATAATATTTCAATTTGACAAAATCGTATTTTACATGTAATTACCACTATAAGCGATGATAAAAAGGCGACATTAAAAAAAGTACATACACACTTGCTTTTTCATTACTTTATGTCAAGGTATAAAGACAAATAACAATGAATGTATAGACAAAACAGTTGAATTTGAGTAAAATACGCATAGATTGAGTAAAAATAAACTGAAATAATTTTGCAGTTTAAATAAAAAGTAGTAATTTTGCAGCCAAATTTGTCCGAAAGGATTATTTTTAATTAGTATTTAGTCCGTGGAGGCTCGAATAAGTGACGGCAAAATGCCAGTCCGCCTTGCGGAGAAACCGTTATAATAATAAATAATGTACGCAATTGTAGAAATCAACGGTCAGCAGTTTAAGGTATGCGAAGGACAGAAGTTGTTCATCAATCACCTCAGAGATGCTGAAGAAGGTCAGAACGTAGAGTTCGACAAAGTGCTCCTTATCGATAACGAGGGAGCTGTAACGGTAGGCGCACCCACCGTAGAAGGTGCAAAAGTAGTGTGTGAAGTAATTAATCCACTTGTTAAAGGTGACAAGGTGATTGTTTTCAAGATGAAGCGCCGCAAGGACTATCGCAAGAAGAACGGTCATCGCCAGCAGTACACACAAGTAGAGATCAAATCATTAATCGTTTAATTAGGAGGACTTAGAAATGGCTCATAAAAAAGGTGTTGGTAGTTCTAAGAACGGACGCGAGAGTGCTGCACAGCGACTCGGCGTAAAGATTTGGGGTGGACAGAAGGTTATCGCTGGTAATGTGATTGTACGTCAGCGTGGTACTCATCACAATCCGGGTAACAATGTAGGTATTGGCAAGGATGATACCTTGTATGCACTTGTTGATGGTACGGTTAACTTCAAGAAAGGCCGCAAGAACAAGAGCACGGTATCTGTAATACCAGAACCCGAAGCATAAATTAGTAAACAACTTATTCCAAACAAACAACAGAATCCCAGATCTTTTCAGATTTGGGATTTCTGCTTTTTATATAAAATGAATATTTATATATTATGATCGTTTATTGAATATTTTCTTCATGCCCATGATAATAAATAAATAAAAAATTTTCTCGCTTATTCAGAAATTTAGTAACTTTGCAGCACTTTTATTTTGAATTCAAAAGAAAATAGATTATGCTTACATTGAAACTCCTCACTGAGGAAACCGAACGCGTGATTAATGGTTTGAACAAGAAACATTTCCCCCATGCTGAAGAGGCTATACAGAATGTTTTGGATGTTGACCGTAAACGCCGCGTAGCACAACAGCAATTAGACGCTAACCTCTCAAATGCCAAGAAGATGGCTGCCCAGATCGGCGGACTGATGAAACAAGGTCAAAAAGAGGAAGCTGAGAAAATCAAAGCATCTGTTGCAGAACTGAAAGAGACCAACAGACAGTTAGAGGAACAGATGAATCAGGCACAGCACGAGTTGACTACCCTACTCTGTCAGATTCCGAATATCCCCTATGATGAAGTACCTGAGGGTAAGACAGCAGAAGATAATCATGTGGTTAAGAGTAATCTTCGCGAATGCCATGAGGGTGATACCGTAGGGAACTGGGATGCTAATCCTGTTGTTGAACAAGCTAAATTGCCCCATTGGGAATTGGCTAAGAAATATAATCTCATTGACTTCGACTTAGGTGTAAAGATTACCGGAGCCGGTTTCCCAGTATATATCGGAAAGGGTGCCCGCCTGCAGCGTGCATTGATCAATTTCTTCCTAGATGAAGCCAGGAAGTCTGGATATACAGAGATCATCCCTCCAACGGTTGTGAATGCTGCCAGTGGTTATGGTACTGGACAGTTACCTGATAAAGAAGGACAGATGTATCACTGTGAGGTTGACGATTTTTATCTGATCCCTACAGCTGAGGTTCCCGTAACAAATATTTATCGCGATGTGATTATCGACGAGAAAGACTTACCTATTAAGAACTGTGCTTATACAGAGTGTTTCCGAAGAGAAGCAGGTTCTTATGGTAAGGACGTACGCGGTTTGAACCGTCTGCACGAGTTCTCAAAGATTGAGATCGTACGTATAGACACACCGGAGCACTCTAAAGAGAGTCATAAAGAGATGCTGGAGCATGTAGAAGGATTGTTGAAGAAACTGGAACTTCCTTATCGTATCTTGTTACTTTGCGGTGGTGACCAGTCGTTTACCTCAGCAATCTGTTATGACTTCGAGGTTTATTCCGAAGCACAGAAACGCTGGTTGGAAGTATCTTCGGTAAGTAATTTCGACACCTATCAGGCTAACCGACTGAAGTGCCGCTACCGTGGTGAAGGTATGAAGAAGCCTGAGCTCTGTCATACCCTCAACGGTTCTGCCTTGGCATTGCCACGTATCGTAGCTGCAATCTTGGAAAACAACCAGACGGAAGAAGGCATTCGTGTGCCTCGCGCCCTGGTTCCTTATACAGGCTTTGAGATCATCGATTGATTATTAATACATTAACCTACATACGAACATTATGAATTTAATTGTTAGAAAAGAACAATTCTCCGAGAAGGTATTTCTTTTCGAGATTGAAGCCCCACTGATAGCAAAGAGTCGTAAAGCAGGCAACTTTGTCATCGTACGTGTTGATAAGAAAGGTGAGCGTATGCCACTGACCATTGCAGGTGCTGACATTGAGAAAGGAACGATCACACTTGTCGTACAGCAGGTAGGATTATCATCGAAAAAACTCTGTATGCTCAACGAGGGCGACCAGGTTGCTGATGTAGTTGGTCCATTGGGAAATCCTACTCACATTGAGAATTTCGGAACGGTCGTTTGTGCAGGTGGTGGTTTGGGTATCGCCCCTATGTTGCCTATCATCCAGGCCCTGAAGGCCGCCGGCAACCGTACTCTGGCAGTGTTGGCAGGACGTTCAAAAGAGCTTATTATTCTGGAAGATGCTGTACGTGAATCAGCTGATGAGGTTATCATCATGACAGATGACGGCAGTTATGGTGAGAAAGGTGTAGTTACTGTAGGTATTGAGAAGTTTATCGAACAGGAGCATATCGACAAGGTATTTGCTATCGGTCCTCCCATCATGATGAAATTCTCTAATCTCACGGCTCAGAAACATAACATCCCCTGTGAAGTGAGCCTTAACACGATCATGGTTGATGGCACAGGAATGTGTGGTGCTTGTCGTCTGACAATCGGCGGTAAGACAAAGTTTGTATGTATCGATGGTCCTGAATTCGACGGTTCATTGGTTGACTGGGATGAGATGTTCAAGCGTATGGGTACTTTCAAGCGCGAAGAGCAGGAAGAACTGGAACATTTTGAGGAACACCTCGACCATGGAGAAAAGAAGGTTTCTGCTGAGTCGACAAATGATGTCATGATGGATGATGATCCTACAAATGACACTATCGATATCCTCACCGACAATAAAGCAGAATGGCGTCAGGTCTTAAGGAAGTCGATGAAACCTAAAGAGCGTATGGCGATTCCTCGTGTGATCATGCCTGAGTTAGATCCAGTCTATCGTGCGACGACGCGTACTGAAGAAGTAAACACAGGTCTGACCAAGGAGATGGCACTCACAGAAGCCAAACGCTGTCTGGATTGTCCGAAACCCACGTGTGTAGAAGGATGCCCCGTAAATATTGACATTCCTTCTTTTATCAAGAACATTGAGCGTGGCCAGTTCCTTGCTGCTGCAAAGGTATTGAAGAACACCTCTGCCCTACCCGCTGTCTGTGGTCGTGTATGTCCACAGGAGAAACAGTGTGAGAGCAAATGTATCCACCTGAAGAGTGGCGGACAACCCGTAGCTATCGGTTATCTGGAGCGTTTCGCTGCCGACTATGAGCGTGAGAGTGGAAATATCTCGTTACCAGAGATTGCACCTGCCAATGGTATCAAGATCGCAGTCGTTGGTTCTGGCCCTTCTGGACTTTCCTTTGCCGGTGATATGGTCAAGAAAGGATATGACGTGTATGTTTTCGAGGCATTACATGAGATTGGCGGTGTGTTGAAATACGGTATCCCAGAGTTCCGTCTGCCCAACGCTATCGTTGACGTGGAGATAGACAACCTTGCGAAGATGGGTGTTCACTTCCAGACGGATGTGATCATCGGTAAGACCATCAGTGTCGAGACATTGGAGAATCAGGGATTTAAGGGTATCTTTGTCGGTTCAGGTGCCGGTTTGCCGAATTTCATGAATATCCCCGGTGAGAATGCCATCAATATCATGTCATCAAACGAGTATCTTACCCGTGTAAATCTGATGGATGCTGCTAACCCCAGTACTGACACGCCGCTCAATCCAGCTACCAATGTGATGGTTGTGGGTGGTGGAAACACGGCTATGGACTCTTGTCGCACAGCCAAACGACTGGGTGCAAATGTTACCTTGGTTTATCGTCGTAGTGAGGCAGAGATGCCAGCACGTCTGGAAGAGGTGAAGCATGCTAAGGAAGAAGGTATCAACTTCCTTACACTCCATAACCCCATCGAGTATATCGCCGACGAGAAAGGAGCTGTCAAACAAGCAGTATTACAGGTGATGCAACTTGGAGAACCTGATGCTTCCGGCAGACGTTCACCAGTTCCTGTAGAAGGAAAGACAGTAACATTGGATGTCGATCAGGTAATCGTGGCTGTAGGCGTAAGCCCGAATCCGCTGGTTCCCAAATCTATTAAGGGACTCGAGCTTGGTAGAAAGAACACAATTGCTGTGAACGATCAGATGCGCAGTTCGCGTCCGACAGTATTCGCCGGTGGTGATATCGTACGTGGTGGAGCAACTGTGATTCTTGCCATGGGAGACGGCAGGAAAGCGGCTGCTGCTATGGATAAGCAGTTGCGTGGAGAATAAATTTCATCACTATCATAAGGAATCCCGAATGGCTTTTTGCTTTTCGGGATTTCATTTAATAATAGCTGATAATCTGTTTGATAAATAAAAGCCGACTAATTAGTACTTAATTAGTGGAGTATTAGTACTTAAAAGTCGAAGAAAAGGGTATCACGAGCCGGGCTTTTAGTACCCTTTTCTCTCCAATTCTCTCGAAAATCTGATGTTACTGCGTAACATCGTGACAACCTCATGTCAACCTTTGACAGCCTCCAACAGGTTGCAAGACCGCTGCCACAAAGGGTTTTGACAACCTGACAACCTTTTTCTGAAAAAACTATTGTAGAAGAAAAAGACTTCTATATATAACAATACCTTCCCTTTAATTGTTTTATAGATAGCTATCGAGAAAAAAGAAAAGGCACTAAAAAAGTACCTTTTCATATGGATTGTATAGCAAGAATCACTTCATACACATTCTGTAGATATTTTCAACATCTTGTTGCTGAAGCGGTTTGAAACCAGGTAATGTACCACCGCCAACAGATTTCTTTGCCATCAATGCAAAATGTGTCTCATCGATACCTACTTCAGGTAATGTACGCTTTAAGCCCATGGTGTCAAAAAGGAAATGACTCAGACAGTCAATAGCCTGATGAGCAATGTCCATAGGCTCAAGTGTTGGATCGATGCCGAAAACATTAGTACCGAACTGCACATATTTAGATACCGTCGTCTCATCCAGACAATACTCCATCCAGCGTGGAGTGAGGATGGCAAGGCCCAATCCATGTGTGATGTCATAGATAGCAGACAATTCATGCTCCATCGGATGACATGACCATGCCTGACGTTTTCCACCATCCACAAAGCCGTTGATAGCCCATGATGAAGTCCACATCAGATTGGCACGTGCTTCGTAGTTGTCTGGTTCTTTCATCGCTATAGGCGCATATTTCACGATTGTCTTCATCAGTCCTTCCATAAAACAGTCAAGCATGAAAAGATCCTGATTCATATTGAAATATACCTCAATAATATGCGACATGATATCGGCAGACCCGCAGGCTGTCTGATATGGAGGAACAGTAAAAGTATTTGTAGGATCAAGGAAAGATGCTTTAGGAAGCATTGCCGGAGCCAGTCTTCCATTCTTGTCCTTTGTCTCGGGGTTACTGATCACACCGCCGGTATCCATCTCTGAACCCGTGGCAGAGAGTGTAAGAATAGTAACAATCGGTAATGCACGCTCAATCGGTGCTGGCTTAGCATAATCGAGGAATTCCCATGGGTCATGATCCACACATGCACCGGCAGCCATGAACTTTGTTGCATCAATCGTCGAACCGCCACCTACAGCCAGCAGTACATCAATATGATGATCCTTGCACATCTGAGCACCTTTACGTACAGAGTCAATACGAGGATTAGGCTCAATACCAGACAGTTCGAAAAGTTCCAATCCAGCATCCTTAATCTCCTTAACCACCTTATCATAGAGTCCCATACGTTTGATGGAGCCACCACCATAAGTCATCAGGACACGTGTACCATATTTCTTCAATTCAGCACCTAAGTGTTTCAACTGATCCTTGCCAAAATACACCCTTACGGGGATGTCATAAATGAAATCGTTAATCATAAAATGTAAAATTACTATTAGTTTGTTAATCTGTTACAAATATACGAATAATAAACGAAATATAATCAATATTTTTCTGTTTTATTTACTAATCTTATATGTTTTGTAAAAACAATAAAAAACTATTATTTTCATAATGGGTCATGTTTTCAGGTGTTAAACCACTACTGTCCAAAGAAAATTTCTCGGACCTAATTTAATTTGATTATTTTCAATGAGTTACGCGAATATTTTTTTTTCGATATTTGGTTTTGTACTTTTGCAAATTGTATTGCAAGAGGCAGAAATCATGAATCAAGGAAA
>JAFZPF010000108.1 GCA_017550455.1 Prevotella sp.
CAGACACATACCTGAGAACCGAAGTAGCTGCTTATCTCATTGATGAGCTGTGGGTTGCGAATAGCAGCAGAGTTGATGCTCACCTTGTCAGCACCGGCATTCAACAGTCGTTTTACATCGTCCAAGGCATTAATGCCGCCACCCACAGTGAAGGGGATGTTGATCTCGGCAGCCACACGGGTAACCATCTCTGTGAATGTCTTCCGACCTTCATGAGAGGCGGTGATATCGAGAAAAACCAGTTCGTCAGCGCCCGCTTTGCTGTAGGCTTTGCCTAACACCACCGGATCACCGGCATGGCGCAAATCCACGAAGTTAGTGCCTTTCACTGTCTGCCCGTCTTTCACATCCAGACAGGGAATGATGCGTTTGGCCAAACCACCGCTCATAGTCTTTCCTCCTTTCTGTTTTGTGATGCGATCAGCGACTTCAGATCGATCTTCCCCTCGTAGATGGCTTTGCCGAATACCACGGCAGGGATCTTACTATCTTCCAATGCATGGATATCATCGATGCACGATACACCGCCGCTGGCTATCAGATGTAACTGTGGATAGATAGCCATAATCTCCCGGTATAATGACAGGGCAGGACCCTGTAAAGTACCGTCGCATGATATCTCTGTGCACAGCACGTTACGAACACCATGGTCGATAAATTCCTTCAGGAAAGGTATCAGCGGCTTTGCAGAATCTTCTTTCCAACCGTTGATGCTGATCATCCCCTGCCTTACATCAGCACCAAGGATCATCCTATCCGTACCAAATTCCTCCATCCATCGTATGAACCATTCCGGATGTGTCACGGCAATACTGCCCACGGTAACCATCGAAGCCCCATTGTCGAAAGCCTGATGCAGGTCGTCGTCACTCTTGATACCACCGCCGAAATCCACCGTCAACCGGGTTTGCCGCGTAATCTCCCGCAGCACCCCCACATTCACGATGTGGCGGTTTTTCGCCCCGTCGAGATCCACCACATGCAACCGCTTGAAACCCAAAGCCTCGAAATGCTTTGCCACATCTACAGGATTGTCGTGGTAAACCGTCTTCCGGTCGTAGTCCCCCTTCGTCAGACGGACACATTTCCCTTCAATAATATCGATGGCTGGTATCAGTTCTATCATGCTTATAAATCCAAAAAGTTCTTTAAGATACGTGCCCCTACATCACCGCTTTTCTCAGGATGAAACTGACACGCATAGAAATTACCTTTCTGCAGCGAGGCAGAGTAGGGGAGAATATAATCTGTCGTGGCAATGGTGTCACTACATACCGGTACATAATAGCTGTGCACAAAATACACGTAAGGAGCCTGCTGCTCGTCAAAGCCGGCATACAACGGACTCTTCAGGTTGTACAGCGCGTTCCATCCCATGGCCGGTACCTTGTCCTCATGGTGTTGCGGCCGAAACCGCTTCACTTCCGCGTCGAAGATACCGATACAGGGCGTGTCACCCTCCTCGGAATGACGGCAGAGTAGCTGCTGCCCCACACAGATGCCCAGCACGGGCTGCGTCAGGCTGCGAATCACCTCATCCAAGCGACGCTCACGAAGATACTGCATGGCCGAGCGTGCCTCACCCTGACCGGGAAAGAGCACTTTATCGGCTTTCAACAGTTCTTCTGCCTCATCGGTAAGCAACGGTTCGATGCCCATGCGATGCAGCGCATTCACCACGCTGTAGATATTTCCGGCATTGTATTTTACGATTGCTACTCTCATCTCTTTTACTTTCAAGTTGCAAAGGTAGTCAAAAAAAATGAAATCCTTATTCTTTAGAATAAAAATATCAGGAGAAATGTTCTTTTTCTCCCTGTTATCTGAGATTTAACCCCTTGACAGGGCGTTTTAATGTTGTCTTTTTATCTGAATGAATCCCAGTCGATGGGGAGAACCTTTTTTACCAAGTGAACGTATGATATACATTCCTTCTGGCACTTTCCGGACATCGACGGTGGTAGAGCGGTATGGCAGAAGGGCGATGGTACATCCTTGTAATGTCTCTACCATCACGTAGTCGGCATCGAGGGTGGTTCCTTTCTCGGGCAGTGTCATGGTTTGTCCGTCGCAAGCCAGCATCTGTGCTGGATGGTAGTGGGAGGCATTGTCAGTAGATTCTTCTATTTGGTTGTTGGCCCAGCAGGTAGGGAAATTGAAAATACGTAAGTAGTCGTACAGTCCCTGTATGTTGTCGAGGAGGAACTTTGCCCGGAAGAAACACTGTCCGAGTCCGAGGTTGCGGATAACGTTGAGTTGTCGTTTCACCTCATCGATTTTCCACTTTCCCTCCCGTGGATCGAGGAAATAAATACCCAGTCCGGCTGCAATATCTTTGCCGTAACGGTTTTCGGACCAGTCGGCAGCAAAAGGGAAAAAATTATTTTCCTGGAAATACATCATGGGATAGAGCTGATCCATCAGTCCATCGCGTAGCCACGCCTGTGCTTCCTGACATACAGTATGATAAGCGTTCCATCCCTTGCTGCTGAAGCGTTGAAGATCACGATATTTCCCTAAGGGTGAACAACTCATCTTTACTTGAGGG
>JAFZPF010000013.1 GCA_017550455.1 Prevotella sp.
ACGGGCGAAAATGATACTTTTGCATAACTTTATTTGTGATGTTGTAAAGTTACAACATTTTTACAACATAACAAAGCCCTGGCTTGAGAAAGTCGGGGCTTTGCGATAAAAAAAAGAGGATGTGCCTATTTTGACACACCCCCCTTTATTATTTATTATTTCAGCTATACAAGAACCGTTTGATACTCATCTTCGGGGTTTTCTCAAAAGGTTCCTCGACAAGTTTCACCTTAGCGATCTTGCTATAGTTAGGAAGGGATTTATTGGCGGTATTACGTATCAATTCAGGGATACCGTTCCTTGCCTTTTTGTCCATATCATCGGGAAGTTCGGGATATACCAGTGCAACGATCTTTCCCTTACGATCGACAACGATCGACTCGTTGACATAAGGACAACTTGACAATACAGCTTCTATCTCCTCAGGATAAATGTTTTGTCCGGAAGAGTTAAGAATCATTGATTTGATGCGCCCGCGGATAAAGATATTTCCTTCTTCATCCATTGTTCCCAAATCACCTGTACGGAACCATCCATCGTCTGTAAAAGCAACCGCATTGGCTTCAGGATTCTTGTAATAACCGATGGTGATGTTCTCTCCCCGGGCCTGGATCTCTCCTGCAACATTCTTTGGATCTTCTGAATCGATCCTGATCTCGTGAACAGGCTTACCGCATGATCCCGGCACAAAGTTCGTCCACCATTCCCAGCCTAATAGTGGGCAGGCCTCTGTCATTCCATAACCTACTGTAAATGGCAGTCGTATCTTTTGGAAACATTGCTCTACTTCCGGTTTGAGGGCCGCCCCACCCATGATGAAGCAGCGTACCCGTCCACCGAAAGCCGACAAGATCTTCTTTCGTACAATCATGTTAACCAACTTACCCGCTTGGGGAACGGATAAGAGCCAATTCATTTTCTCCAAAGCCGGTTTAATGGAATTGGCATAGACTTTCTCCATCACAAGCGGTACCGTAACAACCATATATGGCTTCACGTCCTTCATCGCTTTAAGAAGTGTGGTGGGCGACGGAGTCTTACCAAGGTAATACACGGTGACACCATCAACATTAGGATGGATAAATTCGATAGCTAATCCATACATATGTGCCATGGGAAGCATAGACACGATGGTTTCACCAGGTTTGTTCGGGAAATGGGAGTTGGCGAACTCGTCGGTATCAGAGAGAGCCCCGTAAGTCAGCATCACGCCCTTGGGATTTCCAGTAGTTCCTGATGTATAGTTGATGATGGCCAATTTATCAAGGTTATCTGTAGGATAAGAAACTTTCTCTGGCAAAAAGCCGGAGGGATGCTGACGCTCAAAAAGTTCTTCACGTTCTTCCCAGGCTTCAGCCACACGATCATCTCTACTCCATAGCATCTGAAAGTCTTTTACATTAATAGCAGCCTTCAAGGACGGCATTTGCTCAGGATTCAGTTTTGCCCATATATCTTGGTCTGTGAATAGCAGTACACTGTCTGAATGGTGGGTTAATGTGGCTATTCCATTAGGATGGAAATCAGCCAAAAGGGGTACAGCCACACATTCATTGACATTGACATTCCAGAAGGAAATCGCCCATCGGGCGGAATTACGTGCGCAGATGGCAATCTTACTGCGCTTGGTTATTCCGGCTTCGGAAAGGAATATCCTGAACTGTTCAATGTTTGTAGCCAATTCGGCATACGTAAAAGAATCGCCCTGATAATCACAGAGTGCTTTTTGGTTCCATTGCTTGCGGACAGTGTCCTCAAGTTTTTTCAGATAATGTTTCATCGGCTTCCTTTAAATAATAATTGATATTACGTTTCAGATTTATTCCACGGAATAAAATCGTTCACAAAAATCATTAATAAATAGCAAAAATCTACTATGACTGCAAATTTACAAAAAAATTGTCAACTATTACTCAAAATAAAGCATTTTTTATTATTTTAAAACACATAATATCGTCTATTTTTTTCGAATTATCAAAAAAAGTGTATATTTGCAGTGAGACTTTAATAATCTTATTCAGTGAAGAATATAATTTTAACAATAGAAAGAATATGAGAAGAAAAATGTTTATGTTTTTCCTGTTGACAATTCTGCCATTAGTGGCAATTGCACAGGAGACTGTTGTAGAGGAGACAATCTCACAGAAAGAAAACGTACAGAAAGTAAAGGCACAAAAGAAAAATAAGGATACTTTATTTGACAGAGGTGTCTTTAACCATCTTGGCTTTTATGCTGGTCCAGGCACTGAAGGTATCAGCTTCGGCATTGCCACATGCATAACTCCGTATATTGAACTGAGCGCAGGTATGAATATCATGCCTGGAATTAAGATCAAGACCGATGAGAATGAGATAGATATCGAATTCCCACAAAATGCTTCACAAGAGGATTGGCAGTCTTATCCCAGTTACACGGAAGTGGGTATGGACCTGAATCTGTCACGTACCTCATTTGACGTGAAAGCCAGCATTTATCCTTTCGGTGGCAATTCCACATTCTGCTTTGTTACGGGTCTTTCTTTCGGCGGAGAGAAGTTGGTGAAGCTCGAAGCACATAGCGATGCTATCGCATCAATGATGCAGAAGGTACCGCAAGCGAAAGCTGAACTTGGTTTTGAGGATCATTCATTCTTCTTTGACCGACAGGGTGATATAAAAGGTGATATCCGTGGAAAGTCTGTCAGCCCTTATCTCGGTATTGGTGTCGGAAGGAATGTAGGCCAAAAGAGCGTAGGTTTCCGTTTCGACTTAGGTTGTTATTTCACGGGCAAGGTGAAGTTCTATCAGAACGACCGGGAGCTTTCAAAGAATATCTATTATGATGAGGAAGAAGATAAGCCAATCTACGAAAAAATCCCAATCTACCCCGTCATGCGATTCTGCATAACTGGGAAAATACTGTAATTAGTTTAGAGTATAAGGTATAGAGTTCCCTTATGGAGGGGAATGGGAAGAGAAACTATTGTAGAAGTTACGTGTTAGCCCTTATAAAACGATGAAAAGGAATAGTATCATATTATTATTGATCCTGTTATTCCACACAGCAGTATGGGCACAGGAAAATATAGAGAAAGGTATCTTCCAACCATCATGGGAATCACTGTCTGAAAATTATCAGGCACCTGATTGGTTTGCCAATGCAAAGTTGGGAATATGGGCACACTGGGGATTACAGTGTGTTCCAGAGGCAGGCGATTGGTACGCTCGCGCTATGTATCAACAGGATCAGGGTAGATATCGCAACCATGTAAAGAAATACGGTCATCCGTCTGAATTTGGTATGATGGACTTCATCCCTATGTGGAAGGCTGAAAAATTTGATCCTGAAGCTTTGGTCAAACTATATAAAGAGGTAGGTGCACGATATTTCGTCTGTATGGCCAACCATCATGATAACTTCGACAATTATAACTCTAAGTATCAGCCATGGAACTCGGTGAACATGGGTCCCCATCGTGATATCGTCGGTGAATTTGCCAAGGCTGCACGTCATAACGGGCTACGCTTTGGCGTGAGCAACCACTCTGCTCATGCCTGGCACTGGTTCCAGACAGCATACGGATACGACGCTACTGGGGAAAAGGCCGGTGTTCGTTATGATGCCTATAACCGTACGAAAGAGGAAGGAAAAGGAAAATGGTGGGAAGGTTATGACCCGCAATTGTTTTATGGTGGATATAATATAGTGATCCCAGACGGTTTTACTGATATCGAAGCCATGGCCAAATGGCATGAGGATAATGACCGTGTATGGACAGAACGTATTCCCGAGATGAATCCGAAGTTTGCTAAAACATGGTTTCTACGCTGCAAACAACTCATTGATGACTACAATCCCGATCTGATCTATTTTGATGATGAAAGAGATCTACCTATGGGACATTACGGTTTGGAGATAGCTGCACATCTCTATAATCGGAGCATGCGACTTCATAATGGCAGAAATGAAGCGGTGATCAACAGCAAACGACTGAACGAACAACAGCAAAAAGGTGTCGTTATGGATTGTGAGCGTGGTGCCTTTGCAGATATCTCACCCCATCCGTGGCAGACTTGCATGTGTATCGGCTCTTGGCATTATGATCGTGGACTCTACGAAAATAACAGGTATAAAACAGCCGAGCGTGTTATTAAGACATTTGTTGACATCGTCAGTAAAAACGGTAATCTCCTCCTCAGCATTCCAGTAAGAGGTGATGGAAGCATTGATGAGAAAGAGATCGCATTTCTCCATGAGTTAAAGGCTTGGTTGGATGTACATGGCGAAGGTATCTTCGGCAGCCGCCCATGGAAGATCTTTGGCGAGGGGGCAGTTAAAATGATCAACTCCGACTCGTTCAGCGATAATGAGAAACGACAGGAAGCACTCAGTGCCAATGATGTCCGCTTTACACAGAAGAATGGAACCATCTATGCTTTCGTGCTTGGTTTCCCCACTGACAAGACCGTCACAATCCAGTCTCTCGGTCGCAATTCTGCTCAGATGAATGGTAGAAAGATCCATCAAGTACGGATGTTAGGTACTAACAAGAAGATTGTGTGGAAACAAGAGAAGGGATCTCTGCGCATCACTATGCCTGATATTGAGAACACGGGAAAGACCATCTGTTTTGCTATTAAATAGGACTATTAGAAAAGAGTAATGATATCTTGTTTTAGCTGATCACTCCGCTATCTCAACAATATCACCAGTTTTTTCAGTTACTCATACTTCTATACGATCTCATAAACAAAGAAAAGGCTGGATTTGTTTCCAGCCTTTTATTTGAAGAGAGAGTTGTTGTTTAGCGACGTCCTCCGAAGTGTCCTCCTGCGGAAGTAGTGTTGTTGCTCTTGCTCACACTGGCTATGGCCCCGACGCGGGTATTTACTGAATGATTATTATTACTGTTGTTTCTTACTCCTATATTATTGCTAAAACCTCCTTTCATATTGTTGTTTACATTGTGATTGATAACAGTGGTGTTGTTAACAACCTTTGTCTTATTGTGAGCCACAGAGTGGTTGTTGTTCTTCACATGTCCCACAGAGTGGTTAGAGATATGAACTGTGCCGTGGTTCGAAGATGCCCGACCGGTGACGATAGTCATGTGATTCTTTTTGTCGATCGGACGATTCTTGTACCAGCTCTTAT
>JAFZPF010000109.1 GCA_017550455.1 Prevotella sp.
AGGTAAGACGTAAATGTCTGAAAACCAATGTTAATTAAAAATAAATAAATGCCAATTATTTGGGTGGCAACATAGAAGGGGTAGGGTTTATCCCTACCCGCATACAACGGGCAGACATGAAGTCTGCCCCTACAGGTTGACAGCGAGTTGTCGAGAAAGATCCGTGACGAATCGAACGCCTCGCCCCATGCCTATGGGGAGAGGTTGGGAGAGGGGGAACCCTAAACAAACACGGTGCAAAGCGTTTAAAATTCGGAAATTACAAAAAAGTATTCAAGAAATTTGTGAAATAAAAAAATAATTATTACATTTGTAGCCAAATAATCGTTGTATGGCTGAAGAAAACAAAATATTAACCCTGTTCACTACCCGTATGAGGCAGCTGATCCTTCAATACAAAGAGGTGAAGGAAAAGAATCAGGAGCTTCTCAACGCTATGGAGAGCAAAGACCGGGAGATAGCATGGTTGAAAAAGAAGTTGGAACAGTCACAGAATGATTACAACAGTCTGAAGATGGCCCGCCTCGTGGAGGTGACCGACGGTGACATAGAGAAATCGAAGCGTCGTCTGAGTAATCTGATACGGGAGGTGAACAAATGTATCACCATGTTGGGCGGTAAGGAAGACTGATAGTCGCGAGCGACAGCAAAGAGTTCGTAAGCCGTGGTTCAGCGGCATTTAAACAGTTCTATTCAAACTGGTGCAATGGCAGAAGAGAAAGACAAATTACATATAAGATTGCATGTCTACGATACGGAGATCCCCGTGAATATCAAGCGCGAGGATGAGTTTTTCTATCGTCAGGCGGCAAAACTTATTACCAGTACGGTGAACACCTATTCGGAGATTTTCAAGAACAGGAAAAGCGAAAAGGAGATACTGTACTTCGCAATGATCGATATTGCCCTGAGATTCCAAAAGACGAAGGACAATAACGATACCAGCGAATATGATAATATTCTCAAGAAATTGACCCAGGAGATAGAAGAGGCGTTGTAGAGAATATTAACATATATATAACAAAATGATTGTAGTGATAATAGCAGCTGTCGCTGGCATTGCCATCGGCACAGGCTGCGGATATTGGATATTCCGTAATTTCGTTAACGGAAAATACAAGGAGATGATGGCATCTGCCGAGAAAGAGGCGGATGTGCTGAAAGAGAAGAAACTGTTGGAAGTGAAGGAGAAATTCCTGAACAAGAAATCAGAACTGGAGAAGGAAGTGCAACAACGTAACCAGAAGATTCAACAGAATGAGAACCGGCTCAAACAGCGTGAGATCAGTCTGAACCAGCGCCAGGAGGAAATCGGCAGGAAGAAACAGGATGTGGAGCAGATGCAGACACGCATCGACAACGAGAAGAAGATGCTCCAGCTGAAGCACGAGGAACTCGAGAAGATGCAGTTGCAGGAGCGTGAGAAACTCGAAGAACTGAGTGGGCTGAGTGCTGAGGAGGCCAAGGCCCGTCTGGTGGCCAGCCTGAAAGACGAGGCACGTATGGATGCCGCCAGTTATGTGAACGAGATCATGGACGAGGCTAAGCTGAACGCTAACCAGCAGGCTAAGAAGATCGTCATTCAGACGATACAGCGCGTGGCTACGGAGACTGCCATAGAGAACTCGGTGAGCGTATTCCACATCGAGAATGATGAGGTGAAAGGACGTATCATCGGTCGTGAGGGTAGGAATATCCGTGCGCTGGAAGCAGCCACCGGTGTGGAGATTGTCGTTGACGACACCCCCGAGGCTATCGTCATCAGCGCCTTCGACCCCATCCGTCGTGAGGTGGCCCGTCTGGCCCTCCATCAGTTGGTGGCCGACGGTCGTATCCACCCCGCACGCATCGAAGAGGTGGTGGCTAAGGTGAAGAAACAACTCGAGAACGAGGTGGTGGAGACTGGTAAGCGTACCGCCATCGACTTGGGTATCCACGGTCTGCACCCCGAACTGATACGTATCATCGGTAAGATGAAATACCGCAGCAGCTACGGACAGAACCTGTTGCAGCATGCCCGTGAGACCGCTAACCTCTGTGCGGTGATGGCTTCGGAACTCGGACTGAACCCGAAGAAAGCTAAGCGTGCCGGACTGCTCCACGACATCGGTAAGGTGCCCGACGAGGAGAGTGAACTGCCGCACGCTATCTATGGTGCGAAGCTCGCAGAGAAATACAAGGAGAAACCCGATATCTGCAATGCCGTGGCCGCTCACCACGACGAGACGGAGATGCAGACACTGCTGGCACCTATCGTGCAGGTGTGTGACGCTATCTCCGGTGCCCGCCCCGGTGCCCGTCGTGAGATCGTCGAGGCATATATCAAACGTTTGAACGACCTGGAGGCCATCGCGATGAGTTATCCGGGAGTGACGAAGACCTACGCCATCCAGGCAGGTAGGGAGCTGCGCGTGATCGTGGGTGCCGACAAGATGGATGACAAGGAGACGGAGGCGCTGTCGGGCGAGATCGCTACGAAGATACAGAACGAGATGACGTATCCGGGACAGGTGAAGATCACGGTGATCCGTGAGACCAGGAGTGTTGCGTACGCGAAGTAAACTTATTTTTCTCTCTGCCTTTCTTTACTTCTCTCTGTCCCGCCAGAGAGAAGTAAGCAAGAGAGAGCTCGTTGCACGCTTCGATGCAGAAGAAATCCAACTCTTCGTGCTGTGCTGCGGGACTCGCTACGCTCAAACAGGTCCTCGCACCGCCTTCGGCACCGCACTCAGTCCTTGCATTTCTTTGCTGCATCTTTCGCTATCGCAACAATTATCAATTATCAATTGCCTTCGGCGATTATGCTCACACTCGGCAAAGTTGAAACAGTTTCACTCTGCACTCGCTTACTCGCGACTTTCGCTATTGCAACCAATATCGAGTAGACGATCCGTAACGAATTGAACACCTCGCCCCATGCCCATGGGGAGAGGTTGGGAGAGGGGCATCGACTCAAACAACTCGTCAACTCATCTACTCGTTTACTCATCTACTCGTTTACTTGTCTACTCGTTTACTTGTCTACTCGTTTACTTGTCAACTCGTTTACTTGTCAACTCGTCATAAATGAAGAATTTGAAGATGTATGAAGCGGACGATAAGATGATCAATCTTATTTCCGACAACTATAACATCCTGGAGAGTCTGGGACGTTTCGGTATCAACATGGGTTTTGGTGACAAGACCGTCAAAGAGGTGTGTGAGAACCAAGAGGTGGATACGTACACCTTCCTGGCGGTGGTGAATTTCTCCATCAACGGATACCGGAACATGGTGGACTCCGACCGTATCTCCATACCCACACTGCTGCACTACCTGAAGGCATCGCATACGTATTACCTTGACTTCCAACTGCCCGATATCCGTAAGGCACTGAAGGAGGCGCTCGACGATGATGACAGTGTGGCACGACTCATTTTGAAAATGTACGATGCGTACGCACATGAGATACGGGTGCATATGAAATATGAGGAGCAGCACCTCTTCCCGTATGTGGATAAACTGCTGAATAACATCACTCCCGGGGATTACGACATCGAGACATTCTCAAAGCATCACGGACAGACCACACAACGACTACGTGAGTTGAAGAACGTGATCATCAAATACTTACCCAGCAACAACCAGCGTAACAACCAGTTGACTAGGGTGCTCTTCGACCTGTACAAGAACGAGGAGTGGCTAGGACAGCATGCGGAGGTGGAGGACTATATCTTTATACCCGCCATACAACGGTTGGAGCGGCAACAGAAACAGAGTGATGTGACCGTGAAGATCTCACAGATGCTCAACCAGGGACAGGAGAACCAGGAGGCGCTCTCGGAGCGTGAGAAAGAGGTGATCGTCAGTCTGGTGCAGGGCATGTCGAACAAGGAGATTGCCGACCATCTGTTTATCTCCGTCAATACGGTGATCACACACCGGAGGAATATCGCAAGGAAGTTGCAGATACACAGTCCTGCCGGACTGACTATCTATGCCATCGTGAATAATCTCGTGGATATCTCGAGAGTGAAGTTATAGTTGGGTTCACAACCTCCCCAACCCCTCCTTGCCTAAGGAGGGGACTCGACCACTCCCACGCCCTCTCCTCTCCAGGAGAGGGATGTAACCGCTCCTCCCGTCGCTCTTTCATTAAGGTACCGCTCCCTAATTTGGTCGCGGTTGTTCTTTTTTTTACTCACTTCGCTCAGACAGGTCCTCGCACTGACTTCGGCATCGTTTTTCAATCATCGTATCTGTGTACCTGACTCTTTGACCTTCGGTCGAACTCGCTCACGCTCGGCATAGCTCATGCAAGCAAGGCTCTGCGCTCGCTTAATCGCGACTTTCGCTATCGCAACTCTATACTCTAAGCTCTACACTCTAAACTATTTTTTTGTTGCGCAGCAACAAACGACTGCATGAACGGCAATTTCTCCTCAATACATTCGAGGAGACGGAGTTGTGCCTTGGTGCGGACGAGATTGTGTTCGGGGTATGCAATCTTGTAATACGTGTCACCATTGATATAGTCGCCCAGGAACCGCACTGCCTGCATGTAGGGGAAGAGGGTAGCGGCAAAGGGTAGGTGAGCAATCTCTATATCGGTGAGGAACCGTGCTTTTTGGAGGTACCCCTCTGTGAAAGCCTCAAAGATCTCAATGTTGAAAGCAATCTTACTAAGGTCGGGCTCATCTTCCGCTGCTGTGTTTGCTGCCGTACGGAGAAAATCGCCGTAGTCGGAGAAGATGAAGTTGGGCATCACCGTATCGAGGTCGATGACACAGAGCACCTCTCCCTGTTCATCGAAAAGAATATTGTTCACCTTCGTGTCACAATGACATACCCGTTTGGGAAGGAGTCCCTCACGATGCAGCCGTTCTCCCTGGCACATTGTCTCTGCCCTTTGTTCGATAGCATCGAGAAGTGGTTGTACTTTACTGACACGTCCTACAGGATCTTTTTTCACGGCCTCACGCAGTTCTTCCAAACGATATTCCATATTGTGGAAGTTTGGTATCACCTCACCTAATGTCTCGGGGATGTCGGAGAGCATATCTTGGAAATCACCGAAGGAGAGTCCTGCAAAACGAGCATACTTGGCATTGACGATATCGTAGCTGTATGCCTCCGGGATCAGGAGCATCACTCGCCAGTAGGATGATCCGTCGTAGTAATAATAAGTCCCTTCATGGGTGGGGATAAAGTGAAGTACATGTTTATCTACATCCTCTACACCTCTCTCTATCAATTTGTTGCGTATGTGATTAGTTACTGCGATGATATTGTTCATGAGCAGTTCCACATCTTTGAAGACGTGGTGGTTGATACGTTGCAGGATATAGTCGGGTGTTTCCTCTTCTGCTGTATTCACGCGTATGGTGTCGTTGATGATACCGTTGCCGAAGGGTTTCGTTTCGGTTACTGTTCCGCTGATGCTGAACTGTCTGAGGATCTCCATGTAGTTTCTTGTCATTCCTTCCATGATGATGATAGCTTTATTATTATGTCGAGATGTAGTTAGTTAGCTTCTGTAGCAAAGTTACGAAATTATCTCTTATGCTGCAAGTTTTTTCAGTAAAGAGTTATTCTTTCCGGAAAAATCGTTATCTTTGCAATACTTTTCATAACCTATAAATAGCATCTTACCATGTTACAGATCCGTTGTAAGAACAATAATATCACGAAGAGTTTTCCCGAAGGCACCTCGCTGATCGATGTGTATAATGAGTTTGCCGATGAGCTGGAGATGAAATACCCTGTGGTTTCGGCGAAAGTCAACAATACCTCCCAGGGCCTGAAGTTCCGTTTGTATCAAAACCGTGACGTAGAGTTTCTCGATGCCCGTGAAGGATCGGGCCGTCGTGTATATGTCCGTTCTCTCTGTTTTGTGTTATACAAAGCATGCAGTGATGTGTTCCCCGGCAGCAGACTGTTCATTGAGCATTTCCTTTCTCGCGGTTATTATTGTAATTTCAAGAAAGCCGATGGTACAGTGCTAACAGATGACGATGTGAAGAAGATTCTGGAACGGATGCGGGAGATTGTCAACCTCGACTTACCCTTCCGTCGTACCGAGGCCGTTACCGAAGAAGCCATCAGGGTATTCTCAGAGCATGGTTTCCTCGATAAGGTAAAGCTGTTGCAGACCAGTGGACAGATCTATACCGACTATTACATGCTGGGTGATACGGTGGATTACTATTACGGTCCGTTAGTTCCTTCTGCCGGTTATCTGAAAGTGTTTGGATTAGAGCGTTATCACGAAGGACTGTTGTTACGTGTGCCCGACCGTGATAACCCCATGGTGTTGGGTGAGTTTGTGGATATGCCCCGTACCTTCGAGGTTTTTGCCGAGAAAGTGAAGTGGGATGTGATCATGCGTCTGGCTCATGCGGGTGATGTGAATGAAGCGATCTTAGAGGGGCATGCCTCCGAGTTGATACAGGTGAGTGAAGCTCTTCAGGAGAAGAAGATTGTGAAGATTGCCGAGACTATTGATGAGCGTTTCCGTCGGAAGGATAATCCCATACGACTGGTGTTGATCAGCGGTCCGTCGAGTTCCGGTAAGACTACATTCTGCAAGCGTCTTTCCATACAGTTGAAAGCGTGCGGTCTTCGTCCGGTATCTTTCTCTACCGATGATTATTTCGTCAACCGTGTAGATACCCCGTTGCTGCCCAACGGACAGTATGACTTCGATAATATTGAGACGGTGGATTATCACCTGATGGAAGAGCATGTGAACCAGCTGATGAAGGGTGAGAAGGTGGAAGTGCCGGAGTATAACTTCGTTACCGGAAAACGGGAGTTTAAGGGGAAAGTGCTGCAGCTCGACGCCGATACTGTACTGATCATTGAGGGTATCCATGCCCTGAACCCACGTTTGACCGACCAGATACCTGATGAGTGGAAGTTCAAGATTTATGTTTCAGCACTCACGAGTATCTCTTTGGATGAACACAACTGGGTGCCTACCCGTGATAACCGTTTGTTGCGTCGCATCATCCGCGATTATAATAAAGGTGCTTTCACGGCGCGTGAGACGATCAGTCAGTGGAAGAATGTGTGTGCTGCGGAAGAGCAGTGGATCTTCCCGTATCAGGAATCGGCTGATGTGATGTTCAACTCAGCCTTGAACATTGAGTTTGCGGTATTGCGTACCCATGCAGAGATTATACTCTCATCGGTTCCGAAAAACTGTGCGGAATATGCCGAGGCGCACCGTCTGCTGAAATTCATCCATTATTTCCTTCCAGTGAGTGATAAGGAGATACCACCCACCTCGATCATGCGAGAGTTCGTCGGTGGTTCGAGTTTTACCTATAGGAACTAAAACATTCATCCCGGGGATAGTGCTGCTGTGCAGACTGTCCCCGAACCGCAGAGTTTTTTGAAATACTAATTCTCCATTTAGTATCTCTGTATCTCTGTGTCTCTGTGATTAATAATTTTTAATTACGAACTCTCTTCTTGTACCCCCGTTTATTGAAAAACTGTAGGATCAACACGGAAGGAACCAGGGCGATAAGGAAGGTGACGGTTACTCCAAAGATTTCTTGCAGCACGCTTGCTGACCCACCGCTCACCGGTCCTCTCCTGATGATGGTTTCCCCTAAAAAGGAACCAAGACACAAAATGATGAAAGTTAAGAAGAACATAATGGTGATTCTCCAAATCGTACCCCACCAGCTGTAA
>JAFZPF010000110.1 GCA_017550455.1 Prevotella sp.
ATGCTTATTCCCAATCTGTAAACCCAATCAACCAGGATTAAAACAGACTTTAATAACAAAAAAAACATTACAATTTGTTTACATTTCTCTGTTTTTGTATTCATTAACATAATTATCAAATAAAAATACCAATCTACAAAAGATACTCTTTTTTCTCTTTTTTTTGTTCAAAAAAACTTGTTATATAAATATATTTTATTATATTTGCAAAACTTAGTGCTTCTTATAGAAGGACTGATTATTTTACATTCATTGATGTTGCTGGAGGCCAGTGCAAAAAATGAGAGTAATATTAATAAAAAACTGTACTGTCAGTACGCTTTTTTTTAATATCCGTAATCATTATTGCGGTGACCCTCTTCTTTTGCCTTTATGATGAACACTCCCCCAGTAATTGGACATCTAGAGTGGTTTCCTATGCGTGTCACTTATCACCGAGAACTGAAAATGAAAAGGTTTCTCGATGAGCTTGGTATTGAGAACTTTATACCCATGCATTACGAAATCGTCAATACGAGAGAAGGCAGAAAACGCATGTTAGTACCTGCCATTCACAACTTGATTTTCGTAAGATCGACACAAGAGAAGATCACTGAACTGAAGATGACCCGCAAGGAATTTGAGCCGCTACGCTACATGATGAGCATCAGCCGTCATGGTGAAGCACCGAAGACCATCCTTCGGGTTCCTGACAAGGAGATGGAAAACTTCATGCGGGTGGCTTCCACACAGGATGAAAGCCTGCAGTATCTCGACTATCAGGATTTCATCGGTAAGGAAGGAAAGCGCGTAAAGATCAATGAAGGAACATTTGCCGGTGTGGAGGGAGTGATCAAACGTATCAAGAAAAACAAACACGTAGTCGTTCAGATAGAGGGTGTGGCAGCTATCGCCATCGCTTTCGTTCCATCGAAATATCTAAGTATCATATAAATATTAACTTTTTTTCCACCAGCATGTTACAGTTTTGTTTCAGTGCTCGTGGGAAATTCAATCTATTAACATATGGACAAATACGCAGAAATGTTAGCCGAATTCCCGTTCGATTTGTTGCACATCGCACAGTCGTTCGCCAACGACAACAAATCGCCGTTGATTGAGCCTGCCCATTTGCTTCGCGCTCTGTTACACAAGAGCGCCGGACTGGTTAGTTTCATCGAAGACACACTCGATGAGGATTACTATTACCTGCTCGACTGGGCCGACATGCGCATGAAACAATGTGACAAGTCACCCTATGGAATGAAAGGTATTGAACTCTCTAAGGACTCTAAGAATGTAGTGAAAGAGGCAAAGGAGATTGCTGAAAGCCACGGACTGTCAGAGGTAACGCCTATCACGCTGTTGGCCTCTCTCGTCACTCCGGGTATCGGCTTCAGCTATGAGCAGTTGAAGACGCTGCCGCTGCAGGCTGACAAGATCATGGCCACACAGTCGGGTTCTGCTCCGAGACCCTCTGCATCCGTTTCTTCATCTGGTGGAAGCAGTGCTGCTGCAACCGGTGCTGCCAATGACTTTTGTGTACCACTGTTGGATGAGATCGGTGACACTAATGTGATCGGCTTCGACAAAGAAGTGCTTTCCATCGTTGAGATCCTGGCCCGTAAAGACCGTGCCAACCTGCTGATCGTGGGTGAGACAGGTGTCGGTAAGACTAGTCTGATCAACAGTATAGTCCAGCGTCTGCGTGACAAGAAAGTGCCGGCTTCCCTGGAAAGTATGCAACCCTATGAGCTCGATCTGATTGCTTTGAGTCAGGGTGTAAGCTACAAAGGCGAGATTGAAGACCGTTTCAAGAAGGTTTCTGAGGACCTGCTCAACCAGACACAACCCATTCTCGTGATTGAGAACTTCCACCGTGTAGAGGATAAGCAGAGTGTGCTCAACGGCATCCTGCCGAACCTGAAGAAACTCCTCTCCAAGAACCAGTTACAGGTGATCTGTACTGCCACTATCGACGGTTACACGAAAGATATTGAGAAGGATAAGGAGTTTACCGCATTCTTCGAGAAGATTACCGTGGAAGAGCCGACAGAAGAGCAGGCTATCGAGATTATCAAGAGCAAGCGTGAGAGCTATGAGGAATTCCACCATCTGCCCATCGAGGAAGAGGTGCCTGCAGAGATTGTGCGTCTGGCTAAGCGTTACATGCCCGACCGCCGCTTGCCGTCATCTGCTCTTGACCTGCTCGACCGTGCAATGTCATCTGTGAAGATTGCCAATGAGATGGCTGATCTGGCAGAAGAAGGCAAGGCCGAGGCTAAGATGGATAAACTGGAGAAAGATGCCGTAAGAGATGTCGTTGCCAAGATGACAGGTATCCCAATGGGTAACATCCAATCCGAGGAGCGTGAGAAACTGGGTAATGCCGAGGCTATCCTCCACCAGCGTGTGGTTGGTCAGAACCATGCTATCAAGAGTATCCTTGATGCTATCTTCGAGAGTCGTTCCGGTCTGAACAAGAAAGGACAGCCTATGGGATCGTTCTTCTTCCTGGGTCCGACGGGTACCGGTAAGACAGAGTTGGCTAAGTCATTGGCAAACTTCCTCTTCGACGATGAGACAGCCATGCTTCGTTTCGACATGTCGGAGTATAAAGAGGAGCACTCTGTGGCACTGCTCTATGGTGCACCTCCGGGATATGTAGGTTATGAGGAAGGTGGATTGCTGGTTAACCAGATCCGTCAGCACCCCTACTCTGTCGTTCTTTTCGATGAGATTGAGAAAGCACACAAGTCTGTCTTCGACCTGTTCCTGCAGATTCTCGACGAGGGTAAGTTGCATGACCGTCTCGGACGTGTCGGTGACTTCTCGAACTCACTGATTATCTTCACGTCAAATATCGGTAGTGACTATATCTTCAAGTCATTCGGCGAAGGCATCGTTCCTACACACGACAAGTTGCTCGAGGTGATGCAAGGCAGTTTCCGTCCGGAGTTCCTCGCCCGTCTGACAGAGATCGTGCCGTTCTCACCGATTACCGAAGAGATGATCGACCGTATCTTCGATATCCATATCAAGAACCTACTGAAGACGCTCAACGAGCAGAACATCAAGCTCGTGATCGACGAGTCGGCTCGCAAATATGTCACTAAGGTGGGCTTCAACGCACACTACGGAGCACGTCCGATCCTCGGTATTATCCGTAAGGAGATCCGCCGCCCATTGTCTAAGCTTATCATTGCCGGTGACGTGGCTGCAGGAGATACCGTCACGATGAAGTACGACGAGGAGCAGAAACAGATCCAGTGGGAAATCGATTCACCGGAAGGTGGTGAAGAGCCGGCAAAAGAGGCTCCTGCACCCGCTCCGGAAGCCCCTGCACCTGCTCCGGAAGCACCAGCTGAGGTAGAGACGAAGGCTGAAGAGAAAACAGAAGAATAATCTTTAATTATTAACAATAAATTTAACCTTTATTATGGCAAGAAAAACTGTTATTACAAAGGTACTCGACGCTGAGGCCCAGGATGGTATCATCGAGTTCCCACAAAACCGTGCATTGTATGCCGATCAGTTTACTGACGAGGCACCGAACACTGACGAAGACCGCGAAGGTTTCAAACCCAAGAGCATGAAAGATGTTTTCGAGCACTACCAGCCCAGCAAGAAGGGTGTCACCATGGAGACAGAAGAAGGTGGTGCTGTTTATGAGGACTTCGACTTCAAGCAGATCAAAGACTTTGAGGATGAGCAGCTGATCGCACAGAGTGAACTGCTGGGTTCCGCAAAGAATAAGATTGATGCTTACAACTCTGTTATCCGCCAGTTGGAGAAGAACAAGACACTGCGTAACACACTGAAAGACGAGGCTGCACGCGGCAATCTGAAGAATGCCCTCAAGGCGCTGCTGGCAGAACTTGATGAAGCAGATTAATAGGGTTTAGAGTTTAGGGTTTAGAGTTTAGAGTTTAAGGTTTTGAAGTCTCTAAGGACATTAAGGACATTAAAGACTTTAAGGACCTTATCAAAAAAAACAATTAAAAAAACAAGAAATAAATATGGCAGCAGAAGAACTGAAAAAAGAAGCTCAAGGCGAAGGCATGCAACTTCGTGAGAAAATTGAGAACCCTTCAGCCTTATTACAGGAGAGTCTTGACGGACTGAATAAGTTCGGTGGATTCCAGATGGTGAAAGGACTTATCAAGGGTGTTGAGAATATGGACCCACGCCGCAAGGCTGTGAAGAACATCTTCCTTGGTGATGCAGCATACGCTGACAATCGTAAGAAACTGAAGAATGAGCTGGAGCTTTGGGTAAACATCCTGGAGGCTGGTGGCACTGACCCGATGAGTATTATCGAGTCTTGCAAGGCTAAGCGTGACAAGGCAGAGAAGAACATGCAAGACAACCTCTTCAATGTCCATGAGGAAATCAAGAAACTGGAGGTTACCTATCGTGCCCTCGATTCTTTCTTCGCAAACGCCGGACAGGGTAAGATGGATTGCCTGACACTGATGAACGTCAACAAGGACGAGCTGGAGTATCATGACTCAGAGGATACCATGGCTATCCGTGATGAGATGGAGAAGTACTACGACCGTCTGAGTCTGAAGAACAACTACAGTTTGCTGATCATCCCTGGTTATTTGGGTGATTCCAACACCATCCGTATGTGGGCCGACACTGCTTACCGCAATAAGGTAATGATGGTGACCGACTTCAAAGACAGTCAGAATTTCAGCATGTTGAAGGATGAGCTCGACGATGCTAACATGCAGGGACAGGATGCCAAGTTGGCAAATGTCATCATGACCTGTAACTACCTGCTCGGACGTAAGAAGTCAGAGTTGGCCAACGAGGATGATGACCTGTATGTACCCGCATCAGCAGCATTGGCAGGACGTATGACCAATACCGACGAGATCGTTATCGCACAGGGTGCCGCCGGTAAGAAATACGGAACACTGAGCAATGTGAAGGGTGCACGTCTCGACCTGCGTAAGTCAGAGATTGCAGCACTTATCGACCAGGGTGTTATTCCTATGGTGGAGGAAGACGGTCGTACGATGGCCTTCTCTAACCGCTCACTCTACAACGGTGCTACCCTCGGATTGCAGGAGTATCCTATCGTACGTGTGTTCGACTGGATTGGAAAGGTATTCCAGAACTTCTTCAACGACGAGGCATTCATCAACTGGAACTCTGCTGTGAAGGCTGAACTGCAGCAGGCTGTTCATGACTTCCTGAGCGACTATAAGGGCCCGGGTAAGTTGATCGAGAACTACAACCTGAAGGGTATCAATCAGGATCCTAAGACCAAGGATATCAAGATTGAGGTGGAACTGAAACCATTCTTCGCAGCAAAGAACTTCTTCATCGAGCTGACCGGACACAACGGCCAGGCTGGTGTTGAGTGGGATCAGAATGTCTCTTAAATGGTTTAAAGTTTAGAGTTTTAGGGGACTGGTCTGCGAAGCGGCCCTGTCCCCGTAACTTAAACCGAAGATTATTAACCGAAAAGAAATTCATTTTTTTATTTTACTTTTTTAATTAAACAATTAAACAATTATGGCAACAAGAACCGTAACAATCAACGCTGATGGCATCGCCGAGCGTGAAGTAATGTATGTTCGTTATGAACTGAATCAGCAGACCGACGTTGAAGGTCAGCCCACAGGTACCACACGTGGTGGTAAGATCTTTGTAAAGGTTAAGTCAAACGACGATGGCAACACCGAGTTGCTGGAGTGGATGTGCGACACCTATATGAGCAAGTCTGGCACAATCTCTTTCCCCAACCGTCAGGGTGGTGAGATGAAGCACCTCGATTTCAAGGAGGGCTACATGGTAGAGTATGCTGAGACCTACGACAACAAGAATGAGGTACAGCAGTACGAGGAGTTCACCATCTCTGCTAAGGAGATCTCTATCGGCAACGCTCGTCACAACAACCGTTGGACTATCGACAACTAATCCTTGTCTAAATACCTTGGGGCTTCCTTCGAGGAGCTCCAAGGCTCTCTTTTTATCTATTACACCTTATCATTTTTTATACCTTTATTATATATAGCGCATGGGATTCCTTGACGACATTTCAAAAGCAGCTGATTCTCTCAAGAAAACATCAGATGGTGTAGAATCAGATATTGAGGATTTGTTAAATCTTTTTGGATCCAAGAAGAAAGCAGCTCACTCTGCTGAGTCGGCCATAAGAGATACTGTCAACTCAGCAGAGTCAGCCGCACACGACATTGGTAAATCAGCGGAGAACTTGATAAAGAATACTGCCAGTTCAGCACGCGATGCTGCTAAGAACGCTTCAGGTACGATACAGGACGCTGCTCGGAACGCCATGAATTCTGCGCAGACCGTGACTAACAATACAGCACAGGAATTGTCTAAGGCAGCTGGAAATGCAGTTAACACTGCTCATGGTGCTGTTGAGGATTTCGCCACTAAAGTTCAAGATACTGCTCAGAATGCTGCCAATACGGTGCAGGGTGGCATTAAGAATGCGCTGAATTCCGCACAAGACATGGGTCAGAATCTGACCAGCCAGATAGAGAGTGCCGCTCAGAATGCAGCTAATAATCTTGAGAGTACCGCCCAAAATGCGGTCAGTCAGATAGAGTCGACTGCTCAGAATGCTGCTGATTCCGTGCAGAGTGCCGCTGAGGATGCAGCCGGTCAGATGGAGCAGGCTATGAATTCTGCCAAGGAGATGGCAGAGCAGACGGCTCAGCAGATGGAGTCGCAGATTCAGAATGCCGCTTCTCAAATAGAGAATGGTGTAGAGGAAGCGGGAACAAAACTCCAAGATGGCATTAACAATATACAGCAACAAGCGTCCCAAGCAGCTTCCGAGTTACAAGAAAAAGCACAAAATGCCGCCAGTGAGCTGCAGAGCAAGGCTCAGGAAATGGGCAGCCAGGTACAGGAAAGCATCAGTAATATTCAACAACAGGCTAGTCAGGCAGCAAGTCAGGCCAGTGTCACTTCGGCCAATGCCGTGGCACAAGTGAAGCAGCAAGCAGAGAGCGCTGTCACACAACTACAAGACAGTGCCCAGAATCTCACCACTCAGATAGAGAGTGGTATTCAGGATGTGCAGGGAAAGGCTACCCAGGCTGCGGCACAACTGCAGGAACAAGCCTCACAGGCTGTTTCAAAAATTCAGTCAGAAGCCGCACAAGTCGGTAGTAATATCGAAGGAGGTATCCGAAACGGCATCAACAGTGCTCAGTCTCAAATTCAAGGGATGGGCAGTAGTATCGAGAGTGGTATCAAAGGAGGTATCAACAGTGCTCAGTCTCAAATTCAAGGGATGGGCAACAGTATCGAGAGTGGTATCAAAGGAGGCATCAACAGTGCTCAGTCTCATATTCAAGGAATGGGCAGTAGTATTGAGAGTGGTATCAAAGGAGGTATCAACAGTGCAACTTCCAAAGTCCAAGGGTTGACCGACGGTATCCAAGGGAGTATCAATAATGTTGTCTCGCAAGGTGAAGGGGCTACGAACAAGATAAAGAGTGGTTTTGAGAAAGCTCTGTCGATAACTGATGGGATTCAGGAAAGAGTAAGTAACACTTTGGGATTAACTGAATCGGCATTTGAAGTAAAAGAAAAGATCCAGGATAGTATTGCCAAATCGAGAGAGGAAGCCCAAAAGAAGGCAGCAGAGATTGAGGCACAAGCTAAAGAAACTGTTGACCAACTCAAGAGTGAGGCCCATGAAGTTGAAAAGAAGGTTGAAAGCGGTGTCAATGACCTAAAAAACGAAGCCACACAGGCTGCTGAAAAACTTCAGGATGAGGCCAAGGAGATGGCTGGTCAGGTGGAGCAGAAAGTCAAGGATACACAGGAACAGATACAGAAAGAGGCTGAAGAAGCCGTTGAGAAGATCCAAAATAAGGCGAAAGAAATCAAAGCGAAAGCTGAAGAACTTGGTGAGGATGCAACGGAAGAGTTGAAAAAACTCGAAGAAGAGGCGAAAGAGATCGTTAACAACATAGAGAATAAAGCCAAGGAAGCTGCCAATGAGGTAGAAACAAAAGTCAGGGATAACATTCAGAAGATAGAAGACGAGGCCAAGGAGGTGGCAAACAAGGCCAAGGAGAAGGCTACGCAACTTGCCGACCAAGCCAAAGAGATGGCTAATAGTGCCAAGGAGAAGGTCGAACAGGTAAAGAATAAGATTGGCGATGCTGCCAATGAAGCTGTCGGGAAGGTAGACACCATGATCAATGATGCTTCCAAGAAGCTCACTGAAACCTCTGACGCAATAGCTGGCCAAATTGACTCTGTGGTGAATGATTTGTCCGGTAAGGCTGACGATCTTGTGAATAAAGCCAAAGAGACGGCTAGTAAAGTGAAAGAAGCCGCGCAGAAGGCACTTAGTGAAATCGGAAATAAACTGGAAGGTGGCTTGGATAACTTCCTCGGCGACTTGAGTGATATCACCAGTCGTGAGCCCACTGTTGACACGGCTTTGAAAGCTGCCTCTTCCGTGACCGAAGGACTAATAGGTGGCTCAGAGGCTGCCGGAAGCGAGAACGACTCTTTCCATGGAAAGATTGAGGTAGGTGGTAAGAAATATGGTATTGTAGAATGCAGATACCGTTTCCATCAGGATTGCGACAGTACAGGCAAGCCCTCCACCCGTCCGCGTGGCGGTGCTATCACCTTTGTCATGCCAGCACTGAGCGATGACAATGTGTTCTTCTACAAGTGGATGTTCAACAAGACACAGGTCTATTCCGGTGTACTGAAGTTTGTGGTCTATTCGCAGAAGAACAAACGCAGTTACAAGACAGTGAACTTCAAGAATGCCTACTGTACGGAATTGGAGGATTATTTCAATGATCATGACTCCCGACTGATGCACACCCGTGTGACCATCGCCGCTGAGGTTATCACTGTGGGCAGTAATGATACAGCAGAGTTCAGTAACAACTGGACCTAATTGGGTTTAGGGTTTAGAGTTTAGGGTTTAGAGAGTATAGATTATGTCGATATCGGTAAAGAATATTGCGTTCAGCATCGCTGGAACAACATCGAAACAGTTCAATATAGAACTCGATGGGGCTAAGTATGCGCTCGACAATTTTAAGATGACACAACAGTTGCTGGAGCCATGCAAACTGGAGTTCATTCTGCGTAAGGCTCCCGACGAGGATATCAACGAGATACAGTTCACCACCTGTGGCTCCATCATCGGCAAGGAGGTAAAACTCACCTTACAGACTGACTCCATGGAACAGGAGATTCAAGGTTTTTCCGAAGGGTCGCAGAATGCCGATATAGAATTCGAGGGATGGGTCACCTCTGCCAAAGGCATCCGTAAAGAAACGGAGTATGTCATCAAGGTGGTGGCGGAAACAAAGGAGGTCATTCTGAAAGACTCGCCCGACTGCATGTATTATAACAACATGCCATTGGCATCCATCGTCAAATATGTGGCCAACAATCAGGCTGGCCTTGATGTGGAAGTAAATACAAAGAGCTCAGATAAAATCTTTTATACCGCACAGTATTTTGAGACCAGTTACCAATTCCTGCAGCGCTTAGCCCAACGCTACGGTGAGTGGATGTTCAACAACGGCAAGAAATTCCATTTCGGAAAGTTCAACAAACAAGAAATCATTACGTTAGCTTATCCCAGCAAGGACCTGGAGCAATACAGTGCGAACCTGCAAACCTATCATTTACATCATCACTTCTATCAATGGGGATATAATGACTTTTTTAACTACATTGAAGACGTCGATGAAAACGGTGTAGATCTTGGTAGCAGACTGAATGACATCACCTACCATGCCTGGCAAGAAAAATACAAATACACGACTTACGAAGAAGTGAAGGGGCATGGTATCGAGCTTGACGAAAAAGTTAAAGCAGCCCACAAAAACGAGAGGCTGGATTATGATTTTTTTGACGAGCGATATATCTCTTATGTCTTCGGTCGCCGAGCTAACATGCTGGTCTATAAAGGAAAGAGTTTCTGCTCCAAACTGGAGATTGGTGCAAAACTGACGATCAAAGACAACTATATCAGCAGTGATTCCTCACAACAGAAAAGTGAGGTACAGCAGGATGAGATATTGATAACCAAGGTGATCCACTCCTTTACAGCGGATGAACAATACCACAACCGTTTTGAAGGAATTGCGACAGAAGCGGATTATCCTCCTTATCTTGATCCGACGATTTACCCCGTGTGTCACCACCCGATCAGAGCTCTTGTTAAAGACAATGAAGATCCCAAGCACTGGGGACGAGTCAGGGTGCGCATTCTGTTGCCTTCCGAAAAGATGAAAAATGTGTTGGATACAAACAATGATGACCCAAGATGTTGGACTCCTTGGCTACATGTCGTGGTGCCTTACACAGGTGCATTTGCGGAGCCTGGGAAGAAGAAGGAATATTACGGTACACATTGGCTGCCGGAAACAGGAAGTCAGGTTCTTCTAGATTTTGAGGGTGGCAATTTTGAACGCCCTTATGTCTGTGGCGCCCTTGTCGCACCCGGTTGTGCCCCCGATGATGACAGCTGGTATATCGGGAATAACAATGTGAAAGCCATCCGCACCGCCAGCGGCCATACCATTGAGATTCATGATGTTCAGGATGATTATGATTTTGGTGACGGCGGCTTTATCAAGATCTACGACAACCATACCCACGACTATGAGCTACTCCTCTCTTCCGACAGGAACCTGATCAAGCTCAAGTCTGTTGGAAACATTGAGTTGGAAGCCGGTAAGGACATCATCATGAATGCACAGAATGATATCAAGATCACTGCACAAAAGAATATCGAAGAATGGGCAATGGAGGAAATGACCCTGCACAGCGAAAAAGAATTTAAGGGTGATACCAGGAATAAGATGACGTTCTTTGCACATAAGAATATGTCGTTAAATACAGATGAAGAGATGGCTTTATCTTCTGAGAAGGACATGAATATCACCTGCCATAAAGACCGTACGGATAAGATTGACGGTAAGTACCATGGTGAAACGAAAAAGGATTATGAGATCAAATCCAATCAGCACGCAAGGTTTATTGTGACTGATATGTTTTCCGTTAAATCGAAGAATATTCACTTAGAGGCACAGAAAGATTATGAAGGCTGGGGTATGACGGTAACTCTGGATGGACAAAAAGACATCTATCTCAATGCCATGGCCACCATCAACATCTCTGCTCCTATGATCAAGGAAAGTTAAGCATACATGGGAAACGATAATTGGGATTTCTCCGCTTACGATATCGATTTCAGCAAAATCAATAAAGTTGCTGAAAAGTCGTCTGTTGACAATCATGCCGATTTTGATTTGCCAACAGCGCCGCCTACAGATAGTGAGAAGCCCAAGGAAGAGACATCGATAAAGACAGAACCTGCAGCAGTAGAACCTGTTGATTCCCAAGCACCAAAGTCTGTTGAGGATTCCCAGACGAAAGAGCAACCTCAACACGCTATGCGAAAACCTGATCCACCAAAGAAAGAGCCATCAATCAATAATAAAGAAATCGCCGAACTCATTGAAGGGCTGGAGAAGTTGGCCGATATGGTGAACGATTGGATTAGTAAGTTGGAAGGACTCAGGGACGAGGCAAAAGAAAAGTTACCGAAAGGTATCAGGATCTCCATCCATCGACTTCATGAGGTGACGAATGTATTTAAGGCTTCAAAGACCATCTTAGAGACCGTCATGGAGGAAGATACGTCAGAGGTACTTTTGGCATTGGAAGAGAATAAGGTTCCCTCAATCTGTAACAGAACAGCAAGCACACTAAGCCGTCATGATGAAAGGATGGCAGAGATGATCAATACCTTAAAAGAAGCGATTGATACGGCGAATCCCGAAGCCCGTACTATGGGACGTGAGTTGAAACAAAAGGTGCTGAGCATCCACTCCGATACCGTAACACTGGCAGAGACAATGGCTCAGTTTGTTCAAGCCTATCCCGACAAGCATGGAGAACTCTCTCTCTTCTGCCGTATTGCCGCTTTGGGGGATGAGGAGAAGATGAATCAGATAGACCGTGCTATGATGTTAACGGATCAGTACCTTGTACTGGTGGCTGACGCTTCTACCATGATGAAGGCGTTGGAAGAAAAAGACAATGAGACAATGACCGATATCCTCGGTCGGATGATTGATAAGCGTTCCGAACAGAAAATATAAAATCGATATATTATATATGGGCGACTCATATGTTGTAACAGGAGCTATTATGGCATGTACCTTCGGCATGGCACCCTCCTCATTTATGGCATCGCCAGGCCGGACGGAGATGTTGAGTAATGTGCCTAAGGGAAATATCATGGACTTTGCTCCCATGGTGAATATCATGCCCTTTGGTATGTGCAACACCCTCTCTAACCCTACCGTTGCAGCTGCTACATCCGCAGCCATGGGTGTGCTTACACCGATGCCGTGTATTCCGGCCATTACCACTCCATGGATGCCGGGAAACCCACAAGTGATGGTACAAGGACAACCGGCATTGATGCGCTCTTGTCGTAATATGTGTATGTGGGGCGGACAGATTTCCTTCACTACCGATGGGCAGATGCCTTGTCCGCCGCCGGTTATCATTCCACCAATCAACGTTCCTTTTCCCGATCTACAGCCAGACTGGATGCTAACAAATTTGGAATCCCATGAAATTTGGCAATATAAACATGATTTTGAAGATGCCAAGCATGCCGGTGACGGTGACCGTGCTATAGCCGAGAATCTGAAGGAAATGTCAGCCAGATATGCTGCCCAAGGAGAATTCGACAAAGCAACCCAAGCCATGCAAGCCAGTGAACAGTACCGTAACCGTGCGGATCAGAAACAGGCTGCAGCCATGTATGCGGTAAACGATAAATATGTTTGGGGTACTCCTACGAAAGAGCAACCGGCAGAGATGTCAAGAGAGGATTTGCAAGACGTTCATGATCAAGCTAAAAAGGAACAGGCGCAGTATGATAAAGAGATTGGTCAGTTAGACAAGCAAATAGCCAATGACGAGGCAGCGTTAATGAAAGAAAGTGAAGATCTGGCAAAGGTCAGCCGTAAACAATCCAGCGCTAACCAGGAACTCAAGGATGCCAAGCAGGAGAAGACCGACGCTGCCGCAAAGCGTAAGGCAGCAGAGAAGGAGGCTAAAGAGGCTGCATGGAATGAGCAGAGTGCTAAAGAAAGGGGTGATAAAGAAGCTGCCCAGTACTTCCATAACCAGAAGAAGGAAGCTGAGAAAACTGCTAAGAAAGCTGCAAAGGAAGAGAAGGCAGCTGACGAGAAAGTGGCAAAGGCTCAGAAAGAATATGATGCGGTCTCCAAGGAACAGAGTAAGGCATATAATGATTTCCGCGACCATGTTGATCAACATAAAGAGTTGAAAGAGCAAAAGCAGACAGCCGAGGACAACAGGGCTGCCGCAGAACAAAAGGCGAATACGGCACAGATGGCCATGGATGCACAGGATACCTTAGACAAACATCAGGAGGCTATCAACGCGCATGAAGCTTCCAAGGCGGAGACAAGGGAGAAACGCGAAGAGGTGAATGCGCTAAAAAAAGAGGAGCAGATCAACAGGGACGAGGCTGACGCTTGGGTTCATGCCGGCCAATGGAATAAGGAGCATGGGCATGAGGATACTGCCGCTAAGATATTCGAGAAAAGTGCTGAGTACGATGATAAGGCAGATGCGGCCCGTGAGCAGTGGATAGCTAAGGAAAAGGAATACAATGATGCCAAAGCTGCGATGAGCGAGACCAGGAAACAAGCCTACGGCGATGATGCCATGTTTGATGCTTATACTGCTGAGCTACAACTTGGTGGCGCCATGAATTATTTAAAAAACAATCCTTCGGGCAACACCGGTACTTCTTCTGAGGATAATGAGAAGACATCTAATCAAGGTTCTTCCAAAGGAAAAAACAAAAAATAATTAACTAAAAAATATCACTATACCGCCATGACAGGAGGGAAAGGAGCACCATCAAAGCAAAGGACATCACAGAAGGATCAGCCGAAAAAGAAGGGGAAGGACAAGGATGTTTACATTAGTGTTCTCTTCTCTATCATACCTGAAGACATGATGAAGACTTACAAGCACAGTAACTTTTCGATCGATGGCAAACAATATGAGTCTGTGTGGATGGTAAAACCCTCCAAGTCTGTGTGGAAGAAAGGAAAATTCAATAAAAACAAGATCAACAAGTCGCTATTCATTGATTGCAGTGATCTGATAGTCAATTTGGATACGGGGGAGGTAGATGATGATGAAGAACTGATGTATTTGATGGATGTTACCATGGTAGAGATTCACCGCGAGTTGACCTTTTATATGAATAATAAAGGAAAAATAAAACTTCACTTCATTTTAGGCTCTGATACAGAATGTCAGGATCTTGTCTATGCTACACATTATGTGTGTGACAAAACGATGGCAGACAAGATAAAAGACACCTCATTCAGTTCATTTGTTAATAGTAAATATTCATCGTTTTTCTCACAATTTACCAGTAAGGGATGGTCTGTAAAGGTGGACTACTGCGGCGCATACGAGATAAAGATTATCCATGCACCGTTCGTGTTGTCACAAGAAAAAGGGGAAAGCAGTTCAAAGGCGACAGATAAATCGAATACATCTAAAAAAGAGGATAAAAAAGGCAGTAGTAAGAATAAGGGCGGGAAGCAGCAACTTGATTTGCTTGATGTCGATGAGGATGCTATTGCTGCTGAGAAAGGCATACAGCCAGCTCCTTCAAATGCAGGAAGCGCTCCAAGTAAAACTGCCAACGATAACAAAGAGAAGCCCAAATTTGAATTACTTGATTATGATTACTAATTAAATAAAAACCAACAGTAGTAATACAAGAATAATTAACAAGGCAAGAGACGGCCACTGAGATTTATTGTCAAACATTTCAAATGAGTTAATTATGGGATGGAGTGAATTTATTGATTGGGCATTTGATTCAGATGATAGTTACTACGAACATCTGAAAAAAGATTACGGCGAGGATGCGCCTGTCGTTCATGCAATCTTTGATACAGCTCTTGACACGATATCTGTCACAGCAGGTTCAGGTCTCATATCTTCGATTGTTGGCTCAAAAGCACCAACCTCCAAAGAAGCTAGAGATGCTATCTGGGAGGATAGGCATGAGATTCTTGCTGTAGGTGGTGCTGCTCCTGTCATTGGAACAGCAGTAAGTGCTATTGATTCCTGCTTACATGCAGTAGAAGGGTTTGAGAATAATGTAGAATTCTTCGTTGAAGGAGCAACAGGCGAAGATGAGGCGATATATGATGAAAATGGAAATGTTATCGGTTGGAAAGATAAATGGATGACCGAAGAGATGCAGCGTAAAGCCTATTATGCAGAAAGCCACGGTGTGAATGCCACTGTCGGAGCTGTCTTGACAATGACCGGGGCAAACTATTTCAAAGGAGGGAAGGCTGCTGTACAGACTGCTCGAAAAAGTGGAAATTTTATAGAGAAGTTATTCCTTAAGAATATGGATAATGCGGGAGAGGCTGTTGTTAGTAATGCTTCTAAACGCGAAGCTGCTGAAGCTGCCTATAAGAAATACGTAAACAACATGAAAGCTGCAAATACAGAAGCAAAACAAGCTGCTGTAAATGAGGCCAAAGAGAATGTATTAGCTTTTGAATCCAGACAACAAGTTAAAGCAGCGACGACAAAAACAGCCAAAGATCAAGCCAAACAACAAGTAGAGGACCATGCTTTATATGCAGGAATAGAGAGGAGCAAAAAAGAAGTGGCAGAGCAAACGGCACAGGCAGCCAAGCAGCAGGCCTTTAAAGCAGCTACAGAGAAAGAGATGGCAAGGCGTGCACAGGAAGCTGCATTGAAAAAGTACGGAAGAGGAGTCCGCGCCATTGATGCCCTGTCTGCCAGCAATAATATCAGGTCTCTCTTTGCCTCTTCTGTTTCCATCGGACTGGCTGAGGTGTCGATATATAACAAGAATATTGATCGAATGGGGGTGTCAGATAAGTATAAGGCACCGGCAATTCCCTATGTTAACAAATAACTCATGGATTACACTTACCAGACTTCTGAAAGTATGCCCCGTTATTACCCGGTAGTGGTTTTTCGGGGATTCCTGAATCTTGAAGACGGGAAAGAGCCACGACTCATCAACCGTGGTAACTTTAGACGAGGAGATTGGGGTGATGCAACAGCCTATATCGTTGTCAGTAGGCACACTTATTCGATGCCTGTCAGTATCAGTCTGAAATGGGGTTCCATGACCGAAAAGAAAGCTTACTCACTGGAGGCCCTTCTTGATAAAGAAAAGATAGAACAGCTCTGGCAACGGAAAGATAAAGACGGAGAACCGCTCTATGAGTTTATCGTTGTAGGTATAGCCCCTTACGGAGGAGTGGCCGTGTGGTTACGAGGAAACTATCAGTCTACCCTGCTTAATTGGTTTAAGGGGGAAGAGATTAATGAAGAACAAGTGAGAGCATACCTTCAAGGAGTTAGTCTTGAAGAATATTGCAGACTGAGCATAGAACAAAATGAAGACATCAAAGTACATCTTGAAGAAAAAGGGCTCCCCCCTCTCGACCTCTTTGACGATTGGATGATCCAATACCGCTATCGCTATATCGGATTAGAGGAGTATTACGATGGCGAGCAGTGGCAACCTTATGACGATGAAGACCTCTTCTTTGACGATTTAGATTTCGATGACATCAGAGTTGAACGGTATGACGGAACCCACGATCAGTTATGTGATGACGGACTTCTGAAATACCATGAGGCAGGATGTCCAAAACGCTTATGCGTAAACTGGCAGGTAGGAAGAGACAACTACTCCTTGTATTATTGGTTCGACGAGCAGACTGCCCCACAGTTCTTTAAACAGTATTTTATGATGAATGCTGTTGAAAAAGCAGATATCATGCTTCGCATAGATACACGGGCCAACCAATATGAGATCGTCTTCAAGAGTGACGAGATGCCGATACCTCAGGTAATGCCTGCGGATACATATCAGTTGTTGGTTTTCCTCAATGACAACGAATACTATCGAAGCGAAAACTTCGATCAGGAAGATGAAGAGGCATGGGATTGGTAACCATCCTAAGCAAGGAAATACCTGCCATAAATTATTATAACACTAGTAATTTTTCAAAAATAGGTTGTCAGGTTGTCAAAACCCTTTGTAGCAGCGGCTTTGCAACCTGTCGGAGGTTGACAAAGGTTGACATGAGGTTGACAATGACTCCGTATCTCCGTGTTGATAATCCTTGAAGGAAGCAATGGTATACAATGCTCAGCAATTCTCTCGAGAATTCATAAGAAAAGACTATTAAAAGCCCGGCCAAAGATACACTTTTCCAGACAATTCTCTCGAGAATTCTGAAGAGATAATACACTATTCAGACTATAGAATCAAATAATATATAACAAAAAAATAATAACAATATGACTGACCAAGAATTTTATCAAGAAGAGTTTATCGTGATGCTGACGATCGACGGCACCGCGTATGACGAGATTGAAGTAAAAGTGACTGATCCGAACAAGACCGTTCGTGAGCAGATAGACAGTATTATCCAAGTTTTTGAACTGCCGAAGATGGACAATGGCGGCAACCCCATCCAATACCTATTGGGTAAGTTGATGGATGGTGACGAGGAGCCTGCCGTATTGGAATTCGAGGATGAGGATGGTCGTGAGATGGCACTTATCGACTATGATATCCAACCGCTGGATCATCTGCATCTGATTTCTGTACCTATTGCAGGATAAGGGAAATAGAAAATTGATAATTGATAATTGATAATTGAGATATGAATCCAGCAATAAGTAAAATAAATGAGAAAGAGCTGAAAGGCCGTGACGCTCGTCTGTTCCAGGAATGGAAAGACTTGGATGCACTATGCGAGAAAAGAAAGCGCGAGAGTGCCAATCCCTTCAAGCCTTCATTGTCGTATATCATCCGCAGAAAGACACCTACAGGACTTCCCACTGAATATGAGATATTATATCGCTGCAAGAGTATTATTGGCGTTGAGGGAGAAGAGAAACCCCGTAAACCGATCTTCGGTGATTTGCACAAAATGAGTGTGATATTACCTAATAACTATCCATCGGCTGACGGCAATCCAATCTTTACCTTTATCTCAGACATCTGGCATCCCAACATCCGTTATTCAGGCAGTTTCAAAGGACATGTATGTCTGACCATCAAGGAGATGGGTGTTCTTGCCTCTATCAAGGACTTGGTATTGCGTGTGGAGCGTTATCTGAAATACCAGATGTATCACGCTCAGAACACCTATCCCTATCCTGAAGATCAGGGAGTGGCTGAATGGGTGCGTGAGGAAGGAGAACCCAATGGATGGGTGAAGTTCGCCCAGGATAAGCCAGAGCCTCCCGCCCCGAAGCCAGTGGTGGAGGATACAAAGCCGGACGGACAAAAACCAATACGTAAGTCATTGAGTATTTGAGAAAGATACGTGTGAAGTGAATAAAAAGAAATACACTATGAGAAAATCATTGATATGTATGTTTCTCTGCTTAGTGGCATTAGGCGCCATGGCAGACGAACAGAGAAAGGTCACGCTAAGCAATGATCATAACAAAGAAATGATCAGCTTGTCGTATTGTAATATCTTTATCAACCTCAATGAGGCCAGCGATGGTGAAGGTGAGGTAAGCATTGAACTGGAGAACCTCAGTGAGTCGAAGGTACTTATTCTGTTTAACCGTTCTTATACAGAGAAGCAGGTAAAGAAACTGTCTCCAAAGATGCAGTTTGACAAGACCTTCGGTGGAACGAAAGGCAAACGAGTGATTGACCCGTGCAGTGAAGAACTGGGTACTGTCATGCAACTGCGACCCTCTGACAAACAGTCTTTGCCTAACGTTAGAGTAGAGAACGAGGCAACAAAGGTGGTGACACTGCCTATCTACATCGCTAAGTATAAAGGTAAGAAACTGATCCTCTTGGAAAAGCAGATTATAGAACTCGATATCGAGGCTGCTTTAAAGCCCAGTGCGGAATATACCAATATGAACAGTGAGTGTGAGCGACTTATCCGTGAGATCACGCGTACCGGTGTTTGTCCTAACAAGAGTCATGGAACTTCCGTTGACAAGCAAAAGGCTGCCTATCAGAAACAGATTGATAATCTGAAGGCAAAGATTGATGGTATCATCAGTTCTCATGGATGGGGCGAAGGTGATGCCGGCTATCGTCGTTACAACGAGTTGAAGACTAAACTCGATGGCATAGAGATCGTTGAGCGTGACTGCGGTCGTCATCGCGCTCCCGTCGCCGGACATAGATGTTCCTACTGCAATCTGTCATTACAACAGATTTATCACCGCCTCGACGATATTTACAAGAGAGTCTATAGCAGCAACAACCGCAAACAGGCTAAAGCCAGCGTAATGTCACAGGTGAACGCTCTCTATAACTGCTGTACAGACGCCAAGTGCAGCAAGCATGCCGCACAATGGAAGAAGGGTGGTGACTATAAAAACAAGATTGTAGAACGTTACAACCGTATTAATAGTCTATGATGAGTCAACGGATGAAGTGCTATGCCACATCTTTACTGATCCTTTTGGTATGGAGCATGGGAACTTCAGCCAAGGAAGTGAAGGACACGCTGTTCTCCTCACATGGTGACCGTCTTATCGTCAACTATAGTCAGTCACTGAGTAGCGGACAACTGAACCTGAGGTTCAACGGCGTGCAAAAGAAACTGAGTGAGGCCAATCTGAAGAAATACAAGAAGTTGGACGAGGTAACAGTGGTCATCTTCGACCGTACGGGCAACTACCGTGACGTAAAGTTCGACGGTATAGCCACATCGGCGTTCATGGTGCCCATTGACATTCATTACAGCAAATCATCAGATGGCTATTATCTTTTGCAGGACAATCCCTCCCTGCAGTTTAATGTAAGCTCTGACAAGGCGGAAATCTCTATTCCTCTTTATCTGGCTCACTACGAGGGTAAACGCCATTATAAGGTATTCGCACAATGTGGAACGCTGAAAGTAAAGGCTAAGTCAGGTGGCGGTGGCACCGGTGGAGCAACAGCTGGCGGTCAGGGCCAGCAAGGTGAAGTCGTTATTTCTTCAGAAGAACTGATCGATGAAGGTATCTCTCCTGTCGATGAAGCAAATATCCGCATCAACTCGCTCAAGCAGATGTTGGAGAAGGTGACGAAGGTACCATTTCCTGAAGAGCTTACCCATGAGGCATCAATGTTACGGGAATTGCGCTTCAAGGTGACGGATGAAGCAGTAAGTAAAGAGATTACCGATGTTCTGGCGGCTTATGATGATAAGAAACAGCAGATGGAACAACAGGCGGATGCTGGTCAGCAAGCCGCTGCCGCACAGGCAGCACAGCAAGCTCAAGCCGCGCAGGCCCGTCAGGATTCTATCCAGGCTGCTCAGGCTGAGTCTGCCAGCAAGGAGAAGAAAAACATGATGTGGCTCATCGGCGGTCTCGGTGGATTGTTCGCACTCCTGATGGGTGGCAAGCAGATGCTGCAAACCATCAAGAACAATAAGATGCAAAAGATGCAGCAGATGATGCAGCAACAGATGATGCAGAATATTCAGAATATGGCCAATCAAGCCAACCCGATGGCAAAGATGGGTAATCCGCTACAAGGGATGGGCGGACCGTTGGAGCAGATAGGCAAACAGATGACACAACAAGCCCAGGCTGAGGTTCAACGAGGAATCAACAAACAAGTGCAGCAGATGAACCAACAAGTGAACCAACAGGTGAAAAACGCCACCAATATGATGCAGCAGAAAGGAGAGCAGTCTCAGCAAACAGGCGAACAGCCGCAGCAGCCACAGCAACCCGTTCAGCCTTCCCCACAGCCCGAACAACCGACAGGTCGTGTTCAGTCGGAAGAGAGCAAAGCCGCACAACAGCGTCTGCGTGACATTCTGGCAGGGAGAAAAGGTCAGGTAGCCGGAACAGGCTCCACGGATGCCACATCATCTGCACCAAAGATTTCTATCACACCAGGCAACAGGAATTCTCTCAATGCCCAAATTCCATCAAAATATAAACGTTTGCAGAAGGCAAAGAGGTCTGGTGACACGCCAACAAAGGATAAATAATACGAGGATAATATAACCTATATGAAAAGAATACATGTAATTGCAATTCTGCTATTCACGATGCTTACCATCAGTGTAAACGCATCGGCGCAGAAGAAATTCCGGCAACATCGTTATGTGCCGAAAACTGTATCGCTGAACGAGGTAATCAATTCCTTCAAACAATATGTGGAGGATATTCCTTATCTAAGTGAAGCTTCCATTCAGTCGAAGACCGAAGAGGTGGATGCGCATACCGACAAGTTGCGCAACTGGAAGGATCGTAAAGCCTATGCCGAAGAAAATGACTTGGCTGGTTTTATTTCTCGTGAACGAGAAGAACTGAACAAGTTAAAAGAAGGTGTTGCGCCAATGGTCGACCAGTTTATGAAACAGTACAATGGCGTGATCATCCCCGACTCCGCAGGTTGTCGCGACAGTTTGGAATTTGTATTAAACGATAAACTTGGAAGAGTAGAGACCAGTCTGAATGTTCTGGATCGTGAGGTGAATACAAAGGGCAAAAAAGAGGATAATGACTTACCATGGGGACTCATCGGTGGTCTCATCGCTGGTTTACTGGCCCTGATCTTGATTATCTGGGCTTTGGTAAGTGCTGGTAAGAAAAAGAAGAAATACACACCGGCTCCGGTAATCACTCCACAGACCGCTGCAAAGCCTGGTGAGGCTGGCATCGTTGTCCGTCGTAAGACAGCAACGATTCTAAAGAAACAGAGTCTGGAGGATGTGATAGACAATCCTCATTATATGAAGATTGATTTGGAAGACTGCTGCTATGAGTCGGCCGTCCGCCGTATGTATATCAAAGATACATGTATCATCGATATCTATAACATGTACCTGTCTGACCGGAAAGATCCAGAAAATGCCAAAGAGTATGGCTGTATGGTACTCGGCCGCTGGGTATTTGATGCGGAGAACAATGAATACTATGTATCGCTTGAGCATATCATTCTGCCTGGTGAAGATGCCGTCTTCGACGAGTATGAACTGAATTTCGGCGGTATCATCAAATTGAGAATATTGGAACAGTTACGAAAACTGCGTAGGGAGACAAACCTGCAGTATGACCTTACCTGCTGGGTACACTCTCATCCTGGACTGACGGTATTCTTCAGTAATGCTGACAGTAATGTTCAGGACCAGTTGAAGCATCCTCAGCATCCAAAGTTCCTCACCGCCCTTGTCATCGACACACTGACACCGACCATGGAAACCGGTATCTTTACCTACCATCGTGATATGACACTCAATACGAGAAACGATATGAAGAAGCTCTATTCGTTGGAAGAGTGGTATCAGTGGGCAATGAAGAGTATGGAATCGAAAGAAACAGAAACTCCGGAGCCAAAGAGCCTCGATCATTCGTTATGCTTCAATACACTGGCAGATGCTAAAGAACATACTACTACCTGTTTCGGGATCAATGTAACAAAGGATATGGTTATTGACTTATGTATGGCTCTGAGCAATCAGGCCAATGGTATCGCAGGATATATCTATGGTCAAGCCAACAAGAAAGACCAGTTAACCGAGTACACTGCAGAACGTCTTTCAGACAAGGACAACGAGGCAAATGCGCAGTTAGTGGGTTGCTTTGTGGTAACACCACATTTCAGTATTCCATCCATACGTAAGATCCTGGCAGGTAAATTGGATGACATTAAGTTTGTACTTGTCTATGTTCCTGCTGAAGGAGTGCTCACTTCTATCCCCGTAATGTCGGATGACCTCTGTAGTTATGAGAGTTATTACGGCGTGCAGAAACTTGAGGATTTAAAATCATGGACTAAAAAAGGCAGATAAAAATGATGAAGAAAGTTTTAACTATATTCGCCTTGATGGCGTTCGCACTTACAATGAGTGCCCAGGAAGTATCAAAAATCCAGTTCTGCGACAAGAAGTATGAATATGGAGAAGGTAAGGATAGTGTTACCTTGTACCTCAAGGTGCTTGATGCGAATGGCAAGCCATGTAAAGACATCAATGTTGCCAATCTGGAAAAGCATCTGATCATCAACGAGGATGGTGTACCCATTCCTCAGGATCGTCGTAAAATTTTCTCCTTAAGTTCCGGACAACGTATCCCAAGTGATTTTACTATTTCTGTACTCGTAGACCTGAGTATACCTGAAGCTGGTAAGGGACAGATCTATGAAGCATTTGGAAAACTGGTGGAGAGCGCACCCGACAGTTGTGTGTTCTTGTCATTCTTCGGTGAGGATGTCAGTTCTAGTCAGTTAGTGACGAAAAAGAACCTACCTAGCTTCAAGGATAAGTTCATGGCACACTCCGACAAGAAATACTTCTATGGCGCACTCTATTCGAAACTGGCAGAGTTCAGCGATGGAAAAGCCGAATTGGAAGAGTCGGTACGCACAAAGGGAGGATACGTAAAGAATGCCAGCATTAACCGCCGTGCCCTCCAGGCAAAAGACAAAAACCTGCTGTTCATATTCACAGAAGGAAACATGCGTCCAGAGGATGAGCCTATTACTTTCGTGGAGGTAACCGACTATCAGTCTAACGCCACCCATCTGGTTCCGAAAGTATATGCCTTCTATTATACAGGTGTCGGGGTGGATGAGAATGTTGAACTGACATTGAAGGGTGTGTCTGCTCCCCGTAATGCAGAGGGACAGGTATTGACCGACCGACAGGGTGCTTACAGGCCATCTGCCGACCTGAGTAATGTGCTCAGTAATTTCCAAGAAGTGGTTAACGATGCGATGTACGACTTCGCATATACTTACAGGGCAACTGACGACAAGGCATATACCGGCCGTGTCAATTATGCAGCAGAATGGAAGGGTATGGAAGCCGGCAGTGGTGATTATTCCATCGGTTCTGCTGAAACGCCATGGCCCGTACGTGCAGAAAGCACCGGCGATGCCTTGACAAAGATTCTGGTTGCCCTCTTGGTAGCTATCCTTACCTTCATTATCTTCTTCTTGATCATGAAGGTGCTCATACCATTTATCAAGTCAAAACAGTTCGCACATAAATACTATAAACCCTATGTTGCTGAAGAAGGTGTTACACGTCGTATCTGTCACTACTGCCGTCAGGATATCCAACCCGGACAGAAAGTGGTAATGAAATGTAAGCATATCATGCACGTAGGCTGCTGGCAGCAGAATGGTTATAAATGTGTGGAATATGGTCAGAACTGTAAAGAGGGTATTCAGGATCATGTAGATGTCAAAGAAATGTTCAGTCCTGCATCCTTGCGTGACACTTATCAGACATTGGCAGGTGTTCTCGCCGGTCTGGTCAGCTGGATGATTTTCGAGTTTACCGGTCGTGGCATGTTCGGTGGACTGGGCAGAGCCATTGCCAATACCTTCTATCTCAAGGATGATCAGACAAACATGGTGACAGACTGCGGAGCCAAAGTATCAGCCCTCTTGACGGTTGGTCTGCTTCTCGGCTTCTTCCTGTCATTGGTATTCCGTTACAATGATGAGTATCGCAAGAAGGACGCTAAGGTATACATGAAGATTGTAGGACTCTCGCTCTTGTCTGGAGTCATTGGTTTCCTGGCCATGCTTGTCGGAGGAATCATCTTCTGCTTGCTTCTGTCAGCCGTGGGAACGACATACATCCCGTGGTATTGCTCACTGCCTGCCTATATTATCTTCTCAATATGTATGACATTGAGCCTTACCATCAAGTCATCAATACCTACTAAGAGTGCCCTCATCGGCGGCGGTATCTCTGCCATCATCGGTTTTATCGTGCTTTACTTCGGTGGCGCCATCAGTTCAAGTATGGGCTGGCTGAACATGCTGCTCGACTTCGTTATCTATGGTGGTGGTCTCGGAGCATCGTTGGTTACCGTACGTATGTTAGCTGAGCGTTACTTCCTCGTCATCAAGAATGGTATGAAGGCCGGACAGCGCATTCCTATCCACAAGTGGATGAACGCAACTGGTGGCGGCAACAAGGTTACTATCGGAAAGACCAATGAATGCGAGATCCAGATGAACTGGGAGAAAGCAAATAAGGTGGCAGACAAGCATGTACAGCTGCATATCGATACCACACGTTCACTGCCAATGTTGACACCATTAGCTGACGGCGTGGTCTTTAATGTCCGCACGAATCTGCCTGCCAACAAACCAGTCATTCTGAATAATGCGGATACCTTTATGGTTGGCGATACCACTTTTGAATACATAGAGTCGTAACGAGATATGGAAAAAGAAAAGTATGAATGGGGAGAGGGTGTCTATACGCTACTCTCTTGGTTCAAGAAAGACAAGGTGAAGAATGCCCGTGTGCTCGTTGCTGGGTGTGGGGCATTAGGTAATGAGGTGGTTAAAAACCTGGCCTTGTTCGGTATTGGTCATATCTATGTTGTCGACTTCGACAGGATAGAGCTCTCTAATCTCACACGATCGGTGCTCTTCCGTGAAGAAGATGCCTATAACCATTCCTACAAGGCGGAGATCGTGGCAAAACGCGCACGAGAGATCAATCCACAGATAGAGGTCACACCCATCGTTGGTAATCTGTTTTCGGAAGTTGGATTTGGTATCTACCGCTCGGTGGACGTAATCATAGGATGTCTCGACAGTCGTATTGCCCGTTATCAACTGAACCGTTTAGCGATGCGCGCTGGTAAGAACTGGATCGACGGGAGTATTGAGAATATGACCGGTGCCGTGAAGGTTTATGCTCCAGGTATCAGCTGTTATGAATGCAGTCTTTCCAGAGATGAATTCAATCACATCATGCTTCGTACAGGCTGCGCCGATGTAGTACGTTCTCAGACTTCCCAGGGGCGCGTAGCGACGACGCCTATCAGCGCCTCTATTGTAGGTGCCCTTCAGGTACAGGAAGCCATGAAAATCATCCACATGGACACTACGGCAGAGGAAGAGAACAGTGAGGTGACAACGTTCACGCCGTTCAAGACCCTGCAAGGCAAGATGCTCCGCTACGAGGGTATGACAAACACCATGAATATCTACAAGATCTCTTCATGGAAGAAAATCTGTCCTGCTCACGAGCAATGGAATAACGTCATACCATGTGCAGAACTTTCTGCTACTCAGTTTGTAGAGGATGTGCTCACCAAACTGAAATCGATCCTGAAAGCAGAGAATGTAGAGATCAACATGTGTAACAATAAGTTTATCGATATCGTCGCAACAGACTATCCACAGAAGGAATTCGAGGTGATGCTGCCTGAATCACAGCTTGAGGGATTTATCAAGAAGAACAAGGAACTGCGCCAACTTAGTTATCGCACGCTCATTCATAAACATTTCTTTGAGAATATCGACGACCGGTTCCCCTATCAGCAGCTTACGCTCAAGCAGATAGGCATACCATTGTACGATGTCCTCAAAGTATCAACAGAGAATGGGGTGTTCTATGTGGAACTCTCCGCCGATGCTTATTAATGTTGAAAGAGGATGCCATATATACTACCACCGGACATCAACGCTGAGATATTACTGAATTACTTCCCGAAAGGAAAATTCAAAATCTCGCTGCAAGGATTGCACAAACGCAATACTTACGGAGATGTTATTGAATTGGAAGAGATGTACGACAGTGATGCACTCCATGCCACACTGGGTAGGATGAGTATTTACAACTCTCTACCGGAATACATGTTCCACCCTATCGACCGCTTCGACAACCTACCTGTTAATAATGAGGCAGAAGCTTTCCATAACGAGGTGGACAAGCAAGAACAGGAGAAAACAGATGCTTTTCGTTTCTTCTCCCCCATCGATGTGCTGCTCTTCCGCCTAAGGGCAAACATCAGGGCGAAGGCAGAGGAATATACCCAAAGTAACGTTGTGATGCAGCAGATCCTGGGAGACGAAATGACTGATGAACAAAAGAAAAACCGATTCATTCGTCAGTTGATACCTTTGTTGCCTCAATGTAAGAACCTCCGGGGAAACCGCACACTATTGACATTCTTGCTAAGGAAAATCTTTCTGAAAGAGAACTTGCACATAGAAGTAGTGCAGGAAGATCGGGAGATGGTTGATGAACGACCTCGCTATGACGACAAACTCAATACAGTCATCGGCAATTGTTATGTTGATAACAGTTACCATGAGCATGTTGCCGTATATAGGATTGCCTACTGGTCGGACGAGGAGTGTAATGAACACTTCCTGCAGTTCATTGATGAGATTGAGGAACTGCGGTTGTTCATACGAGATTATTTCCTAGGTGTTGAGGAGGAGATCTCCTTCCTTGTCACACAGGATTATCCGCCTGTCAGACTGAACGATGAGAAGATCTTTAACTATTTGAATTATAATACAAATCTATAATAACATACTTATGCCTAAAAGAATCAGTTGGAAAAAAGGCATGCGTCTCACCGATGAGGTGCTGCTTGCTGCCGACCAATACATGGAGGAATCAATCAGTCATGGTATTGCCGTGGCTGCTGGAGGCCGCTTCGGTCTGTTTACCCCCACCCATCCTTTTAAACTATCACTGAGCATCTCAAGAGGATTTGTCGAGGTGGAGTCGCTTTCATGTATGGCTATTACCCGTGCGGGAGATATTATTGACGTCAAGTATAACACCCAATACTCCAATTCGTTTGACACACGTGTAGAGATACCCAACGTAGACGATACGAGAGAACTGTTCCTGGTTATCAGCGTAGAGCCGGAAGATTGGAAAGAAGGTAACAACGGATATATGGAACCCAGTTATACGTTCTCACTCATCGGACCTAATCAAGCCATCAGTGACCACGCTGTACCTATCGGACGAATTGTTTACGATGAAGGATGGAGAGAGGATAATGTCAACTTTGTTCCTCCTTGCCTTTATTTGTCGGCCCACAATAAGTTCATGGAACTGCACAGTCAGTTTATTTCTTTGTTGCAGACTATCGACAGTAAGACACGTAATCAGATAGAGACCGGAGCTCACGATGCCATCAGCATATACTGGCCAGTAGTACAACAGATGCTTATCATGGCTAACACCGAACAAGAGACCATGACACCACAGCAACTGTTGTCGGCTGTTCAACGTGTAGTGGGAACCTTTACTTGTGCTTGTGATCTCGACAATGTGCTTACGTTGGAAGATGCTGAGGTCTTTCGTAACTACACAAGAGTACCTTTCAACTATCGGATTGCCTATATTCGCATCAAGCAGGGGTTGGGAATGTGTTACGCTATCACTGAGAAGATTGACAAGTTCAGCTTACTTAAGAAAGAAGAGCCCGCTCCTCCTCCACCCCCACAGCCGAAGCCGGAGCCAAAGCCCGATCCACGTCGTTTCTGGGAAGGTAAACAGATATGAGATTCGTCAGTACACCCATACAGTTTATTGATTCGGGCACAAAACTGCTGCGTAACATTGAGGACCGCATACAGATGCTCGACAATCTGGTAGAACTCATCGTGTTCACCCCACGAGGAGACTTTGAAGCGGACTTGGATTTTGGCTTCGAGTATTGGAATCATGAGTTCTCCAATGTTCACTATCGTGAGTTCAACGCCAGTCAAGGTACCAAGACATCCAGTCTTTACAACGAAATAACCAAGAAGGAATGTGAAGACAGTATCAAGCAGAGTTTGGCGGCCTATGAACCGATGCTAAAGAATGTTACGGTAAGTATCGAACTAGATGCAGCATCTCAGCGACAACGTCGTAAACGGCGTGTCGCATCAAAATATGCAGTAAACGTAATTGTTGAAGGTGGTATCGACGATGGATTAGGTGTTCTTCGACCCTACCGAAAAGTCGTGGTATTCCTCGTGGAGCCTACGGTTAAACGACAAATATAATCAACCATGGATGTAGATTTAGAGAAAAGAATCAATGAAGCCATAGCAACCATGCAACAGATCCTGCCGGAAGCTGTTGACATCTATCAACTTGATCCGATGGCAAAGATCATGCTGGTGGCATTGGTCAGTGAGACGTCCAAAATACAGGATTACGCAGATGGAATGTTCCAGCAAATCGTAGAACGTTTCTGCACGGACTTTATCCCACGCAAAGAGGTAAACGCCATGCCGGCAATCAGTCTGATACAACCGACACTCACCGCCGACAACAATAATTTATTCTTCATCGAGTCGGGGGCTTCATTCAGCTATAAATCACCTGTAAAGGACGTACAACTAAAGTATATCCCGATTTTCAATACTGCCATACTGCCCTACAGCGAGTTGTATCTGGTGAACCACAGATGTCTGCGATATCCCGGAGGAAACGTAAAGGTTGATCTAGATAAGGCTAACAGCCTATGGATAGGTATCTGCACACCAGTTGGAGTGAACTGCCTTCAAGGACTCTCACTTATGCTGCGAGGCACTCAAGGTATTGTTCCAGAACATGTCTATGTCGGACCAGAGAGTGTGGAAATCAACTTCGCCTCTATGTCGGAAATGGAGAAGATTGAGATGGCTGATCCCTTCGATGCGCAACAGGTATCGGGTAACTACTTCTCATTTATAGAGAGCTGGAAAGAGAACCTGCTCAGCATGACCGACACCACCCTGTTGTATCTCACCGATGCTACCAAAGACCGTGACATGTACAAGCACCGTGCATACCCCCGATTATTCCAGAAATCGCTGGAAAACGAGGCGCTCGACATCTTTAAACAGAACACGATATGGCTCAGGATGGACTTTCCCGAAGGATATGTGGTTCCCGACGACTGCTCCGTCACTTTGGGAGTGGTGCCTGTCACAAACATCGAAGTGAATAATATCATGCTCACACAGGCACAACCTATAGCTAAACTCCAAGGTGACGAAAATTCCTTCTTTCTCGATATCCTTGAGACAAGCACGGAGTCTAACCGTCAGGGATTCTCGATGAACAAAGATGATATCCTTGTGAGAGACTTCGATGCCAAGTGCTACAATAACGCCGATCTTTATCGAGATGTGAGGAATCTCTACAACCGTTTTATCGACGACTACTATGCCTTCATCGAATACAACAGTATCAGGGATGGTGAGGTTCTCAAGAAACTGCGGGAAACCATTAACAAGTTGGGTAAGAGTGTGGGGTTGCAGAACCAACAGTTCAAGTTCGACAGCGGTACTTACGTAATGAAGAATATGGATAGCTCTTCAGCCATCATGAATACGAGCGTACGCTTCATCACCACCAAGGGAGCTGCAGGAAATGCACCGCGCGTGGGAGAGACAATGGACTGTAAGGATCTCCCCGGCGTAGAACAAAAAGCTACTGTAGTGGCATCAGGTATGGGCGGCACAGACAAGGCTTCTGCTGATGAGCGCTATGAACTGTTGAGATACTACTCTCTGACGAACGATCGTCTATACACCCGTATGGACATCGATGCTTTCCTCAGAAAAGAGATCATCGCAGAGTTTGGACTCGAGGAGTTCAATCGCATCTTTATTAACATCTCCGTTGAAGGTGTCGGAGGTGAACACGGTCTTCAGCGTGGACTCTATATCGACCTCTCGTTCAAAGATCGCACCAACTATGAGCATGCTGTAAATATATCTTTTGACACACTGATGCAGCAGCGCATCACCAACAAGTCATGTATCGCCATGCCCATCATCGTAACACTTAAAAACTTAGATGACTGATATGGAATATAATCACGAGAACCCTATCTATCCTCGGTTAGCTTTCTACGATAGTAGAATGATTCAGGATGTTCAGCAAAAGCTGAACGCCATCAGTATGTATCTCCACCGTCGCTGGACAATCATCCCCGAAACCGGTGAGATGGATGATGATACAAAAGAAGCCATTAAGAATTTTCAACAATGGCAGTATCTCTCTCCTACCGGTGAGATTGACAGCGATACGCAGATGAGGGTCGATGATATATACCGCTGGAGTCAACGGGCTTCTCAAAACATGATCCGCGAATCTCAAGATTATATGGAGATCAGTAGGCCGATGCTGACACCGGAAACACTCAGCAAACGTACACTCCTTATAATCCTTGTGCTCTTCGCCGTCACCACACTCAAGGCACAATCATCATCCGATATTCTCAGCTATATCAGTAAATACAAGGATATTGCCCTCGACCAGGAGAAACAGTTTGGCATACCGGCAACCATCACACTGGCGCAAGGTATCCTTGAATCGGGTGCAGGGCGCAGCGGACTGACTAAGAATGCGAACAACCACTTTGGCATCAAGGCATTCGGCGGATGGACAGGACCTATCTATCAGGCATGGGATGACGAACCTAATAAAAGTCGTTTCCGTGTGTACAGCAGTGCTGCAGAGTCATTCCGCGACCACTCTCTCTTCCTGAAGAACAATAGCCGCTACCGCAGTCTGTTCTCCAAGAGTGTCTATGACTACCGTGGATGGGCTATCGGACTGCAGAAAGCAGGCTATGCAACAGCCACTACCTATGCCATCGCCCTCATCGGTTTCATCGATTCCTACCGATTATACGAGCTAAACGGTGGTGTGAAGTTGCGTGCCGGTAAGACCGTGGTGATTACCCGTCAGGCCACAGCCACCCAAAAGGCGAAGTTCGATGCTTCCTGTCAGGCGGCCGATGACGAGTTGTCGGAAGAGGAAGAGACCGTTGCCAATGCCGTGAAACGCTATGTGGTGGATATCAACGATGTACGGTGTACCATTCTTTACCCAGGTATGACGCTGTCAAGCATCGCCATGAAATACGATATTCCTAAGGAAAAACTACTCGAATATAATGAGGTAGGCAGCGAGAAAGACATCCATGAGGGAGACATCGTGTTTATCGCCAAGAAAAAGAACAAATATACGGGTGCACAAGACTATTACCGAGTGAAAAAAGGTGATACACTCTATGGCATCTCGCAGGAATTCGGTATAAAATATGCTAATTTAGCCAAAATGAATAATAAAGATATCTTTTCTCAGTTAAAAGAAGGGGAAAAGATCCAACTAAAATAATCTGAGTAATGATCGATTTAGGACACATCGCCCAGAAAGGCGAACTTTTCGATGGACGTTACAAACTGTTGCGGCCATTGAGCACAGAGGGAGGATCGGCAGACGTATGGCTGGCATTAGACGCCAATACGGTAAACGACCGTGAACGACTCTTTCAACCGGAGCCACTGACCGACGAGGTGGTGGAGGAGCTGCAGGGATTACGTGTAGCCATCAAGATCTACCGTCCGAAAAACGCGTTGGATATAGAGGGAGAACAGCAGTTCCGTGATGAGTTTAAGATTGTCTTCAACTGTCATCATGCAAACCTTATCCACCCCACCTATTTCTCCATATACCATGATACGCCCTATCTGGTGCTGCCCTACTGCGAACAAGGATCAGCAGCTAACCTCATAGGCCATATGAAGGACCCCAAAGAACTGTGGAAATTCATCAGTGACGTAGCATCCGGACTGAGTTATCTGCACGACAGCAAGCCACCCATCATTCATCAAGATGTAAAACCCGCTAACGTACTCATCGACGATAATAATAACTATGCCATCACCGACTTTGGTATCTCTGCCAATTTCGGACGCAATAAACATCTATATTATTACGATGATGAGAACAGCGGCACATTGGCCTATATGGCTCCCGAACGTTTCCACGAAGGCGTAGAGCCCATGCCGCAAAGTGATATTTGGGGATTTGGTGCAGCCCTTTGCGAAATCCTTACTGGCAATGTGCCCTTTGGAGAAACCGGAGGCCATGAACAGAAAGGTCCAGAGGTACCCCTGCCGAAGATTCCCGGAGTATCGCCAGACATCCAGCGACTCATTCATGCTTGTCTCGACTATGACCCGGCTAAACGTCCTACCGCACGTCAGATTATGGATGCCGCGCGTTTCCGTCAGTATCCAGTCAAATCGAGGAAATGGCTCTATACCCTACTCGGAATACTCGGTGTAGCCATCATCGGGTGCGCACTCTTCTTCCTTACAAAAAAC
>JAFZPF010000111.1 GCA_017550455.1 Prevotella sp.
ATCCGTCCTCACTTCCTGTTGTGTAAACCCTATGCTAGTGCATAATTCCTGTAATGCCTCAAGGTGATGGGGATTGATCTCAAAATAGATCACCCCATTCTCTTTCAGCGCTTTCTTGGCGTATCTGAGGATAGCCCGGTAAAACAGCAAGGGATCCTCATCAGGTACGAAGAGCGCTTGTTGAGGCTCGTTTTTCAGCACATGTTCATCCACCTCATGACTTTCCTGATAACAGATATAGGGTGGGTTGCTCACGATGATATCGTATTTCCCGGAGTCTGTGGCAGACACCTCCAACATATCCTGATGTCTGAACATCACCTTCGACTGTAAGGCTCCGGCATTCTCACGGGCCACGGCGAGTGCCTCTTCGGAGATATCCCAGGCTTCCACCTGTGAGTGGGGGATGTCCAGCGACAGGGTGATGGCGATACAACCGCTCCCCGTGCCCACATCTAAGATCCTGCAGGTATCCCCATGCCATCCTTCGGTGATCCACCGACAGAGTTCTGCGGTCTCCTGCCGGGGTATCAGCACTGCCGGGGTAACGGTAAAACAACGGTCTGCAAACATCGTCTTCCCCACCACATACTGTACGGGAATATCTTCGCAGAGTTTCTCCATATCACTGTCCAGCTTGCGGGTATCAATACCGTCTGTCTTCCCGCAGAGGATATCCGTGAGCGACAGTCCGTATTTCATCTCCAGCAGATACCTCACGACAGCCTTGGCTTCGTTGATACCATAGCGCTCGCTCAGCATCTTCCAAAGCATGGGGTATGTCCATTTATCTGTCGGAAAAGTTGTCATAGTGATGGGGTTTATGTTTCTCAATCCTGACAAAGGTATAAAAAAGAATAGGGTGAATAAAACATACATCGTGTTTTTAATGACATTTAACAAATAATGTGTGCTTATGAATAAGATAAGATGCTTATCTTTGCAAATATAATATCAATAGGATAATGAATCAGAAAGAACTTGACGAACGGTATATGCGCCGCTGCCTGCAGTTGGCTGTCAACGGAAGATATCAGACACGTCCCAATCCGATGGTGGGGGCTGTCATTGTGTATGGTGACCGTATCATCGGTGAAGGGTATCATATCCGTTGCGGTGAGGCACATGCCGAGGTGAATGCCTTTGCCTCGGTGAAACCCGAGGATGAACAATATCTGAAAGATGCCACCATCTATGTGTCGTTGGAGCCCTGTGCCCACTATGGCAAGACGCCCCCTTGTTGTGACCTGATTATCCGTAAGGGTGTTAAACGCTGTGTGGTAGGTTGTGTGGATCCTTTTGCCAAGGTGCAGGGCAGGGGATTACAACGTATCCGTGAGGCAGGCATCGAGGTGACGGTGGGCGTCTTGGAGGAGGAATGTAAACAACTGAATAAGTTCTTCTTCACCTATCATCAGTATCATCGTCCTTATATCCTGTTGAAATGGGCTCAGACAAACAATGGTTTCTTGGATGATGACGGCAAGGCTCTGGCGATATCGTCTCCCTACACGAAGATGCTCGTGCACCAGTTGCGTTCGGAATACGATGCGATAGTGGTGGGAAGGATTACCGATGAGCGTGAACATCCGTTGTTGAATGTCCGTGAGTGGAGTGGTCCGTCACCTTACCGTTATGTGCTCTCTCATGATAACGGCATCGATCAGATTCTCAATGAGTGTTATGAGCGTCAGCAACAGTCGCTCATCGTGGAAGGTGGGCGAAAGACCCTGCAGTCGTTCCTCGACTGTGGACTCTGGGATGAGATACGGGTGGAGACGGCTCCCTTTATGATAGAAAAAGGTACTCCTGCTCCTTTTCTGCTGGATAAGCTTTCACCAGTGAAGGAAGAGCATTATGACGGGCGCATCATCCGCTGGTATAAAGGTCTATCATAGAAATTCCAACATAGAGACACGGAGTTACGGAGAATAGTTTTTTTATAATCTCTGTATCTCTGCATCTCTGTGTTAGGAATATGGATGAGATGATTTCAGATTATTCTTTCTTGGCTGCACCCTCCCGCATCCGTGCATATTCCTTGCGCGCCTTTTCCAATTGTTCCAAGAAGGCAGCATTCGACAACAGACGACTCATGACGGCGGTAGCTTCGACGAGTGAGGCATCGACATCGCTCTTGTAATGACGACCACAGATGACACGGTTCAGGGCATATTCCTGAGCACGGGCTATCAGTGTCTCGGTGGAGTCGGGGACGACGAGTGCCAGCGTGAAGGCATAGACCCACCCGCGGACGCTATGCCCGGAGGGATAACTGTAGGATGTCTCATTCTCCGCATCTTCTTCCGGTAACAGTGAGGGTTCTTTATAATACACGTAAGGACGCGTACGACGGTAATAGTTCTTGGCCACTTTATTCGTGGCATTGGCATCTTTGCGGGCTCCTTCCACCAACTTGAATATTTCCGGTGTCTCACCCGGATCAATCACGAAGCCAACGGCTGGACTGAAGGCTTTCGATGTCCATTGCAACTCGTCGATGGCTGCCTCGTTGCCTCGTGGTGTCAGCCGCTGTTCCTTACCCCAGTTGTAGTAATATTCGTCGTTCTCAAAGGCTCCACTCCCAGGCTGTGGGGGCTCGGCAAGGAAACGTGCTGTATTGGGTAACTCCTCATGGCTGAGGAAAGACGGTGTTTTCAATTTCACATCCCCATCAGACTGATTGATGGTTTTCAGCAATGCCGAGAGGTCGGTTGTCACGTTTGATTGCGGACGGAAATTAAGATCGGCCACGGCAACCGTTCGGAACCAGTCTTTCAGATAACCGCGATATTGGTCCTGTGAGTCGGCAACGAGCATGAGTAGCAGTCGCCCGTCTTTGAGTCTTGGACCCACGCAGATACCTTCGTAGTTGGCGAAACTGCGGTCGGTAACGTTGATCTTTGTCCGGAACTGGGTGATGAGCTGTTTCTGCAGTAACTCACCGGCTCGCTGCATGGCGGGGTTGACAACATAAAGTTTGACATGCGCATACGACCCGATGTTATTAGGTGTGTTATATACCTCACGCTCCAAGACAACGAGCTGTCCGTCGTCGAGGGCTGCCAATCCGCTCACGCCGATGGTGTTCTTACCCTCTGTGCTTTTCACATCCGATGTATCTGTCACATACCAGTACTGCTCACAAGGCTGCAGTTCATCATTGAAACATTGGAAGCGCAAAAGGTTAGGGATCTTCCTCGAGATATTGGGTTTCTCTCCGTCTGTTTTCAGGGTGTTCTCTGTCGTTGTCCAGAAACGGTGGGTAGTGGCATTATACGTCAGTGCCTCAAAACCACGGTTGCCGTGAGTGACCTTAAAGACGGAAGGGATATTCATCTTCCGACCGGTCGTTTGCCCGTCAAGCTGATACTCTATGATGTGCCCGTCAGCCTCACCACTGACAAACACGGTATTGCTTTGGGGGAAATAGCAGATACCCTCTTCGTCACGGTTGGGTTG
>JAFZPF010000014.1 GCA_017550455.1 Prevotella sp.
GGCTCTCCGATAGTTTTACCGCCCTTATCCTTAAAAGAATAAGCGAACTCTTTAACAGGTGCACCATAGACCAGACTGAGCATGTGGTAAATGACACACAACATCTCTTGCTTCTCTTTGCTGACAGCTGCCTTGCTCTTCCCACTATTGACCATCTGACGCAACTTCAGACCCTGCTCACGCAACTTACTCTTAATCAGTTGACTTGCCTTACTGGTATTCTCAGCAGAGAAGGTTTCCGGCATAACCTCAGCAGGCACCACTCCGTATTTCTCTACCAAGTCGGAAACGCCGCAGAAAGTACCGCCATCGCCGAGCGGAGTCTTGAAGAAGAAACGCACACGAGTATCTTCCATGGGTTTATCAGCACAGTCGATAACACCCTGCAGGAAGAGGTTGGCTTTCTCCAACTGATCCCAGAAAAACAGATAGTTCTGAGATAACTCCAGACCGCCAAAGTCTTTCATCTCCGGGTCGTTGGCACACTGTGCGGCAAAGTTGGCACGTAAGACATTAAAACCACTGAACATCCAGCAACGGCCGGAACTGCGCTGGTTGGTGATGCTCTGCTTGGGTGTCTCCACACTGAAATAGGTATCACGCTCACTTCTCTTACTGAAATTCTGTGCCAGATCATCGATCTTATTACTTGCCATGGCATTGAAGAGAGCCTTGTCGGCCACAGAATAGGATTGTGCCTGCTGTATCTCCTTTAGCATCTGCTTGGATATGCCGCCGTCTTTAGTCTGGGCATTGGCAGAGAATGACAAGAAAAGCACAAACACTGTCGATAAAAAGATTGTCTGTTTCATAATTATTGATAGTTAATAATATTTCCAAAAAATCTATGCAAAGATAAAATATCTTTTCCTTATCTCCAAACATCAAACGTCTTTTGATACAAAAGAAGCATGGATTTTTGGATGATTGTCATAAAATAATTATCTTTGCATGTCGTTATTTATTAAAAATAAATAATTCTTATAAAGAAGTGAACAATAGTGACCATCATATATTAGATCAAGTTAGTATCCCCAAGGACCTGCGACAGTTGGATGTAGAACAGTTACCGCAAGTGTGTGATGAACTGCGGCAGACGATTGTCAACGAGTTGTCGGTAAACCCAGGCCATTTGGCATCGAGCTTAGGAGTCGTGGAGCTTACCGTGGCACTCCATTACGTCTTTGACACCCCTTACGACCGTATCGTATGGGATGTGGGGCATCAAGCATACGGCCATAAGATTCTGACGGACAGGAAAGATAAGTTCTATACCAACCGTAAGTTGCATGGCATCATGCCTTTCCCTTCACCTTTAGAGAGTGTGTACGACACTTTCACCTGTGGGCATGCCTCCAACAGTATATCGGCAGCATTAGGAATGGCCGTGGCTGCTACACAACATCAGAAAGAAAAAAACTCAAGGAAAAAAACACATGTGGTGGCTGTGATCGGCGACGGAGCCATGTCGGGTGGACTGGCTTTCGAAGGACTGAACAATGTCTCTTCATCGCCCAACGACCTGCTCATCATCCTCAATGACAATAATATGAGTATCGACCGGTCGGTAGGAGGAATGAAAGAGTATCTCATTAACCTGAACACCACTGAGACATACAACAAACTGCGTTACAGGGCATCGCGACTGCTGCAGAAGTACGGGTATCTGGGAGACGACCGCCGTAAAGGACTTATCCGACTGAGCAATGCGGTGAAGTCGGCTATCAGTCATCAGCAAAACATCTTCGAAGGAATGAACATCCGCTATTTCGGACCCTTCGACGGACATAATGTAACACAGTTGGTGAGAATGCTCCGACAAATAAAGGATATGAAAGGCCCTAAGCTGCTGCACCTCCATACACAGAAAGGGCATGGCTACAGGCCCGCTGAAGGAGAAGACCCCGTTTGGCACGCACCCGGACGTTTCAATGCGGAAACCGGTGAACGCATCAAGACCGACAGCAGTAACCTCCCACCGAAGTTCCAGGATGTTTTCGGAGAGACCCTCTTGGAACTCGCCCGGCAAAACCCTAAGATTGTGGGAGTGACACCTGCCATGCCCACCGGATGCTCTATGAATATCATGATGCACGAGTTGCCGGAGAGAACCTTCGACGTGGGAATAGCCGAAGGGCATGCCGTGACCTTCTCCGGTGGTATGGCAAAAGACGGGCTACTACCTTTCTGTAATATATACAGTGCTTTTGCACAGCGGGCATACGACAATATCATCCACGATCTGGCTATCCTGAACCTCCCCGTGGTGATCTGTCTCGACAGAGCAGGACTGGTGGGGGAAGACGGCCCTACCCACCATGGTGCTTTCGATATGGCCGCCTTACGACCAATACCCAACCTTACCATCGCCTCCCCACTGAATGAGCGGGAGTTGAGGCGACTGATGTACACGGCACAACTGCCGGATAAAGGAACTTTCGTCATACGCTATCCCCGTGGACGCGGTGTGCTCACCGACTGGCGTTGCGACTTTGAGGAGATTCCCGTTGGACGCGGACAACAACTGCAGGAAGGAAAAGATATCGCCGTGCTCTCTATCGGGCCCATCGGCAATGAGGTGACCAAAGCCCTGCAAGCACTGCAGCAGGAGAACCACCCTTATACTGTAGCCCATTACGACATGCGTTTCCTCAAACCTCTCGATGAGGAGATACTGCAGGAGGTAGGAAAGCGATTCAACCACATCATCACCGTGGAAGACGGCATCCGTAACGGAGGACTGGGAACAGCAGTGGTGGAATGGATGAACGATCACGGATACACGCCGCATGTCATACGGTTGGGATTACCCGACAGTTTCGTGGAACATGGCTCGGTAGGACAGTTGCAAGCTATCGTCGGTATTGACTGTGAAGGAATCAAACAAGCCATAAAAAAGATAAAACAATAACATCATGAAAATAATCATCTACGGTGCTTTTGCCATCGGAACCCATCTGGCAAAACTGCTCTCACGCAACAATCATGATACGATCCTGATTGATGATGATGATGAGCGACTCGCCAATATCACGAGTGACTATGACCTGATGACGGTGCTCGCCTCCAATAGGAAGATCAAGACACTCAAGGATGCCGGTGTGCATAATACAGACTTGTTCATCGCCGTCACTCCCGATGAGAATTTCAATATGAATATCTGCATGATGGCAAAAGCCTTAGGTGTAAAACGCACGGTGGCCAAGGTGGACTCATGGGAGTATAACGAAGCACGATTCAAAGAGTTTTTTGAAGAACTCGGAATCTCGTCGATCATCTACCCGGAACATCTCGCTGCCAGGGATATCGCCAACGGACTGAAGATGTCGTGGGTTCGTCAGCGATGGGATGTGCACGATGGGGCCTTGGTAATGCTTGGCATCAAGTTGCGTGAGACTTGCGAGATCCTCAACGAACCATTAAAAGAACTGTGTAAGCCTGAATCGCCATACCATATCGTGGCTGTGAAACGAGGTGATGAGACAATCATCCCTCGTGGTGATGATGTACTGAAGATATACGACCTGGCTTATTTCATGACCACCCGCAACTATATCCCATACATCCGTAAGATCGTGGGCAAAGAGCATTATGTAGATGTAAAGAACGTAATCATCATGGGAGGAGGCGCCACTGCTGTCCGTTCGACAGTCCTGATGCCGGAATATATGAATGTGAAAATCCTTGAACAGGATGAGGCACGCTGTGAGAAGATCAACGAGGTGATAGAAAACGAGCGTGTGATGGTTATCCATGGCGATGGCCGGGATATCTCCCTGCTTGTGGAAGAAGGAATCAAGAATACACAGGCTTTCGTGGCCCTGACAGGTAATGCCGAGACGAATATCCTCGCTTGTCTTACCGCCAAACGACTGGGCGTGCGCAAGACGGTGGCCATGGTGGAGAATCTCGACTACGTGAGTATGGCAGAGAGTCTGGATATCGGAACGATCATTAATAAGAAAGCCCTTGCCGCCAGTTATATCTACCAGATGATGCTGGATGCTGATGTCAACAATATCCGTTTCCTGATGACCGCCAATGCCGATGTGGCAGAGTTTACGGCTCAGCAAGGTTCCCGTGTCACCAAAAAGAGGGTGTTTGAACTGGGATTGCCGAAGGGTGCCACCATCGGTGGACTGGTGCGTCACGGTGAGGGAATCCTCGTCTCTGGAGGTACACAGATAGAAGCCGGTGATATCGTGGTGGTATTCTGTCACGGTATCAACATGGATAAGCTGGAGAAGTTTTTTAATTAGATAATATAATAAGGATACGCTGTGCTGAACCTCAAACTGATATATAAGATTATCGGATCACTGCTTTTCCTCGAAGCGGGGTTCCTGCTGATCTGTCTAGGAATATCCATCTTTTACATGGAAGATGATATCTTAGCTTTCCTCCTTTCGTTTATCGTGATGATTGCAGGCGGAATCATCTTCCGTTATGCCGGCAGGAATGCAGCGAATAACTTAGGACGGCGGGATGCCTATCTGCTGGTAACCCTCACCTGGATTATCTTCAGTATCTTCGGTTCCCTACCCTTCCTGGCAAGCGGTTATGTGAGCACTCCCACAGATGCTTTCTTCGAGACGATGTCGGGATTTACCACCACGGGAGCGTCTGTGATCGATGATGTGGAACGCCTACCCCATGCCCTGCTCTTTTGGCGCTCACTGACACAGTGGATCGGAGGATTGGGAATAGTATTCTTCACCATTGCCATCATCCCGTCACTGGTAGGCGGCAACATGAAAGTGTTCTCTGCCGAGGCGACAGGTCCTATACGTGCGAAGATGCACCCCCGACTGACGACCACCGCCAAGTGGATCTGGTCGATCTACCTGCTCCTCACCGTGGGATGTGCCGTGGCTTTCTATATCTTTGGCATGAGCATCTTCGACTGTCTGAACTATGCCATGACCGTAACGGCAACCGGCGGATTCGGTACCCATAACGAGGCTACCGGCTTCTACCATAATCCCGGCATCGACTATTCCTCCATCGTCTTCATGTTCCTGGCCGGTATCAGTTTTACCCTCCTCTATACATCTATATTTAAGGGACGTATCAAACAGTTGTTCAAGAACTCTGAGTTCAAACTCTACTGCACACTGGTTGTCTTGTTCACCATAACAATCACCATATTCCTCTGTTTCCTCAATCACTACAGTTTCTCCGACGGCATCCGTTACGGGTTATATCAAGTGGTGTCGTTCCTGACCACCACTGGTGTGTTCAACGTGGATGTCTCTGAATGGCATCGTTTCACGTGGGTGATCCTTTGTGTTTGTATGTTCTTCGGTGGTTGTGCAGGCAGTACGGCGGGCGGTTTCAAGTGTGTCCGTGGTGTGATGATCATGAAGATTGTGAGAAATGAGTTTAAGCGTATCCTCCATCCGAAAGCAATCCTGCCGGTGAAGGTAAACGATACCAATATTAACTACTCCGCGCAGGTGACACTGATGGCTTACTTCGCTGCTTATATGGTTCTCTTGATGATATCCTACCTCGTGATGATCCTGACGGGGATCGACAACACCAATGCTATCACCATCGCCCTGAGCTGCGCAAGTAATATCGGTCCGACCCTCAGTCTGGAGATAGGCCCGAGCATGTCGTGGACGATGATGCCGGTAGCGGTAAAATGGATTCTCTCTGCCCTTATGCTGATGGGACGTCTCGAGATCTTCAGCGTTGCCATTCTCTTTACGCCCGAATTCTGGAAGGATAATTAGTTTAGGGTTTAGAGGTTAGGGGGAGAGGTTAGAGAATTTCTCGTGATCTCATTAACTTTTAAAAAAAACCTCATTAGAAGAAATTATTTATAATTTATGCAGCCAATTAAGTTTATCCCCTTATTAAAACAAACAATCTGGGGAGGTGAAAAGATCAGTGCTCTCAAACATCGTCATCTGACCATCAGTAATATCGGTGAGAGTTGGGAGATATCCGGGGTGAAAAACGACGAGACCATCGCTGACAATGAACCTTACCATGGCAAGACCGTCAACCAACTGGTGGCCGAGTATCAGGAGAAACTGGTGGGTAAGGATAACTATCAGCGTTTCGGTGATGAATTTCCGCTGTTGATCAAGTTTATCGATGCACGCAGTGACCTGTCCATCCAGGTGCATCCCTCGGAAGAGATAGCCCACCAACAGGGTAAGCCACATGGAAAGACAGAGATGTGGTATCTGATGAACTCCGAGAAAGGTGCACAGTTGTACAGCGGACTGAAAAAACGTATCACCCCTGAGAAATACAAGGCGATGGTGGCTGATGACACGATCTGTGACGCGTTGGCACAATACAAGGTGAAAGAGGGGGATGTATTCTTCCTCCCTGCCGGACGTATCCATGCTATCGGGGCAGGCTGTTTCTTGGCTGAGATCCAGCAGACTTCTGACGTCACCTACCGTATCTATGACTATAAGCGGAAGGACAAAAACGGTAATTACCGTGATCTGCACACCGAGCAGGCAGCCCAATGTATCGACTATCATACCGAGAAAGACTACCGGACACATTATCAGCCAGAGAAGAATGTCGGTATAACACTCGTATCGTGTCCTTACTTCACCACATCGGTATATGATTTAGATGAACCCATGACTATTGAGTACAAAGATCTTGACAGTTTCGTCATATTAATAGGATTATCCGGTAACGGAAGCTTCACCGATAATGAAGGCAATACCTTCACGTTACAAGCTGGAGAAACAGTACTTATCCCGGCCAGTACAGAAGAAATTCATTGCGATGGAGCATTGAAATTCTTGGAAACATTTGTTTAAAATAATATGAAGAAACTACTTATCTCTACAATGTTGATCATCGGATCATTCCATGCCTATGCACTGGCAAATGATACGATACATGTGGTGGGTGCCAAGATGACACCGGGAGCCAATATGCAGGCGAAGAGTAACGACGGCGGTATATTGGAATTCGTGCTTCAAGACAGATATATGCAGCCCTTCTGCCAGTCTTCTGTTATCCAGTCAACAGCTCAAGCCAAACAGGGACCCTCCCTGAAAAAACCTTATTTCCATGTGCGTTGTGCACTGCCTATACCTCCTGTCTATACAAAGACGGATGTAGCAGCACTTACCGGCATCGACTTCGGGGTGTATCGCCATAACCACTCCCCTGGCTTTGAAGTGGCTGACAACGGTGATGCCTTAGCGGTCTATTTCAGCACACCCGCAGGAAAAGCGGAGAAAGACACCTCGACAACTTTTGTGCAGGCACGTCTGCGTTATGGATGCGAAGACTGGGATATGCCCGAGCTGTTCTTTGCCACTGAGCGACAGAACGACCAGTCAGGACTTCTATGGAATGACAAAGGTACACTGTGGTTCTTCGGCGGTGGCAGGGATATCTCCGACTATGTACCCTTCCGTATCGCGAAGTCAACCGACCATGGCGCGACATGGGAATACTCCGTACCGGTGCTTAACAGTCCGGCCACTGACTATACCGCACAACCTATCTGTAATGCTTTCCGCGGAAACGACGGGGCTATCTACATGGCCATGGATGCCAAGGGAAGCCAGAGCTTCCTGTGGAGGAGCACCGACGAGGGAAAGACATGGACCGACATGGGTGGCCGTACCGGTGGAAGACATTCCACCATCGTTCCGCTCGACGACAAAGGAACATTATTATCCATCGGTGGTAAGAACGCGCAGGTGGACGGTTGGACACCACAGAATATCTCTAAAGACTGGGGAAAGACGTGGAGTAAGTCGAAGAGCATTGCTTTCCCACAACTCAGCAGCGGACAACGTCCTTCTATGATCCGTCTTCAGTCAGGTAGTCTGGTCTTTGTCAGCGACGGTTATCTGCACAAGCAGAAGATTGCCCCACCAGCCTCCTGGAAGAAAAGTCACGATGCTTTCATCGCCATCTCAAAAGACAATGGAAAGACTTGGCGTGTGAAGACATTACCTGTCGGACTGCCACAGGATGGTCGTCCGCAATATATCTCATTAGGCTATTCCACCGTCCGTCAGGCGCCCAACGGTATCATTCATATCCTTGCCACCAAGGATTATCCGGGTATTCACTATGAGTTGAACGAGGCATGGATATGGTCTGACGAAGGAGTGGTAAAGCCCGAGCAGGGCGGCGGCATGGTCCGTAACTACAAGGAGACTTACGAAGACGGCAGTCTGAAGTCAAGATGGTCGGCACGCACTTGTCCCAACGGAAGATATCTGTTGCATGGTCAGCAGACGGACTATTACCCCAACGGAAGGATCCAGCATCTGGTAAACTATGTCAACGGCAGGAAGAGCGGTGAGGAGATTTTCTGGGATGAGTTAGGCAGAAAGGTTTGGTCATGGAACCGCGACCTGAAGACCAACAGAGGTACATGGACGCACTACTGGGAGAATGGTAATAAGAAGATTGTTTCTGAATGGGATATCTACCCACAGATGCGTGACCGTGATTATCGTTTCTTCGGTTATGTGGCCGATGGTGATGCCTGCCATTATGACAAAAAGGGAAAACTCACCAACACCTATCATTTCGATCACGGTGTCATCCAGGAATAAAAAGAAAAGATTTAATCGTTCTGCATATCAGATGTCTCGGCAATCGTCGGGACATCTTTTTTTTGCTCTTTCATCTCCGTGTCGGCATCCATACTTTCCCGATTATTCATAAATCGCTCAAGGTCGGCAACCAGGTGTTTATACGGTGCACTCTTGGTGTATGCGGTATTCTTCTTCAGCATCTGAGCGATATCCTGCACGCTATGATTGTAACACGACAGTTCATTACGCATCTGTGTGCCATGCACCGACTGCCGCCGTATCTCCTGTTCACGGTCATGCATCAGACGATTGCAAATCTTACTCAACACCGGCACGATCGTCTTGTCGAAGAGATGATGACCCTGTATATATAAATAGGTGGTGTCGGGGGTGATGCCGTAATCCTCAATCAACTCACGTTTCAATTCGAGATAACTCTCCTTGGCATCGGGATGTAAGCGTTGTAGGGCAGCGATACGCTTTCCCACCTTGTTCCTGACATTCTGAATACTGGCCTCAGGATTACCGAGGTTGAACCCGCCCAGCTCTATCGTCTTATTAAACTCCGAGATGGTGAACTCTGTATAGATCGGTCGGCGGTAATGCCAGATGCTCCATACGAAGAGCGGGAAGATGGCGACGCTGTACTGTCGCACAAACTCATAGAGGTCGATCAGCGAACGGTCGTTGAGGGTAACGGCGACACATACGTTATGCAACGACGTGGCGTAGCACTGCAGGTTCTCGATGGAATAAGCATAGGTATGGAAGATATAAGGATTGTTCAGGATCCGCTTGCTGGTCTCCGTGGCTCCCTTGATCAGGTAATCATAATCGGCATCCACACAGGCAATCATATCCTTTCCCGTCTTACCATCCAGCAAACGCATCAAGACGGATTTCTTTCCGCGCTCCAACGTCTTGTGCGAAGGGAGCATCACCTCGAAATAACACGTCTCATCCTCAAACTGTCCTAAGATCGTACGCCAGAAGAAAACATCATCATAGCTCTCGACATAAGCCACGATCTTACGCCGGGAATTCATAGAGCGCAACCGGTTGGCAGCCTCTAAGTACTGGGATGATAAATTTCCTGTCAGACGCTTGCTCATGTGTTGTCTGTTATATCAGAGACTTCCGTTACACGATCCATCCATCCGTTCATGATCACAGCAGGACTGTGGGTGGTGAGGATGATCTGCACCTGCGGATTAAGCTCGAGAATAAGCTCGATGAGCCGTTGCTGCCATTCGATGTGCAGACTTACCTCCGGCTCATCCATGAAGAGCACATAAGGCTGACCGTCTTCCACCAATACCGTGAGCAGGATGACGAGCATCTGCTTCTCACCACTCGACAACTGATACGGCACCAACGTCTCCCCTATCTGAGTAAAACGGATCTCGTTCTCTTCTCGCACGATCTTCTTCCCCGTATCACTGAAAAGGTCATCTACCAGATCCTGAAAACGTGCCTTGGGCTTCGAAAACTCCTGCGCCTTCTCGGGATGACCACCGGTAAGTGCCGCAATGATCTTATTACCCACATTCACCTGATAGTCGAGATATTTGCGCTGGAGCTTATACAACTGCCAGTCGAGCTCCGTAGCCAGACTCATATCCATCCTGCTGATCATATCAGCGTTGATGAGCGGACGGTCGAAAGAACGGATAACGTCAAAACGGATATGGGTGGCATCAGCAGGTACTGTCTTCAGATGAACCCCCTTGAGAAGATGATTCAGGACATCCCCTTTGTTATCCACGCTGCGTACCACCTTATTCAGGATAGTACTCTTGCCGACACCATTGATACCACTGAGGATATTCACCCTGCGGTCGAGGTCCCACACGACATGTCTCTTTCCACTCCACAAGGAGTCGATCTCTATCTGTTCGATATAATCCGCGTACTTCACCATAATCATTCGCTTTACTATCCAATGGCAAAGATACAAATTAGTGAGCACAATTCAAAAGAAATGCGTTTATTTCTTTTGAATTGTCAATCGATAGTTTCTTTGAAGAAGTTAATTATCATCAAAAACAATAATTGGTTTAGAGTTTAGAGTTTAGGGTTTAGAGCTAGCGCAAAATTATCAATTATCAATTGTCAATTATCAATTTGTTGCAAAGCAACACTGACTTCATTTCTCGCTATTGCAACCAATTTAAGGATACATGCGTAACGAATCTTTCCGTCAACTCGTCTATTCGTCAACTTGTTTACTCGTCTATTCGTTTAGCAATGATCTATCTGTTGACCCAGAGCACTGTAAGTGCGATAGAGCTTAGGCAGGGGTGAAGCGAAGCGAAACCGCCTGCCTGTAATCTTAACGCCCCTCTATATTATTGCCTAAACAATAACCAATAACCATTTAACAATGGTAATAATATAGCAGATGGCACATGTACATAATAACCGCAACGCGGTTACCGCTCAATAGCCGTGGGTCGGAACGACCTACGGACAAGGTGTTGTAACCATCATCCAACCCTGGAGGGGTTGCCTATCAATAATTATGGGGCACGCTTTCAGCGTGCATATTCGTTGGTGCTACATTCTCCGCAGGTCAACGACCTGCGGCTACTGAGCGTTGACGCTTTCAGCGTCATGTGCCAACTGCTATATCATTGCCAAAAATAATGTTTA
>JAFZPF010000112.1 GCA_017550455.1 Prevotella sp.
AGATCCTAAAAGATAGTGGGCGAGCATTTTGTCATTGCTGCTGCCATGACGTTCGTAATACTTCACCAATACCTTCCCTATGCTGTCGGAGGTAAAAGGGATATAATCCTGATTCTGTTTCTGTGCTTGCTGCAGCAAAGATCTCATTTCTTTGTGTCTGCTATTGTATGTGCAACCACAGATAGATATGAGTAATAAAGTAGCTAAAAAATGTCTGACGCGTGTAAGCATAATGTCTTTTTATGATGGTTTTTAAATTGAACCTTGGTTATATAATTTGTTTTCTACTTACAAAGATAACTATTTTAAACGACAATCGCAACAGTATGTTTATTTTTTGTGTTATTTATAATAATCCTTTCCCCCTACACCTTATTATATATATAGTAGCGGGGCCTGCCTCCGTAATGGAAACAGGCCCCGCATGATATTGTTAAGCTATGATTAATTACTTCTTCTCAACAACAGCATCGTCCTTGATACGACGACCCATCACTAAGTAAGCGACAGGAGAAGCAATGAAGATAGATGACAGTGTACCGAATACAACACCGAGGATCATAGCGAAGGCGAAACTGCGGATACTTGCACCTGCAAGGATGAAGATACACAGCAACACGATCAATGTTGACAGTGAGGTGTTGATGGTACGTGCCAATGTCTGGTTGATACTCTCGTTGAAGAGTGTCTGCTTATCCTGCTTCGGATGCAGTTTCAGGTTCTCACGGATACGGTCGAACACCACCACCTTATCGTTGATAGAATAACCGATCACCGTAAGGATAGCTCCGATAAACGTCTGGTCGATCTCGAGTGAGAACGGCATCCATCCCCAGCAGAGTGAGTAGATACCCAGCACGATGATCGTATCGCAAGCCAAAGCCACGATAGATCCTACTGAGAAGGCCACGTTGCGGAAGCGGAACAGGATATACAAGAAGATAGCCACCAAGGCGATGAGCACACTGATGATAGCTCCATAAGTGATGTTCTTAGCGATGGAAGGACCTACCTTCGTAGATGAGATGATTGAACCACCCTCGCGGATATCCGGATTCTTGAACGACTCTACATCAGCCTGTGATACCAGATTGGCTTTCTTCAATGCCTTGTAGAGGATGTTCTCAGCCTGGTCGTCGGTGGTAGGATCATTACTCTCGATCTTGTAGTTGGTAGAGATACGGATAGTCTTGTTGTCTGTACCTAAGGCGATAGCACTGGTGTTACTGCCTGCGAAAGCCTCAGCGATGATGCCGCGGATCTCCTCCGGCTGAACAGCCTTGTCAAAGGTCACCACGTAGTTACGTCCACCAGTGAAGTCGATAGAACGGCTCAATCCACGTACTGCGAAGCTGATGCAGAAGATCACGATAGCTGCACCTACCACGATACGAGTCTTCTTGTAGAAGCTCATGAACGGGATGTGCATGTTCTGCATAAGGTCCTTAGAGATATTGGTATAGAACTTCAGGTTGAGCCACTTGTCATGCTTGAAGCGATTCTCGTAAACCAAACGTGTGAGGAACACGGCTGTGAAGAATGAGCAGAAGATACCGATGATCCATGTGGTAGCGAATCCCTTCACAGGACCTGTACCGAAGTAGAGCAGGATGAAACCGGTGATGATACTGGTCAAGTTAGAGTCGAAGATAGCTGAGAAAGCATTGCTGTAACCAGCCTTCAACGCCTGCTTGATATTCTTACCGCCACGCATCTCCTCCTTGATACGCTCGTAGATAAGCACGTTGGCATCTACAGCAGTACCTAAGGTAAGCACGATACCTGCAAGACCACTCATCGTCAATGCCGCCTGGAAGGACGTCAGGATTCCGAGAGTGAAGAACAAGTTGATGATCAGGGCTGCGTTAGCCATCATACCAGGGATGAAACCGTACATGAGCACCATGTAGATCATCAACAGGACAAATGCGATAACGAACGACCAGATACCCTGACGGATAGACTGAGCACCGAGGCTCAGACCTACCACCTCTTCCTGTACGATACGTGCAGGAGCCGGCATACGTCCTGACTTCAAGGTGTTAGCCAAGTCCTTGGTATCCTCGATGGTGAAGTTACCGGTAATCTGTGAGTTACCACCTGAAATCTCCTGATTAACACGTGGAGCAGAGTAAACAACGCCGTCGAGCACGATGGCAACAGCCTTGCCGACGTTAGCCTTTGTCAGGGCAGCCCAACGACGTGCGCCGTCACTGTTCATCTGCATGCTGACGCTTGGACGACCGCTCAACTGCTCGAACTCATCCTTGGCATCGGTAATCACGTCACCCTCCAGCGGAGCGCGGCCGTTAGTACCGGTCACCTTCAGTGCATAGAGCTCAAACACGTTCTTGTTGGTCTCAGAAGCAGGCTTAGCACCCCAGAGAAGCTTCAGATCTGATGGGAGAATCTGCTTGGCAGCCTCACCGTAGATACACTTGTTGATCTCAGCGGTATCACGAACATTAGCATAACCCACAACGCTCAGTGAGCCCTGAGGAGCCAACTGCAGGATAGCGAGCAACGGATGCTGCTTCTTCATCTTCTCCAACTGTGCCTCTGTGGCCTTGCTGGCAGCAGCTGTAGCAGCTGCATCCTGACCTTCTTTCTTAATCTCGAACTTCGGCTTTGCCTCTGTGGTAGAGTCTTTCTTCACCTCAGCGGTAGCCTCTTCCTTAGCCTTCTCAACAGCTGCTGTGTCAGCAGTCTCGTCACCGGTAAGACCGGCCAGACGCTGGTCGAGCTGACTCAGATACGGAGTAACCTCCTGGCTGTTATAAGTCTCCCAGAACTCGAGGTTTGCAGAACCCTGCAACAGTTTACGAACACGCTCCGGCTCACGTACACCCGGCATCTCCACCATGATACGGCCATCCTGACCCTCCAGCTTCTGGATGTTCGGCTGAACAACACCGAACTTGTCAATACGGTTACGTACTACGTTGAATGAGTTGTCGATGGCGGCCTGTACCTCTGCACGCAAAGCTTTCTCTACCTCCTGGTCTGAACTCTGGGTAGAAACCTTACCCTTGAGCTGCTGTGTAGCGAAGATCTCTGCCAGACGATGACCCGGCGCATTTCTGTGATAAGCATTGATGAACAACGAAATGAAATCACTCTGACTAGTCTCCTCTTCTTTCTTTGCCTCACTCATTGACTTGACATAAGCAGCATCAGTCTTATGATCTGCCAACACGTCAACTACATCGGGAACAGAGATTTCGAGGATAACGTTCATACCGCCCTTCAGATCAAGTCCGAGACCAATCTGTGTCTCCAAACACTTCTGATAAGAGTAAACACCCAGATACTTCACAGAATCTTTGTAATCCTGCTGAGCAATGGGGTCTGCAATCTTTGATGCCTGTTTGTCATAGTAGTTGGTAGCTACTGAGAACGACAGGTAGAAGATACTTGCAAGCGTCAGAAGGACGGCTGTACAAATTACGATACCTTTGTTTTGCATTTTTTTGTTATGTTATATAATTACTGATTTTTATTCCTATTGTCATCGCCTATACCCTGTTGAGAATCACAGAAAAGAGCCGATTTTCGGCTTATTAGGCAAAAACGACTGCAAAGATACATATTTTTTCACTTTTGAAGAAATTTCAACGTATTTATTATGTATTTTTTTCTAATTATCGTGTTTTTTCAGGTGGCAAATGATGGGATAATGGTCGCTGGCATGGATTTTTGTATCTATTTCACATTTCAACGGTTGCCAATGATGTGAGCAGAAAATATTGTCGATGCGCACATGGATACGGTTACTGTTATACGACCACCCCACCCCATGGCCGGAGGTGACAAAACAGTCGGTGAGCAGTTTGGCAAACGTCTCATGACTGTAGGATATCGGTGTCTCATTAAAGTCACCGCACAGCAATAGCGGTTGTCCTTGATGCTCATGAACATAGGCCGCCACCTTATCCACCTGGCCGGCTCTCTTGGCAGCTGATCTCCCCAAGACGGTCAACAGGTGTTTCGACTCCCGATGAAGCTCCTGGCGATTAGTCCCTCCCACCATATCACTGAAATCTTTCTTGTCTTCGATGGTAAGTCCTGATGTCTGAAAATGATTGTTGATGACGGTGATCTTTTCCCCGTCAATATCTATCGTCACAGCCATGGAGAGATTACCTTGTGAGGGATAGGGAATACGCTCTTTCTTCAGGATAGGATATTTACTGAGCACCACCAAGCCGCCGGAACGATCGCCGGGCATGTCGGTTTTCCAAGGGTACGCATCCAAGGCGGGTATCAGATAGGGATTGCCGAGCACTACTTCTTGCAGACAGACAATATCAGCCTGACTATCAAGAATATACTGACTGGCCTTATGCACGGGCAGACCATCATCCTTCCCAATCTCAAACTCTTTCACGTTGTACGACAATACCTTCAGGGTTGCCTCGGCAGGAGGATCCTGGAAGAAATGCAAGGGCAGATAAGTACTTAACGGTTGGTAACACACCAGAAAACCAATGATGGGGACGATGACCAGGCGCAGACGTACGAACGCCCAGAAGAGCAGGAACAACAAATTGATTAGCAGGAGGATGGGAAAGAACAAACCCATACACGAGAAGATAGGATGATCGGCTGGATTGAGCTTTCCCGAGTACCCCACCAGAAACATCACAATGATCGATGCGATATTGGCACCGACCATCAGATGGATAAAGAATTTCCGGACTTTACCTACGGCCATGCGTCTATTGCTTATTGTCGAAGAGTTTCTGTTTCTCTTCCTTCGTCAGACTGTCATAGCCCGACTTTCGGATCTTATCCAGGATACGGTCAATCTCTTCTTGATGCTCTTGCTGACGACGGTTGTAATCCCAGTCTTTCTGTCGCTCATCACCTGCAGAGGGATTACGTGTGGTGGTATCCTGCTTGTTCGAGCGGCGTTCCCAGTTATTCTTCAGATTATCAAAGAACTGTTGCCCTTTCGACCGTCCGTATCTGCCTCCTCCAGGGTGTTTCTTCCAATAGACGATCATCAGGAAACCGAAGAGCATACCTCCTAAGTGAGCGAAATGAGCCACACTATCGTTCGTCGTTGACAATGCGGAGAACAGTTCTACGGCCACGTAGAAGATAACAAACCACTTAGCCTTGATAGGAATGGGCAGCGGGAAGATGAAGATACGCTCATTGGGAAAGATCATACCGAAAGCCAACAGGATGGCATAGATAGCGCCCGATGCTCCTACAGTGGTCCACATATTCAGATACTCTGCGGAGTTAGCGGCCACCGTCCATAAATCCACGAAGCTGAAGCCGGCGATCTGTGTGCTGGCGAGATAATAGAAAGAACCGAACTGGGCTATCTCCTGGATGATACCTGCACCCACACCACAGGAAATGTAATAAAAAAGGAATTTCTTCGGTCCCCACACGTTTTCAACGACACATCCGAACATCCATAATGCGAACATATTGAAGAAAAGATGGGTGAAGTTGGCATGCATGAACATGTAAGTGAACAACTGATACAGATGGAAATCAGGCGCCATGAAGAAATGGAGACCGAGCACATCGTTCAGGTCTAAGCCAGTTCTTTGGAACACGAGATAGGCCAGAAACATCAAGGCGTTGATGATCAGAAGATTCTTTGTTATCGTGGGGATTGTACGCATATCTTTTTATTATACTTTATGATTTCGGCAGCAAAATTACGAAAAATATCCCTTATCCCGCACAAAAAAGGGGTTATTACGGTTTTTTTTCATTAAAATCTTCACTTTTTTTACTTTTTTGTTTGATTTATAAAATGATTAGGTTATATTTGCGAAGAAATTTCTAAAACATTATATATTTAAACCATTAAATAATAAAAGATTATGAACAAAACAGAGTTAGTTGAGAAGATTGCAGCAGGTGCTGGTCTGACAAAGGTTGATGCAAAGAAAGCCCTTGACGCTACTACAGCAGCTATTAAGGAGGCTTTGGCAGCTGGTGATAAGGTTGCTCTTATCGGTTTCGGTACATTCAGTGTTAACGAGCGTCCGGCTCGCGAGGGTATCAACCCACGTTCAAAGGAGAAGATTGCCATTCCAGCAAAGAAGGTTGCTAAATTCAAGGCAGGTGCAGAATTGGAAAAAGCTCTGTAATTCTGTAAACAAAATTCAAAAGCCCCACTCCTTCGAGCGGGGCTTTTTTAGTATATAAGTTTTCAGAGTATCGAAATCTCGAGATATCGTAACTATAATCTCTATACTCTAAACTCTAAACCATTAAGGCTGTTTGCCGATATATGCCAAGATACCGCCATCCACATAAAGGATATGACCGTTAACGGCATCAGAAGCATGGGAGGCAAGGAACACGGCAGGGCCACCGAGCTCTTCGGGCTGTAACCAACGACCGGCAGGAGTCTTAGCACAGATAAAACTGTCGAAAGGATGACGACTGCCATCCGGCTGACGCTCACGCAGAGGAGCTGTCTGCGGGGTAGCGATATAACCCGGACCGATACCGTTACACTGGATGTTATACTCGCCATACTCTGAACAGATATTACGGGTGAGCATCTTCAGACCACCCTTGGCTGCTGCATAGGCAGAGACAGTCTCACGACCCAACTCTGACATCATCGAACAGATATTGATGATCTTACCCTCGCGGCGCTCCATCATCTCAGGTAATACAGCTGAAGAAACAATGAAAGGAGCTACCAGGTCAACATCGATGACCTGCTGGAACTGCTTACGCTCCATCTCATGCATCGGGATACGCTTGATGATACCGGCATTGTTAACCAGGATATCAATCTGTCCTACTTCAGCATGAATCTTCTCCACAGTAGCCTTCACGGCATTCTCATCAGTAACGTCACATACATAACCCTTTACATTCTCAATACCGGCTTCCTTATAGTTAGCCAAGCCACGCTCCAACGCAGCCTCGTTGATATCATTGAAAATGATGTTCTTGATACCTGCTCCTACAAAAGCCTTTGCAATGTTAAAACCAATACCATAGGATGCGCCTGTTATCCACGCATTCTTTCCCTCTAATGAAAACGGATTTGCCATAATTGTTATTAATTAAATCACATAATATACGTTTGAAAAGACAAAAATACTTACCGGATGTCGGTAATCTTTGAGAAATCCTGATCGCCATAGTCGAGATTCTCACCACCCATACCCCAGATAAAGGTATAGTTGTGTGTAGCTGCAGCACTGTGGATACTCCACTCAGGAGAAAGCACAGCCTGATCGCCCTTCATCCAGATATGACGGGTCTCGTCGATCTCACCCATAAAGTGGCATACAGCCTGATCTTCAGGAACCTCGAAATAGAAGTATGCCTCCATACGACGGCTGTGTACGTGTGCCGGCATTGTGTTCCATACACTACCGGTAGCCAACTCGGTCATACCCATCTGCAACTGGCAGGTAGGCAGTACTTGGTTGACGATCATCTTGTTGATATTACGCTCGTTGCTCATTTCGAGAGAACCCATGTGAGCTACAACAGCATTCTCCTTCGTCACTTTCTTGCAAGGATATTCCTTATGAGCAGTGGTAGAGTTGAAATAAAACTTAGCGGGCTTTGCTGCATCCTTACTGCAGAAGATCACATCACGGTCACCACAACCGATATACAGTGCCTCTTTGTAATCCAACTCAAACTCTTCCTCGCCTACCTTTACCTTGCCGGCTCCTCCTACGTTGAAGATACCAACCTCACGACGGGTGGTGAAGAAAGGAGCTTTCAGAGGATCGATAGCCTCAAGCTTCAAACACTCATTGACAGGCATAGCGCCACCTACCACCATACGGTCGTACATACTGTAAACCATATTCACTTCATCAGCTGCAAAAACTTTCTCAATCAAGAAGTCACGACGGATTCTTTTTGTGTCATAACATTTTGCGTCCTCAGGATGTGCCGCATAGCGTACTTCATAATTTGTCTTCATAATCTTACTAATCTTTAATTGTTTGTTTTCTTTGGGCAAAGATACAATTTAATTCTCACATTCATTCATTTTTTCCATAATTAATTGTATCTATTGACGAAATAACAACATCATTATGACATTTAGACCCATACACCTGTTGACGTTTATGGGATATCTCCACAGGAAGTTGAGCTAATTTAATAATTGAAAGATTTATTACGATAATGAAGTAGAAAGATTGTTAAGAGTAAAAAAGTAATTTGCAATTCTCTTTTTTGATAGATATTTTTGCGATGTATAAAAGAAAACCATGCGGATACTCTTTTTGTTCATAAGTATGATCTGTGGCTGCACGCTCTATGCCCAGGATGTGGATACGCTCACCATCAAGGCGCGCGAGTCGGGAAGGCATATTGTCGTCATCACAGATATCGAGTCACGCCGCCCTTTGCAGCATGCTTCTGTCAAAGTAAAGGGAGAGAAACAGGTAGAGGTAGGATGGACCGGAAGGTTTGAAGTAAAGAAAGAGGAATTCGATTCGCTCATCGTGTTATGTCCAAACTACCTTACCCGTCATCTGTCACGTGAGGAAGTGATGAGTACCGATACCATCAGTCTGATACCCACAGGAATGATGCTCTCGGAGGTGGTAGTATTAGGGAAAGCCAATAGGATGCATGGCTTGGAAGAGGCTCATCTGAAAGAGATCTTCAAGGCTTATACACCACCAGGCGGCGTCATGTCGTTCGATTTTGCCAATCTCATCGACCGTCGGAAACGACACGACAAGAAAATGCTGAAACGGTCGCAGAAGATATTGGAGAATTATTAGTTGAGTTTGTGAGATTGTGTGTTTATAAGTTGGTGTGTTTGTAAGTACAACTCGTTTACTCGTCAACTTGTTACTTGTACACTAACAAAAAAGAGCACTCGTGAGAGTACTCTTTTCATGCAACATCCGAGGATCTTGCTGTTGTCCTTAGCGGATTCGAACCACTACAAACAGAACCAAAACCTGTTGTGCTACCATTACACCAAAGGACAATCGTGATATTCGGCTGCAAAGGTAGTGCTTTTTTTATCCACTACCAAATATTTTCGCAAAATTCTTATTTTACCGTCAAGAGGAAGTAGTTCTTCTTTCCTTTCTGAACGAGCAGATATTTGCCGTCGATGAGATCATCTTCCGTGATAGGACGCTCGAAGGAATTCAGTTTCTCCTTATTCAAAGAGACACCGCCACCCTGAACCATCTTACGCATCTCTCCCTTACTGGAGAAGATAGGAGCCGACTGTGTGAAGACCTCTACAGCAGGGAATCCGAGCACATCCTTTTCAATGTCATAGTGAGGAACACCGTCGAAGACATCCAGGAAGGTAGCCTCATCGAGTTTCTCCAGTCCCTCTTTCGTTGACTTACCGAAGAGAATGCTGCTGGCCTCGATAGCTGCCTCGAGTGCCTCCTTAGAGTGAACCATCTCTGTAACCTCCTCAGCGAGACGACGCTGTAACACACGGCGACCGGGATCCTGCTGATGCTCTGCCACTAATGCATCTATCGTCTCCTTATCCAAAGAGGTGAAGATCTTGATATAACGCTCAGCATCCTCATCGCTGGTATTCAACCAGAACTGGTAGAATTTGTAAGGAGTGGTACGGTTAGGATCCAGCCAGATATTTCCGCTCTCTGTCTTGCCGAACTTCTTACCGTCAGACTTGGTGATCAGTGGACAAGTGAGGGCGAAAGCTGGTTCTGCATCAGCACCTAAAGTACGGCGGATCAGCTCGGTACCTGTTGTCATATTACCCCACTGGTCGTTACCACCCAACTGCAAACGAACGCCGTTATGCTGATAGAGATAGAGGAAATCATAACCTTGCAGCAACTGATAGGTAAACTCTGTAAAAGAAAGTCCGTCACGGGCTGTACCATTCAGACGTTGCTGAACACTCTCCTTTGCCATCATGTAGTTGACAGTGATGTGCTTACCTACCTCGCGGGCGAAATCCAGAAAGGTGAAGTTACGCATCCAGTCATAGTTGTTCACCATCTCTGCCTTATTCGGTTCTTCACTGTCAAAATCCAGGAATTTTGCCACCTGCTTCTTGATACACTCCTGATTATGACGGATCGTAGTGTCATCAAGGAGGTTACGCTCCTGGCTCTTTCCTGAAGGATCACCGATCATAGCTGTTGCTCCACCCACCAGGATGATGGGTTTATGTCCGCATCGCTGCAGATGACGGAGCATCATGATTCCACAAAGATGTCCGATATGCAGTGAGTCGGCTGTTGGGTCTGTACCCAGGTAAGCAGATACAAGATGTTCATTCAGATACTCTTCTGTTCCCGGCATGATCTGAGCCAGCATCCCTCTCCACTTTAGTTCTTCAACAAAATTCTTTATCATCGATTGATGTATAATGAGTTAATTAATATTTTTGGTTACCTAAATATCTTTTCTTTACGGAACAGGATCATAGCCTGATCCTCCCCAAGGGTTACATCGTAAGATCCTCCATATCGCCAACCCTAATCCTTTTATCGGTCCGTGTTTCTTCAGTGCTTGTCGGGCATACTCCGAACAAGTTGGCGTAAACCGACATGATGGCGGGGTATATGGAGAGATAAACTTCTGGTATAGCCAGATAGGTATCAGTAAAACAGCTACCAAAAGCCATGAGATGCCACGTATGATCTTCTTCAGGATGTTCATAGCCGTTCGCTTACTCGCAACAATAGGTTTCTGACTATCTTTTCCACTTCTGCACTCTCATGCAACTGATCATCCATCCAGATGAAGGCGAGAACCAGTGTTTTACCTTCCCTCTCCGGCAGTATCTGTTTATGATGACGATAAGCCTCCCGTATCTGTCGTTTCACCCGATTACGGTTGACAGCCCTCTTAAAAAAACGTTTTGGCACACTGACCAAGATCTGTGCACCTACCCCATTGTAAGACGCCCGCTCAGTCTCCATATACACCAGTCGTATGGGGAAAGAGGTGAGTGAACGATGGTTCGTCCCACCAAAGAGCTGGTCGATTGTTCGTTTGCTCGACACCCGCTCCTTCTTGTTTAGTCCCTGAGCATCGGCAATCATCATCGTTTATTTCTTTGTCTTCTTCAGATAAGCCTTGAGGGCACTTGTCATAGAAGGATATTCCTTCGAGGGAGCCTCTATCTCCACATTCAAATCTGCTTGATGAGCAGCCTGAGCAGTAGCAGGTCCGAACGTTGCTACGATCGTCTCGTTACGCTCATTACCGAAGGTGTTCTTAAACGCACGGATACCGGAAGGACTGAAGAAGATACACATGTCGAAATCGAAAGCATTCTTCTCTTCTTCAGTGAAATCGTTGCTGACAGTACGGTACATCACACATTCCATATGCTGCAGTCCTTTGGCATCGAGCATCTGCTTTACGCTGTCGTCGTGGACACTACTCATAGGTATCAGATAACGCTCCGTCTTATGCTTCACCATGGTTGGAACAAGACCATCCACCTTACCGGTAGTACCGAAGAACACCTTACGCTTACGATACTGAACATACTTCTGGATGTAAAGAGCAATTTGCTCAGTAACACAGAAATATTTCATATCCTCAGGAATCTCCAACCGCATCTCCTTAGCCAACTTGAAATAGTTGTCTATCGCATGGCGGGAGGTGAAGACAACGGCCGTATAATTCAAAATACTGACCTTCTGCTGACGGAATTCTTTTGAAGTCAATCCTTCTACCTTGATGAAAGGGCGGAACACCAGTTCTACGCCAAACTCGTTGGCTATGTCATAATAGGGCGATTTGTCGCTTGCTGGCTTTGGCTGAGATACTAATATCTTTTTTACCATTACTGTCCTAAAAATTTATTTTTAAATAATCGACGACGATCCTCAATATCCCAAATAATATGATTAAGGGTACGATTTCGAGGGCACAAAGGTACAAAATAAATTGAAAAGAAAGTGCATTTCCCCTGAAAAAGATTACGTAACACTTATAAAATGTTAGTATTTTCACCAATATTAAGACAATAAGGGCATAAATGACAGCATTATGTAACGACAAATCGAAATAACTAAGCAATAATACCAATGGTAACAACACGATTCCCGTCATAGAAATCAGGAAGAGTTGGGACTTCAGCCATTGTCCATTTTTTTTCCCATCAAAAAAGATCTGATTCAGTATTGTATACAACAATGCCTTCAGCAGGTAATAGATGAGAAAAGCCCCGGCAAAAAGAGCTATCAGGTGATAGGGGGATTTTAAGATAAATGTTTGTGCGACATTTTCCTGGACATAGAAGAAACACAGCAATGCCCAGAGGATACAAGTGTGAAACACAAGGAAGAACTGGAAACGGAATTCACTTGTCGTCTCAGTTACCTCGGTTGTGCGCTCACTGCGGGGGATATAGAAGAAATCCTTTATCTGTCTGAGGATAAAGTGCCTAACGCGTGAAAAAGCAATCATCACAAGGATGAAACAACCCAACAACAGTCCGGTGATAACATCGTCATGACGAATGGCATAAGGCATCGGATCACCAGCCATGCCATAGCGGCCACCGTTGATCTCCGGATGATACATAGGGTCTTTGGAAAAGAAATTCTCTCTGTAATATTGCGGGATATTCACTTCCTTAATACTCTTCCCCACATCATGTCCCGGCAAGTGTAAAGTATCCGGCTGCCCACTGATATGTTTGATTTCCGGGTGAAAGGTTGCCTGTATGGCAGAATCCTGCTGTGCAGGTGTCGCATCTGCCGGCAATTGTCGTAATACCTGGTAAGGGTGTTTGGGCGCATGGGATACCGACGCACTGTCCACCGGTGATGCGGCTTTCAGCACCTCCACCGGTTCTTCCACCACCGGTTGTTGATTCTGGTGAACGATAGTATCCTGCGGTATGATCATGGTATTATAATCCGAAAGTCTCGCGTATCTCTTCTACACGATCCAGTTTCTCCCAGGTAAACAATTCCACAGGGATGGTCAGTGTCTCATGATAACGACTGGTGAAGGTCTTGTACACGACCTCATTCTTTCTTCCCATATGTCCATAAGCGGCAGTCTCCAAGTACATCGGCTGGCGTAACTTCAACGTCTTCTCAATGGCCTTCGGACGAAGATCGAACAACGCTTCAATCTTCTTGGCAATCTCACCGTCAGATAGCTTTACACGACTCTTTCCATAGGTGTTGACATAGATATTCACAGGTTTGGCAACACCGATGGCATAACTGATCTGAACCAGCATCTCATCAGAAACACCTGCAGCTACCATATTCTTCGCAATATAACGGGCTGCATAGGCAGCACTACGGTCCACCTTACTGGAGTCCTTGCCGGAGAAGGCACCTCCTCCATGTGCACCCTTACCGCCATAGGTATCAACGATAATCTTCCTTCCGGTCAGTCCGGTATCGCCATGAGGACCACCGATAACGAATTTACCTGTAGGGTTCACGAAATATTTGATATCGTCGTGGAAGAGTGCGAGCACCTTCTCACTGTGTATCTGCGACTTAACCCTTGGGATAAGGATATTGATAACATCATCTTTGATCTTTGCCAGCATCTTCTCATCATCGCTGTCAAACTCATCATGCTGGGTAGAAACCACGATGGTATCGATACGCAATGGTGTACCATTATCATCATATTCTACGGTTACCTGACTCTTTGCATCGGGACGCAGATAAGTCATCACCTTACCCTCTTTACGGATCTCGGCAAGTGTCTCCACCAGACGATGGGAAAGATCGAGTGTTACTGGCATGTAATCCTCCGTCTCGTTGGTCGCATAACCGAACATCATACCCTGATCACCGGCTCCCTGCTCCTCCTCATTCTCACGATCCACACCACGGTTGATATCTCCACTCTGCTCATGGATAGCTGTGAGCACACCGCAAGAGTCACCATCGAACTTATACTCGCTCTTGGTATAGCCGATTCTATTGATTGTTCTACGCGCAATGGTATCGAAGTCGATATATACCTCACTGCGCACCTCACCCATGATCACCACCTGACCGGTCGTGACAAAAGTCTCTATGGCGCATCGCGCCTTATCATCGTATGCTAAAAACTGATCTACCAACGCATCAGAAATCTGATCGGCCACCTTGTCAGGATGCCCCTCTGATACAGACTCCGAAGAAAACAAATATGCCATATCTTTACACCTTATTAAATATCAGGGTGCAAAGTTACAAATAAGTGAGTGAAAAGCCAAATAATCATCGAAGATTAATTTAGGAGCAACGAGAATAAAGGAAATCGTGGTTTACTTTATTGAGTTGTGACTAAATTAGCATTTGATAATGTCAAATGTTATTTGGCTTTTCCGAACGGGCGTAACTTCGGCAAAGCCAAAGTTACGAAAACAAAAAGAACAATTCTTTTCATTCCCGAGACGGAGTAACTTCGACGAAGCCAAAGTTACGAATAAACGAGCACAATGCAAAAGAAAAGTTCATTTTTCTTTTTTTGCCCAGCAGAAGTAACATGTATCAACCCTCATGAATTCTCTCGAGAATTCCGGGCAAAAGGCCACCTTTGGCCGGGCTTTTAGTACCCTTTGCTCACCAATTCTCGAGAAAATCCAATGTTGCGTAGCAACAAATGGTTTAGGGTTTAGAGATGGAATCTTGTCAACCTCATGTCAACCTTTGACAGCCTTCAACAGGTTGCACGCCCTTTGCTACAGCGGGTTGTAACAACCTGACAACCTATTTTGCAAAAAAAATAGGTAATGATATTACAGTTGACACATGTATGTACTTAATAACCGCAACGCGGTTACCGCTCAATAGCCGTGGGTCGGCACGACCTACGGACAAGGTGTTGTAACAAACATCCAACCCTGGAGGGCGTTGCCCAACAAATATATGGGGGCACGCCTTCAGCGTGCATATTTGTCATTGCCACGTTCTCCGCAGGTCGATGACCTGCGGCTACTGAGCGTTGACGCTTTCAGCGTCATGTGCCAACAACTATATCATTACCAAAAAAGAAAGGTGCAAAACAAATGTCTGCACCCCTCTTTTATTTATATCATCATATTTTTACTCCTCCGGCAACATCACCACCTCTACTTTGTTGGCTCCCTTCAGGAACTTCTTCATGAAGTTGCAGATCTTCTCAGGAGTCTGAGAGGCAACAACATCTTTGAAGGTAGTGTGGTTATCCAAGCCATAACGGTCATAAGTATTGATAACACCCATCCAATAACCGTTTGTCTTCACACTGCTTTCAGCATTCTTCAGCATATACTCCTTTACCTTCGTAAGCATATCCTGGTCGCATGTAACGGCGAGCGCAGGAAGTTCCTCACGCATGATGGCCAATGCCTCTTCAGCCTTCTCGGGCTTCATCGGGCAGAACACCTGAACAGTAGTAGTGACATCCTTGTCTGTCTTGCTCATAGATGCCTGTGCACCACATGAATAAGCAGCACCGGCATCCTCACGGATCTTCTTCAGGTAGATCATCGAGAGAATCTGTCCGGCAATGCTTGCCTGGATAGAAGACTCCAGTGAATAAGGCATCTTCTCATTCAACCAAACCATTACGGCATTAGCCTTTGGAGGTTCTGATTTACGGAGGAAACGATTTGTTACGTCATTCTTGACGAAGTCAACCACCTTATGTCCCTTCACAATTTTCTTGCTTGATGGTAAGGAAGCGATATACTGCTCAAGCAATGGGCGTAACTCAGCTTCATCGAAATCACCAATGATTGTAAAGCGGTAAGCTGCTGCATTGGCAGTACGCTCTTTAGCCATCTGAAGGATACGGTCGTAGTCGATCTTGGCAATATCGCTGATCTCCATACTCTTTGAGCGAGGATGATGGTTCGTCAGGGTATATGACAGAGAATCCTGGAAGGCTGCATCGGGATTATTAGCCTTATTCTTCAGCTGCATCTCATACGACTGCTTGAGCAGTTGGAAGTTCTCTTCGTCTTTCTTGATATTGGTAAAATAAAGATAAGCCAACTGAAACATTGTCTCCAAATCTTTCTTCACAGCACTACCGGAGACAGACATTCTGCGCTCACCCATGGACAGGTCACAGTTAGCCACCTTACCTGCGAGTGCTTTTCTCAACTCGGTAGTAGAGAAATTACCCAAACCGCTGGAACCGATCACATCATTAAAGACATTCAGGTTGACAATTTCATTATTGCCATACAAGGAAGAACCACCCTCACCGGTAGCAGTCATGACAATCTCATCCTTCTTGAAATCGGTCTTCTTCAGCAATACTCTCACACCATTGCTAAGTGTCAGCTCCTTATAACCGAACTTCTTTCCAGCCTGCTCCTTAACGATAGAGCCTTTCTGGGGCAGAACAGTGATAAGCGGCTCATTCTTTACATTATCCACGAAAGCCTCTAACTTCTCTGCACGAGCCTCATCAACGGCAGCCAGGAACTCGCTGGCCTCCGGATAGACAGCACCTTCTTTCTCTACATTAGTGCTAAGGACAACCAGGTTTTTCTTGCCCTGCGGCATCAACTGCTTGATATACTCATTGACAGTCTGCAAAGGAATAGACGGAATCAACTGCTTCAACAGCATATATTCGTCATCCAAAGATACCATCGGCTCATGACTGAGGTAAACCTCTACCAACTCTTGTGCCAAGCCACCACTGGCTCGCTTATCTTTGTTTGCATATAACTTCTCAAGACTGCTGAGCATATTGTCTTTGAAACGCTGATACTCTGTTTCTGTATAACCAAACTGTGCGGCACGCAAAGCCTCACGGTAAACTGCGATGGCAGACTCTTTGTTCTTACCCTCTTTAGGAGCATAGTTCAAAGAGAAGGCATCCTTGGTCTTAGAGAAAAGATAAGTACCGTCGCCTACCTGTGCACCGAGGAAAGGACAATCCGGCTTTTGGGTAAGCTCACTGATACGCTGGTTCAGCATACTGATGGCTGCATTCTTCAGGAAACTGTTTACAACATTCAAAACAGTGCCTTTCAGAGAATCGGGGAACACATCATGTTTGAAGAGATAACTAACCTGATTATTCGGCTGCTCCTTATCTTTCTCTACCACGACGATAGGCTCTTCATTGTCAGGAACGGGCTCATCCCATACCTGTGCGGCATTGGCAGGAACCTTAATGTCGGAGAACAGACGTTTGATCTCAGCCTCTACATGGTCAACATCCACATCACCGACAACGATGATGGCCTGATTATCTGGACGATACCACTTCTCGTAGTAGTTACGCAGTTCAATGGGTTTGAAACCGTCAACCACACTCATCAGTCCGATAGGCATACGAAGGCCATACTTAGAACCCGGATAGAGTGTCGGCAATGAGCGCTCTAACATACGCTGCTGAGCACTTGAACGGAGACGCCACTCCTCATGGATCACGCCACGCTCCTTATCAATCTCTTTCTCATCGAGCACCAGACCGTCGGCCCAATCATAGAGAATCAGCAGACAGCTGTCCAAAGAAGCTTTGTTCTTGGTCGGCACATTAGAGATATTATACACCGTACGGTCAACACTGGTATAAGCATTCAGATCGGCACCGAACTTCACGCCGAGAGACTCGCAATAGCGGATCAGGTCATTTCCCTGAAAGTGCTTGGTTCCATTGAAGCACATGTGCTCCAGGAAGTGTGCCAAGCCACGTTGTGGCTCATCTTCCTGCAATGAACCCACTCTCTGGGCAATAAAGAATTCTGCACGGTTTTCCGGCCAATTGTTGTAACGGATATAATAAGTCAGTCCGTTATCCAACTTACCGGTTCTCACATCCTTATCCTGAGGAAGAGGAGGCATCATCTGAGCCATGGCATTCCCTGCGATGGCCAAGAGTAATACAATAAATAGATTTTTAAGTTTCATAATAAAAAAATAATGTCTTTTTGTCTAATAACGAAATAAAGGATTCTGGGGCCACATTCAGGCCCCAAAATTCGTAATAATTAATTATCCTTAACGTCTGATTAAACTAAAATGTCTTGGAAACCACCACTGCTGTACCGCTGCTTGATACCATCAGCATCGAACTGTTTTGTCCCACTGTCTCATAATCCAGGTCAATGGCCAGTATCGCATTAGCTCCCAGCTCCTGTGCACGCTCCTCCATTTCCTGCATGGCTATATCCTTGGCTTTTGCCAATACCTTCTCGTAAGCACCGCTTCGGCCACCTACCAAGTCACGTACGGAGGCGAACAGATCCTTAAACATATTGGCTCCGATAATCGTCTCACCGGTTACTACTCCAAGATATTTCTCTACTTTGTAACCTTCTAAATTGTGTGTTGTCGTTAATATCATAATTCTGTTGTTTTAATTAGTTCCTTTTTCCACCGAAATGTCCACCACCACTGGTATTCGTGGCGGGCTGACTTTGTTGATTCTGCTGTGGGGTCGTCTGAGACTGACTCTGTGGTTGAGTCTTCTGATTACCCTGTGGCTGAGCATTACCACCCTGTGTGCGTGGTTGTGTCGCTGTACCACTGTGCGTATTGGGGTTATTCACACCCACCCCCTGTCCATGTTGTGGTTGAGAAGTTCCTGGTGGCTGTTGGTTCCTCGGAACTGTAATCACCTGACGGGTAGGGGGTATCCTTCGTGGCGGTATTACAACAGGGCGCATGTTCACAGCCCGGTAGTCACTGGTATCATACCCTGCACGTGCAATAGCCTGTTGGATAAGATACGTATTCGTTCTGCCCGGATAATACTGTACGGTCATGATATACGACCCGGGGCTCCAGGACACATCGCGTACCCCATAGACATTCATTGCTATACGCTCCACATGCATCCTGTCTATCATCGGTGCATAGACACGGAATGAAGAGGTGACATACATCATCCGCGCACCGTAATGCACATCGTAGGGATCGACGGGTGGGGGCGTATCATCCAACTGAGGTGCACACGACATCAGCATAGCGATGACGACCACCATCAGCAATCCTATTCGTTTATTATTGATCCTTCTCATATCTTTTAGTCCAAAAAATCCAAACTCAAAAACTCAATATCTATTAACTCGTTTACTAAACAACCAAACAACTAAACGACCAAACGACCAAACAACTAAACAAAATAATACAAGAACGACGCGATACCCTCCAGGGCCGGTTTACGCTGCCCCTCTATCTCAATCTTAAAGGCTATCTCTGCCTTACAGATACCACGGAGGTTGGCGATGTTATGCAATTTCGTTGTCAGACGCACCCTGCTGCCGGTGATCACCGGTTGACCGAAGCGCATCTTGTCCATGCCGTAGTTCACCAGCATCTTGATATTGTTCACCTCTATGATCTGATCCCAAAGATAAGGAAGCAGTGAGAGGGTCAGATAACCATGTGCTATCGTACTTTGATACTGACTCTCTTTCTTTGCTCTTTCCACATCCACATGAATCCACTGGTGGTCAAGCGTTGCATCAGCAAACAGATTGATACGATCCTGATCTACCTGCAACCAGTCAGAACAGCCCAACTCTTCTCCTAAGTGGGCCGCAAACTCCTCATACGAGTTTATAACTAATTTTCCCATCTTATTTTCGTATTTCTATTATTATGCTGCAAAGATAATACTTTTTTTTAAAACTACACACTTCCCATGGATAATGGTATAAATATTTATCCATGTAATCCCTGTCATGTTTATCGCATCATTTCCTTCACAGCAGCCTCCAACTGGCGGTCTATGCCTTGCAGCATCTCCTCCGGTGTGTTATACACGGTAATATCCGGCTCCAGCTGCAGGTTTTCCTGATAGCGGCCCTGCATATCCATGCACCCTACCTGAGGGATGCCGAACACTAAGGTTTGGTCTATCACACGTTCCCACCACACAGCTGTCATAGTGCCGGCAACGGGAGTTCCTACTAACTTACCAATGCCCAGGGTCTTATAAACCCATGGGAAACCATGACCGTTACTGTAGTCATCCTCGCAGATCAGCACACAACTGGGCTTTACCCATTTGTTATAAGGATCAGTTCCAATGTATTGTCCACGTGGCATAAAACGCTGATACTCTTTGCCTGCCAGCAATGTGCAGAGGTCATCATGCAGCCAACCGCCACTGTTGTGACGCTCATCAACTACTGCAGCTTGCTTCTGACGGTTCTCATCGCTCAACAGTTCACGATAAACCCTACGGAAGCTGGGACTATCCATCGCTTTTACATGTACATAAGCCACTTTACCACCCGAGAGTTCTTCCACTTTCTTCTTATTGCGTTCCACCCAACGGTCGTAAAGCAAGTCCGCACGCTCACTTGTGCTGATGGCCTTTACCGTAACTTCAAAGCGTCGGCCATCGGGATTGAGTACACTCACACGCACCTGCTTGCCAGCCTTACCCTCTAACAGTGGGTAATAGTCCATATCTTTCGTGATGGCTATGCCGTCTATCTTTTCGATGATGCTGCCAGTCTTCACATCGGTCTTCTTTACGGCAAAGGGTCCTTTTGCCATCACCTCATCAATCTTAATTCCATCGCCTTGGTAAGTATCGTCGATGAACACGCCCAGATTAGCGGTTGCCAGACGACCGGATGGCGGACTATAACGCATGCCCGTATGAGAAGCATTCAGTTCACCCAACAACTCACACATCATCTCGGCATAGTCATAGTTGTTATTTATATAGGGTAAGAAACGGCAGTAGTTCTGTTTCATTCCCTCCCAGTCAACACCATGCAGGTCGGGCAGGTAGAATTTATCTGCCACCTGTTGCCACACATGACTGAAGATGTATTCGCGCTCTTCCCCGCCCTTATAATTGAAGGTAGCTTCAAAGTCGATATTCTTCGTGCTCTTCTTCTCTATATCTATCTGTTTGATACCTTTTTCAGAAGCCAGGAACACATGTTTAAAGTCCTTGTCAGCAAGCAGTTCTCCTCGTCCCACTCCTTTTAAAACAATAGAGGTAGTACCCTCTTTCATGTCGTGCATCCATAAGTCAGGTGTGCCTTCAAAACGGGCTGTGTAGTACAGCTTATCACCTTTAGGGGTGAGCAGTGCATCACCCAGATTAGAAGAGTTCACGGTAAGACGAATCACTCGGTCACGACAGTTGTCCAGATCGAACACCAGTGGCTCCACCTCTTTCTTCTTGTCCTCTTCCTTAGCCTTCTTACCCTTCTTGTCATCAGCAGATTTCTTCTCCGTCTCTTCCTTGCTCTTTTCCTTCTCTTTATCAGCTTCCTCTAAGAGGGCTGTCTCCTCCTTTGTCATGCGGAACTTCTCGTAGGCATCGAGGTCGAAGAACATGATATAGATATCGTCTTCAGCTCCCCAACTTCCATGACTGCGATAGCCCGCACGATCACTACCGAAGAGGATGGCCTTGCCACCTAACACCCACTTGGCATGCGTATCGTTATAACCACTTTGCGTCACATTATGTATCTCAGTGCCGTCGGCTTTGATCAGGGCCACGTCCTTGTTGTTCCAACCACCATAGCCGATATAGTTAGAGAGCAGCCACCTGCTGTCAGGGCTCCACTGGAACCACTGGTCACCATCGCTATAGCTATACTCATACTTACCGTCCATCACGGTGCGCACCTGCTTAGTGGCCAAATTGATCACACGCAGCGTCGTACGGTTTTCCAGGAATGCCACTTCCTTACCATTGGGGCTGTACTTCGGTAGGAAGGAGGTCACCTCACTGTCAGTCAAACGTTCTTCTTTGATATCAGAGGCATAGGTAAAGAGTTTTTCTTCCTTTTTCACAATACTACTCTGGTAGATCTGCCAGAATCCGCCACGCTCAGCGGCATACACCAGACTGCGTCCGTCGGGACTGAAGTCAATACTACGCTCCTGCTCAGGGGTGTCGGTAATCTGCTTGGTCGTGTTATATTCTGCACTGGTCACATACACATCGCCATGCAGGATAAAGGCCACCTCCTTACCCTCAGGACTCACCGCTATCTCGGTAGCCCCACTTCGCTGCACCTGCTTCACCACGTCACGGTTGTTGCTGTCGGTGACAATGCGGATGTTCACCTTCTGTGGTTCACTACCTTCACGCATGGTATAGATTTCGCCATTGTAGCCGAAACACAGTATGCCATTCTGACTGACAGAGAGGAAACGTACGGGGTGTGTGTTCATGTGAGTGATCTGCCGTTGCCCCGTACCGTCGATATTCTTTTTATAGACATTCATCGAACCGCTGGCTTCACTCAGATAATAGAAGCTCCGTCCGTCGGCAGCCCATACGGGATTACGGTTCTCGCACTTGGTATCCGTAAGTTTGGTGAAATGGTCGTCTTTCGTTTTGAGCCATACATCACGTACTACGGCTGATGTCTGATGTTTACGCCAGGTATCTTCCATACCTTTACGGTCGTGATAAAGGATACGTCCGTCGGGCGCCACACTCAGATTGTCCATCGTCAATGAGGAAAAAAGACGCATTCGTCCACCCTGTGTGCTTACCTGATACACCTGTGGCATACGCTGAGTGAAACAGATACTCTGTGCCGTTGGCAAGATGTTGCATTGCAACAGTATGGTCTGACTGTCAAGAAACCCTAAAGGCACCTCACTGCCACTATGGATAGTAAGTCGGCGTGGCACTCCACCCTCCTTATTGATAAGGTAAACGTCAAGACTGCCCTCACGTGCTGAGGTAAAAGCTATCTGCTGTCCATCAGGACTCCATACGGGCTGTGAGTCATAAGCCGCATTCGTCGTGAGCTGTCGGGCATGGCCGCCACCCACAGGCACCGTAAAGAGATCACCCTGATAACTGAAGGCAATAGTACTACCATCAGGTGAGATGGCGTTATAACGCATCCACAACGGATTATTCTGAGCACTGAGGACCGTTGAGAAGGTCATAACAAGGATAGATAAAACGATTTTCTTCATGAGACTAACTGCTATTATTTGGGGTACGAAGATACAATTTTTTATGATATTACACCTTATTTTTGTATTAAATATATCAAAAAACCACCAAAAGGACAACCACGAAAAAAGATTTGACAGGTTTCTGCTTATAAGCGCAAGGCCTTCTGCTTGTAAGGTTGTTCGGGGAAAAGGCAACTTATGCACCAACTACCATACGATCATGTACTGAGAATAATATTTCCGCGTACCAGAAAAAATGGTTTTTACGTGAGAAACGTTCGAAGATCCATGTTATTGCTTTTATTTGACTTTTCTACTTTAATGTTTTTTTCCGCAAATAAAGTTGAATTATCTAATAATTGCAAATCGGTTTAAGGTACTTTAGGCGTATTACGCTATATATCTGAGAAATCCTATTATGAAAGTCTTGAAAAGGGGTCAACGATTCTTAACTTTTACCGGATAAAGGTTAAGAACGAATACCCGAAAAGTCAAGAACGGTTGAGGGGACTTCTTGGATTTTATTTCTGGATATTCCTCGGATGATGCTCCAGAATAGCTTCGCGCAGGGTATGGGTGTCGATGTGGGTATATATCTCTGTAGTACCGATACTCTCATGACCGAGCATCGCCTGGATGACACGAAGGTCGGCACCTCCCTCCAACAATGCCGTGGCAAAACTGTGACGGAAGGTATGTGGGGAGATGGTCTTCCGGATACCTGCTTCGTCAGCGTATTTCTTCACCATGATAAGGATCATCGTACGGGTGAGATGAGCACCACGACGGTTTAGGAAGACATAATCCTCCTCTCCTTTCTTGATGGTCATCAGCCTCCGGTCGTCAAACCAAAAACCTAACTCCTTGATAGCCTTCTGAGAGATGGGCACAAGACGTTCTTTCCTTCCCTTCCCTTCTACACGCACATACTCCTCGTCAAGATACAGATTACTCAGTTTGAGGTTCGTCAACTCACTGACACGCAGTCCGCAAGAGAACAACACCTCAATAATAGCCTTGTTACGGTGCCCCTCCCACTTGGAGAGATCGATGGCCGACTCTATCGTATCTATCTCTTCCACGGATAACACCTCCGGCAAGTGATCACCCAACTGTGGACTCTCCAACAGTTCGGTAGGATCATCTTCTATATATCCGTCGGTGACGAGAAACTTATAGAAGCTACGTATCCCACTGAGGATACGACATTGTGAACGGGCAGTCACGCCGATATCATGGAGTGAAGCGGCAAAATGCTGTAAGTCTTCCAGTTTTACATTCTCTGCTTCGATATTCTCCCCATCTATATATGAAAGCAGCTTCTCCACGTCACGCGAATAAGCATCCAGCGTGTTCGGTGTGTAGTTACGCTGTAATTTCAGGTATCTCTGGTAGGCCCTGAGCAATAATAATCCACTTTTTTTCTCTTTTTCCATGAAATTGTTTATCTTTGCAACTGTGGTTACAAGTGTTAACTGCTTCTGATTGCAAAGATAATAAATAAAACCGATATATGAAAATTCTGATAATAAATGGTCCGAACCTGAACCTCTTAGGAGTTCGTGAACCGGAAATCTATGGCGACAGTAGTTTTGACAAGTATCTTCCCGAGTTACAGAAACGTTATCCTGACATAGAGATCAGCTATTTCCAGAGTAATGTGGAAGGAGAGTTGATCAACAAATTACAGGAGGTAGGGTTCAGTTACGATGGTATTGTTCTGAATGCCGGAGCCTATACCCATACGAGTATTGCCCTGCAGGACTGTATCCGTTCACTCAAAAGTCCTGTCGTTGAGGTACATATCAGCAATGTACACCAGCGCGAACCCTTCCGCCGTAAGAGCATGATCAGTTGTGTCTGCAAAGGTGTTATCTGCGGTTTCGGACTAGACAGTTACCGGTTGGCCATAGAAGCGTTGAGAGTGAAAAGTGAAGAGTGAAGAATTAGAAAAATATATCCTTCAGCATATTGATGCGGAGGGTGATTATCTGTATCGTCTGTGGCGATCCACCAACGTTCATCTGTTACGTGGACGGATGGCCAGCGGTCATCTGCAGGGACGTTTATTGAAGATGCTCGTTCACATGATCCGTCCGAAGAACATCCTCGAGGTAGGAACCTTCAGCGGTTACAGCGCTATCTGCATGGCAGAAGGACTGGAAGAAGGGGGGAAGGTTTATACCTTTGAGATCAACGATGAGCAGGAGGACTTCACCCGTCCGTGGATAGAAGGTTCATCGGTGGCAGATAAGATCATCTTCACCATCGGTGATGCGCTCGTGGAAGCTCCAAAGTTGGGAATCACCTTCGACATGGCTTTTATTGATGGTGATAAGCGCACGTATCTCGAGACTTACGAAATGGCGCTCAAGGTATTACGCAAAGGTGGTTTTATCCTTGCTGACAACACCCTATGGGATGGTCATGTGTTAGAGACACCGGCTCCTGCCGACCGGCAGACGCAAGGTATTGAATCTTTCAACGATTATGTAGCACGTGACAACCGCGTGGAGAAAGTGATCCTCCCCCTCCGTGACGGTCTCACCCTTATACGGAAAATATAGTTTAGGATTTACGGCTTCGCCGTGATTATCGGCTGCACCTCAGCAATAAGCAAGCTTACTGCATTCGGTTTGCACGATAATTAGGGTTTAGGGGTTAGAGTTTAGAGTCCCTCCCCTAAACTATCAATTATCAATTATTAACTAAGTACCCTCCTACCTTATTTATAAAAGGAGCACCCTTGCGGGAACGAAGGACGATACGCAGTTGCTTCGTCTGAATGTTCTCAAACCGGATGATACGCTTATATCCCACCGTGGTCATCTCTTCCTTACACACGATAGGCAGCCATCCCTTCTTTGTCTTATATTCCACGGTGAAACGATTTACCCGTTGCCCGGTAGCGATATCCTCACCTAACATCAGACAGTTGAGCGTTTGTTTTCCACGTAACTTACAGATGATTTCCTGACAGGGGACTCCTCCCTCCACGAAATCTCTCTTTTGTAATCGCCCGCTTTCAACCAGATTATGCTGGAAATCACGACGGATCATCTCAGCAAAGGTAACCAGATGGATGGAATCAACAGCAGAGATCAGTCCGTCTTTATTCACCGGCACATTCAAAAGCATCGTAGCATTACGCCCCACGCTCTTATAATAGATCTCACGCAGTGTCTCCGGTGTCTTCACCTTGTCATTCTCCTGATCATGATAAAACCATCCCGGACGGATAGACACATCACATTCCGCAGCCGTCCATTGATAACCGTCAGCATGACCATTGGGCAACTCCTGATACTTTGGATATCCCGGATACACCTCTTTGCCACGCAGAAAAGCCCAGTTGGTTTCTCCTGCAAAACCATCTTCATTACCTACCCAACGACAACCGGGGCCACCATCGGAGAAGATAATCGTCTGTGGCTGGTACTTCCTTACTTTCTGGAAAAGGTTAGGAAAGTTATAATAAGTACCTCTGTCGATATTCCGTTTCTCATTGGCTCCTCCATACCATCCGTCACCGCCATTAGCTCCATCGAACCAAATCTCGAAGAGCGGACCGTATTGTGTGAGCAACTCCTCTAACTGACGGTTATAATACTCCACATAAGCCGGCGTGCCATAGGTAGCCTGATGACGATCCCACGGTGAGAGATAAAGCCCGAACTTCATACCATACTTCTTACAAGCCTCATACAGTTCCCTGACCAAATCACCCTTTCCACCACGGAAAGGAGAAGCTGTGATGTTATAGTCGGTATATTTGGAGGGCCACAGACAGAAACCGTCGTGATGCTTGGCGGTAAGGATCACTCCTTTCATACCACCTTTCTGCAGTACACGCACCCACTGTTCACAGTCGAGTTTCTGGGGGCTGAACACTTTCGGATCAGCATCACCATATCCCCACTCCTTATCGGTATAGGTATTCAGTCCGTAATGGATAAAGGCATACGTCTCCATCTCCTGCCATGCCACCTGATAAGGGGTCGGCAGCGGTTCTACAGTCTCTTGTGCTCTCACGTCAAGAGTGCCCAGCAGACTGAGCATCACAAGACATATCTTTATTTTTTGTAACATAAGGCAGCACCGATAGCTGTACAGAATTGTGAATATTTCGGTATGATAAAATGTACACCGTAGAGATTCTCCATGGCAGGATAAACGATGTTACACTGTGGCAGCAGACTGAGATTACCGATGAGCACAAACTCACGAATACCATTTCCTAAAGAAGACAATATAGCAGCCGAGCCGATAGTCTGCAAAACCATACAGATCAGTCCTAATGCCAGGTCCTCAGGGGTTACCGTGCTCTTCACCTTTCCGAAGAGGGATGCCGTGGCATCCATCGGCAGGTTTGGCAATGCGATAGAACTGATATCGCCGATCTGCAGATCAACCTGCGAGAGATCACCCCGCTCAGCCATATTTGCCACCAACTTGATATCATCGGTATTCAGCAACAACCGTGATAATCCCGCCAGTGTTCCACCACCCATACCGATACCTCCGATATGACTGATGTCTTCACCGTCGCACTTCACTAAGGTTGTTCCTGTGCCCATGCTCACCACAATCATCTTTTCCTGCTTCGACTCATAACGGGCACCCAAGCCATCGGCAATAAACTCTTCTGCCTTGGAAGTGGGCAGACCATAGATCGGTTCGTTGACATAACCGGCACCGACACCCGTGAGCATCACATGATCCACATCCTTCAGCGCAATCTTATTGTCGTAAAGATATTTGCCGAAAGCACCATACAACGAGGTTACCGGATCGGTAGCTTTGATGCGGATAGGAGAAATAACAATATCGTCACGAAGACCCACAATCTTCGTGGTACTGATACCCACATCGATTCCAATAATTATACCCATTTTCTTTTATATTATCTATTTAAGGAAATCAGCACGATGCGGACTGAACGTGTCAACCAGCATTCCTGCCTCTAAACAGACACACCCATGAAGGAGATCGGGAGCCACGTAGTAACCGTCACCGGCAGAGAGCACGGCCGTCTCTCCATCTATCGTCACCTCAAACTTCCCACTCTCCACCAGTGTCGTCTGACTGTGTGGATGACGATGGGCAGAACCCACAGCACCCTTCTCAAACTTCACCTTCACCAACATCAACTGTTCGTCATAACCGAGAATCTGCCGGGTAACGCCAGGCTCGGGATTCTCCCAACCTATATTCTCAGCATGCAAAAACTTGTCACTTCTTATCATCTGTATCTCCTTTCTTTTTATCTGGATCCATACTCTTCACTTCATCCTCCACTTCGTTGAGGCCTTGTTTGAAACTCTTCACACCCTTGCCCAATCCTCTCATGAGCTCAGGAATCTTCTTACCGCCGAAAAGCAGCAAGATAACCAATACAATCAGTAGTATCTCCGGTGTTCCTATATTCATAATTTTCCTTGTTATAATATTATAAATATCCTACATTTTGTTTCGTCTGCAAATATACAAAAATTCCCCGAAGATTCAAATGTTTCGAAAATTATTTCATTTATCCGAAAAAAAACATACCTTTGCATGATTGGTGAAGAGTGAAGAATTTTGCGAGTAAGCGAGAGCAGAGTGAAACAAGTTTCAACTCTGCCGAGCGTGAGCAAAATCGCCGAAGGCAGTGAAGAGTGAAGAGTTTAAGGCTTAAGGCTTTAAGGCTTTAAGGCTTTGAGGAAGATGAAAAAAGGATTGGTATTGGAAGGAGGAGCGTTGAGGGGATTATTCCGTATGCAATTGCCGTCTCCGAAGATGGTTCCTGTCCCCAAGTCGATACTGCTTTCCGTTTCCGAGATCACTCGGTTAACAACATCACCCAGACTCTTTGCGATGCTGACTTTATCGAATGTGTTTACTGATGAGGCAGGAATAGCAGAAGGGAACAACATCAACAAGACTGCAAGAAGATATCTTGCCGTCTGAGTGAATACGTATATGTTGCTCCTGTATCTCATATATTGCTAATCAGATCATTTTTAGTCCCGCTTTGATATAGGAAAGGTTATCCTAAGGATTTCTTTTATTATAGGATGGCCATTGTACAAAATATAATGAGATGGATCAATATATAAACACAAAGTATCATTATTAAGCTTTGTCCTATAAATTATATCGAACATTTGTTTTACATATTTCTCCTTTTTCCCAAACAGTTCGTAGGAGGTTTGGATATACGCAGACTCACCAAATGATTTCCCTCTTTCCTTTACCGGAATAATAGAAATGTTTGAGCTTGTTGTCACAATACGAAGTGAATCAGGGGTTATTAAAAATCCTTTTCCTCGTAAAGTAGTATGAACAGTGATCCTATACGCATAGGTAGAATCTCCTTCCCATGTGCATTCAATACATGATTTATTTTTATCTAACATTAATTCTTTTCTAATTTCCCCATCAATTAAAAGCCTTTTTATTCTTATTACTTTATAACTAGAAAAAACGAGAAGAGCCAGAAATAGGACAATTACCTTAAATGTCATTTTAGAACCCATAGAGATATTTATATTCCACATAGATCACCACCATTTCGTTTTATGTAAATCGATAAAATCCTCGTAATAATTATACCTTTCGACAAAGTTCCCTCCCGTTCCGGCGGATATATCATCCGCCGGTAATGAATATCAGGATTTAGATAAAATAGGCTGCGCTCGGCAATTTGAAAGCGAACTTTCATTGCACTCACTTGCACTATTTTTGCAATCCGCGAAAAGTTCTTTATAGTAACTGTTTGCTGCTCCATGTTTATTGCCGTTATTCACGCATTATACATATTTTCATTATTTAAGTTACATGCGGATAGCATATCCGCCATTACTGACATCGGGATAACATATCCCGATGAACGGATAGATGCTCTCAACATCCTGCAGGGTGATGAACTTGCCCTCACAGAGCCAGTCAATCAGTTTTGTCGCTGTTGTGCCAGATGTATTACTAACCACGCTCGACAACTTGATATTGCAGTCCTCTAAGATTCTCATGATGCGATTCTTTTCTGAAGCCACATGCTGTATCAGTTTATTGCGGTAGCGAGTCAGGTCTCTAAGCTGTCGCTGTTCCTTGGGGGGAATATAACTCGGCTTTAGTAAACCTGCCAACAGGAGCTTGCATATCCACTCGCTGTCCATCTTGTCTGTCTTGTGGCCTGGCACATTCTTAATGTGACGGGCGTTCACTATCCAGACATTCGGTATCGCATCTTCGAGTATGCGGTACACGGGCTTCCAGTAGACTCCCGTACTCTCCATTGCCACGTGGGTAATGCCGTTCTGCAATAGCCATTCTTTCAATTCTGTCAAAGAACTCGTGAAGGTGTCGAATGAACGCGTCTCCTTGCGGATACCTTCACCCTTGATCGTTGCCACCACCACCTTCAAGTGGACGTCAATGCCACAGCCGCGTAGCACTTGACTCGGGAATGAAACTTCTGCCATATGATATACCTTTGGGGGTTCTGCCTACAAAGGTAATATCAGATTAACAATTTTCATCCGCTTTGGCGAATATTATTTATTCATGGGCATTTCATTTTATTTGTTTTTGGGTCCAATCAGGATCTTTTAATATATTACACCATATCTGATATATTTCTAATATACCATTTTCTTTACGCACACCTTTTGCAATCTTTATTGCTAATATATATATCAACCATATTGGGTTCATTTCAAGATTTCTAATTTTAATAACCATGTGTCCATAATTATTTTCCCTCTTATTTTTAGTATATTGTTCCCATTTTAAATCTTTATTATTGAATATCATAGTGTCACCAAGGTAAATCCCCACATCCATTATCTTTGAATACGTTGCTAAACTTAAATCCCAGTTCTCAACATGTATCTCTGAAGAAAATGAAGTTTTTTTTTCTTCATATTCATTTTCAGATAATAATTCTCTCTCAACATTATTTAAAAACCAATGAGATAATAATGTAAGAGATTCTTCCGAATAATCTGGTCTCCAAGTCTTAAATTGAGTATCAGCTACAATAACATGAGTTAGTTCTTCAACACGAATTAATTTGTTGTTAACAAACCAATCGGAGTATAATTTTACTTTTTTCTTATCGTAATTATAAAAGTCCAATCCGATTGGAAGATTATTAATAATATTATATTTTTTCATCTTTGATTAATTAATGATTGTTTGACATTAATGATTACATTATGCGAAAAACTCAACCCTTGTAATTATAATTTTCAAAGTTTTTTTATTGATCAAATGGGGACGGTTCTGCAATGATCCGTTTTATCATCCGCAATAACTTCATCTTCTCCTCCTTTCTTTATTGATAAAATATTGTTAACTTGACTTTTAGCTATTACTTAGCGTTTGTATAACTTTGGCAAATATAGAGGATTTTTTTCATCCTGCAAAGAGAATCATGATTATTTTGGTTCATCATTTGCTGCGAATTTCCAAAAGACTCAGGCAACTTTGTATCCCAGCGGATAGCAAATTCGTACTTGGAAGGCCATATTTCATGGCTATTTCCTTCCGTGACTTGCCACTTTGCATGTACTCAATGCAAATACTGCGCTTCAAACCGCGACTGAATTTCTTGTTTCCCATTTTGCTTAAATGACTTTAATTATTTAACATTTAAGGCTGCATGGGAGTCAACCTATTTCAGGCTAAGACACTTAGATTTTACCGAGCGTAAGCAATTTATCTAACGCAATACAAAATAAATCCTAATATATTTTTATTGCTGAGGTGCAGCTCATCTTATTTAAATATAATACGAAAGATTCATATTTCCAAATGATAGGGGATTATTTATTTGCTCTGTAGAAAAAAACAACGTACCTTTGCATGATTGGTTTAGAGTTTTGCGATTTTTTGAGGAATATGAAAAAAGGATTGGTATTGGAAGGAGGAGCGTTAAGAGGATTGTTTACCGTGGGGATCCTTGATGTGCTCATGGAGAACGATGTCACCTTCGACGGGCTCATCGGTGTCTCCGCCGGGGCAGCCTTCGGATGTAACATGAAAAGCCGTCAGCCGGGGCGTGCCATCCGCTATAATACCGACTATGCCAAAGACTGGCGTTACTGCAGCTTCCGTTCTTACCTGAAGACCGGTGACCTGTTCGGCGGTGAGTTCGACTACCACTACCTGCCCCGACACCTGGATATCTTCGACGAAGAGGCATTCGACAAGAATCCCATGGAGATGCATGTGGTATGCACCGATGTGACGACAGGCAAAGCCGTTTATAAGCAACTCGACAAATGCAGCTACGACTGTTATGAGTGGATCCGCGCCTCCGCCTCCATGCCCATCGTTTCGCATATCGTGAAGGTAGAAGGGTATCAGTTGCTCGACGGAGGCATCGCCGACTCCATTCCCTTGAAGTATTTCCAACAGATAGGCTACGACAGGAATGTCGTCATCCTCACCCAGCCTGCCGGTTATGTGAAGGAAAAGAACAGGCTATTACCCCTGATGCGGATGCAGCTCCGCAAATATCCCGCCTTTATCAAGGCCGCTGCCGACCGCCATCTGATGTATAATGCGCAGACCGCTTATGTGAAAGAACAGGAGTCGTTGGGAAACGCCCTCGTGATCCGTCCGCACGAGCCGATACCTATCGGACATATCTCTCACGACCCAGAGGAAATGTGGAAGGTTTACCGCATCGGCAGAGCCGTAGGAGAAGAATATCTGCAGAAGATTATCGACTTCCTGGCTAAGCCCTGAAACACTTTCTTTGAAAAAAGACAAACTTTTTTTTGGGCATTACAAGCGAAATGCGTAACTTTGTCGGTGAGCGATAAAAATTGTTTTTTTTACTCACTTATAGTAGTAAGCCATGGGAAAGATAACACAGGAGAATTTTGAACATACCTACGTAGATCCTATCGAGTTACGTCAGATCGATAAGTTTGTGTGTGCTGAGATGGGGCGGCAGATACACCGTTACATCAAGGGAATGTCAGGATCAAAAAAGATCATGGAGAAATTCGAAGAGGCCATCTCCACATTCTCTGTACCTGAGAAAGAAGTAGCCATCGCAAGGTATATCGACCTGAACCGAAAGGCTATCAGTGGGTTGGACTTCGAGATTGTATTGGCACGCGCCATCGCCAACTACTGTGATACGTACGACTATTTTTTGACGATGATCAACGACAAGGAAAAGATGGACTTCTACCTGAAACGTATCAAAGACAAATATATCCGTTTCCATAAGGTGATTGAGCATAACGGGCTCTTCGGCATCGTTGATCATGAGGGAAAGACGATTATCTCCCCGAACTATGAATTCCTGCGTACCTGCTATACATATGTCGATGATCTGGTGACCATGCCCATCATCGCACAGAAAAACGGAAAACTCGGACTAATACTGCCCGACCGGAAAGATACCGTGGTAGCCGATTTCATCTTCGATGATATCCAGTTGCGCGACGAATATCCCTACTTCGAAGGATGGATCGGTGACAAGAAAGTTTATCTCGACGAGTCATTCTACAATCAGACATTAGATAAAAATTGAAAAAACATAGTTACGTAACTATCGAAAGGTTTCTCATCAAGAGAAGCCTTTATTGTAATTTATGCTCTTAGTTGGCGGGGACTACCAACGTATATCAAAGGCCGAAGGCCTGATAAGATTATAGTCAGGCGGTGGAACTCTATTTTTGCCTGAGTCACCACCATACATAGTACAAAGGCCAAAGGCCTGATAAGATTATAGGCAGGCGGTGGAGCGCAGCGAAACCCCTGTAATGATGCATACGATCATCTAAACCCCGACGGGGTGACAGATTTCTGTCATACCTTCGGCATTTATTAATAGCGACCTTTTCGCAGGGGTTCCGCTTCGCTTCACCCCTGCCTATGGTCTATCGCACTTTCAGTGCTCTGGGCCAACTGATATATCATTACCTAAAATTAAAAGCAGAGTATGAAAAAAATAAAAAAAACAGAAATATTTGATGTTGATGCTCAATTGGATGCTTTCTTTGGTAAAGAAGGTTCTCCCGAACGCCGTGCTGCTGAAGAGCGTGCAAATGCATTCTTTACAGGTCAAATTATAGAAGAAGCACGTAAGAAAGCAAATATCACACAGGCTGAGTTAGCAGAGCGCATCGGTACAAACAAGTCTTATATCTCTCGTGTGGAGAACGGTAGGACAGAACCGAAAGTCTCAACTTTTTATCGTATTGCTGCTGCTCTGGGCTTATCTGTGGAACTCATGCCAACAAATTAGAAGTGTAATTATTTTGCACTTTACACTTTTTTGTGTACTTTTGCGCCCGTAATCGGTTCACAATAAGTGATTAAAAGGGAATCAGGTGGAAGTCCTGAACAGTCCCGCTGCTGTAAATGTTATTTGTTGTGCAAGCAAAATACCACTGAAAATTTTTTCGGGAAGGTGCTTGCATGAAGACATAAGTCAGAAGACCTGCCATTGCAAATGTTTCATCACGGCCTCGAGGAAAGGCTTCGTAATGATTGATTTATGAACAGGTTTTTATTATTCTTTTTGATGGTCTTTCTCACCCTCTGCTCGCAAGCGCAGAACAATCATCGTATGCAAAAAGAGCAGCAGTTAGACTCCGTCATCGTCAAAGGGCACCGCATTGACAGGAATGTGTTAGCAGGGCGCCCCATACAGGTGATGCAGAAAGAAGAACTGGAGCAGTTAGGGCTTACCAACCTGGCGGATGCCGTAAAGAAATTCGCCGGCACAAACGTGAAAGACTATGGTGGCATCGGAGGTATGAAGACGGTGAGCGTGAGAAATCTCGGGGCACATCATACGGCAGTGAGCTACGACGGTATCACCATCTCCAACACCCAAGCCGGACAGATAGACATCGGGCGCTACACCTTAGATAATATACAGAGTGTCAGCATGGCTATCGGTGAACAGGAAGAACTGATGCAGTCGGCACGTCACTATGCCGCTGCAGGTATTCTGAACATGCTCTCGGAAAGGCCCCACTTCGAGAATGGCCGTAAGGACGCTTTGCGTTTCCGGCTCCGGGCTGGTTCTTTCGGGTTGTTCAGTCCCTCCCTGTTATACTGGCGACAACTCGGTAATGCCACCACCCTGTCGCTCAACGGCAGTTATATGCGGGCTGACGGCACATATCCCTTCACGCTGATCAACGGTATCGAGAAGACGAAAGAGAAACGTTATAACTCCGATATCTACTCCTGGCAGGGTGAGGCAAACATCTATCATACCTTCAAGGATGACAGTCAGTTAGACTGGAAAGCATGTTGGTATTACTCACAGCGTGGCTTGCCCGGCAGTGTGGTTCTTTATAACAACAGGAGTGAGGAGCGTTTGTGGGATGAGGATTTCTTCACACAGGCTATCTATAAACGCAGGCTGTCCGCTCATTGGAACCTGCAGGCACGGATGAAATACACCCACTCATGGAATCGTTATGAAGATACCGATGTGAAATATACCGATGGCAAACAAGTGGATGTGGACCGGCAGAACGAATACTACGGTTCTGCCACCATCGGCTGGAATCCGATAGCGATCCTCTCACTGGCTCTTGCACAGGATCTCTCGTACAACAACTTGAGGAACAATATCAACATTGCGAACAACAGTGAGTCTCCCTACCCCGAGCGATTTACTTCGCTGACCTCACTGACAGCACAACTGAGAACACAGCGAGTGGACATCACCGGAAATATCGTAGCCACATACGCTACGGAGAAAGTGAAGAGCGGCAACCAGCCCGACGACCGCAAACGACTGTCACCCTCCCTGTCACTCTCCTATCGTGTGCTTCACGATCAGGCCCTGTTCCTCAGAGCCATGATGAAGAGCACCTTCCGCATGCCCTCGTTCAACGATCTCTATTATCGCCGGATGGGAAATACCGGACTGCGCCCGGAGATTGCACGCGAATATAATATAGGTATAACGTGGAGCGGACAACCGCTGCGTGCCGTAAGATACCTCAGTTTTACCCTCGACGGTTACTATAATGACGTGACCGACAAGATCGTGGCATTCCCCAGCACGTATGTTTGGAAGATGGCCAACTTCGGTAAGGTACACATCAAAGGTGTGGATATGACCCTCGCCACGGAGATACCTGCCAGTCGGCAAGTGAGTGTTATCGTAACAGCCGCCTATACCTGGCAACAGGCAAAAGACAAGCTGGAGCAGTCGGCATCCTACAACCGTCAACTGCCCTATACCCCGCAGCATAGCGGTAACCTCTCCCTGCTCGTGAGAAACCCGTGGGTGAATATCGGCTACAGTATGCTCATGCAAGGCAAACGGTGGAGCTCCGCCCAGAATACTTCCGAGTATTCACTGAATGCGTATTGGGAACACACCCTCACCCTGAGTAAGGAGTTCCTGTTGAGATGGGCTCGCATGAATATCCAAGGATCCATACACAACTTCACCGACACCCACTATGAGATTATCAAATATTATCCCATGCCGGGACGCTCATATCATTTATCTGCAACAATAACATTTTAAATAATATCATTATGAAATTCAGAAAAATTATGTTAGGTGCACTGAGTGCACTGATGATCACCGCAGGATTCACTGCCTGTGATGACGAAGACTGGGATCCGATCAAAGAAGGTTCAACCATTGAGATGGTGCAGACACGTGCTTTTATCCTCAATGAGGGTAACTATGGAGATAACAATGCCGGCATCACCTATTTCGACTGGATGACAGACAACACCTATAACAGTGATCTGTACATGGCTCAGAACAAGAAGGCGTTGGGCGACACCGGACAGGATATCATCGTTGAAGACGGAAATATCTATGTGATCCTCTCCAATAGTAAATCCATCGTAAAACTCAACAGTGTGGGTGTGGAGAAAGCAAGAGCATCTGTTCCTACCGACTTGGGAGATCCCCGTTATATGGTAGAGGAAGACGGTTATCTGTATGTCACCTGCTATGGTGGTTTCATCGCCAAATACAAAGCATCCGACCTCACCTTCGTCAGCAAGGTTACCGTGGGCCAGAACCCGGAATATATCATCGAGGAAGACGGTAAGCTCTATTGCACCAACTCCGGTTGGGGTAAGGACAACCGTGTGGCTGTCGTTGACATCAAATCCTTCAAAACTGCTACCTTCCAGGAGGTGATGAGTAATCCTGACCATATCATCGAGGTGGCCGACCATATCTATGTACAGGGGTACGGCGCAGCATACGACTACCCATGGGGTGAGCTGAAGAACGGCAAGTTCACACAGATCGGCAATGCCAGCAACTGGTGTGCTTACAGTAACATGCTGTATATCGTAAACTCTGTTACTGACTGGACAACCTACACCACCTCAAACACCTTCTATAGCTACAACGCCAAGACTGGTACGCTCAACAACAGCAGCTTCTTGAAGAATGCCCCGGCAGAACTTGCCAGCTCTTCTGTCTATGGTATGAGCACGAACCCGAAGAATGGTGACATCTACATCATGACATCCGACTATGTCAACAACGGTAATGTCTATCATTTCAGAAACGACGGTACCTTCGTATCGAAGTTTGGCACAACAGGTCTCAGTCCACGTAAGATCGTCTTCCTGAACTAATACTTCAATGAAGAATAAAAGCATACTTATCCTGTTTACCGTCCTGTTCCTCTGCGCTTGTGGCAGGAGAACAGGTACGGGAAAGGATGTCCAAGGAGACACCCTCCAACTGAAGTATGCTGAACATCTCACCATCATCCGCCATCAGGGGTTTACCGAAGTGCTGTTGGCTGATCCATGGAATACCGGAAAGACATTACATAAGTATCTCCTGGTTCCCTCGGAGAGTGAACTGCCCCGACAGTTACCACAGGGATCGGTCATCCGCACCCCTATCCGAAAGGCAGTCATCGCCACCAGCGTGCACTGCGGACTTGTAGCGTCGATGGGTTGTCAGAAGGCCATTGCCGGTGTCTGCGATCAACAGTATATCCATCTGCCATGGGTACAAGAAGGTTGTAAGAATGGCACGGTGATCGACTGTGGCAGCGGACTGGCGCCTTCGGTGGAGAAGATTATCGATGTGAATGCCGATGCACTCTTCCTCTCTCCCTTCCAGAACAGTGGTGGCTACGGCCCGGTGGTTGAGTTGGGCGTACCCATCGTGGAGACAGCCGACTATATGGAGACGTCTGCCCTTGGACGCGCTGAATGGATGAAATTCTACGGTATGCTGTTCGGTGTGGAGGAAAAAGCCGACAGTATCTTCCAGGAGGTGGAGAGCGATTATCTTTCGCTGAAGGAGAAAGCAGCCACCGCCAGTCGGCAGAAACCCCGGCAGTCGATCGTCATGGACAAACAGACGGGGTCCGTATGGTATGTGCCCGGAGGGAAGAGCACCATCGGAAAGATGATCACCGATGCCCAGGCCGACTATGCGTGGTCTGCCGATGACCATAGCGGTAGTTTGGCACTGCCTTTCGAGAGTGTTCTCGAGAAAGCAGGCAACGCCTCCTTCTGGTTCTTCCGGTATAATGCCCCTCAGCCCGTTACCTATGCCTCCCTGTTGAGTGAGCATCATGGCTATGATCACTTTGATGCCTTCCGCAACAAGAAAGCCTACGGCTGTAATACCGCCACCAGCACCTTCTATGAGGATACCCCCTTCCATCCCAACCTCCTCTTGCGTGACTTTGTCACCGTCCTCTATCCGGAATTATCTTTAGGAGAACCCCGTTATTTCATCCATTTACAACAATAAGACCACGATGCAAAAAGGAGCCCTCTTCCTGTTGGTAAGCACCCTGCTGATCATCATACTCTTCTGTGTGAGTCTGCTGATCGGAGCCGTTGACATCCCCGTCAACGAGGTCATCAGTATCCTTACCGGAAAGACATCGGAGAAGGCATCGTGGCAGTATATCGTGTTACAGAGTCGTCTGCCGCAAGCTATCACCGCCACGCTCTGCGGAGGATCCTTAGCGGTCAGCGGACTGATGTTACAGACGGCTTTCCGTAACCCCTTAGCCGACCCGGGTATCTTCGGTATCAACAGTGGTGCATCGATGGGTGTTGCCTTGGTGATGCTCCTGTTAGGTGGGAATATCATCGCCGGCAACCTGAATATCACCGGGTTCTTCGCCATCCTCTTGGCAGCCTTTATAGGGGCTATGCTCGTGATGGCCTTGATCCTCTTTTTCTCTACCATCGTGAGAAACAACGTGATGCTGCTGATTATCGGCATCATGATCGGATATATCACCTCCTCGGGCATTTCCCTGTTGAACTTCTTTGCCACAGAAGAGGGCGTGCAGAGTTATATGGTATGGGGATTGGGTAACTTCGGTGGTGTCACCATGCAGCAGATGCCGGTATTCGCCAGTGTGTGTGTGGCAGGACTGATCCTGTCTCTCCTACTGATAAAACCGCTGAATGCCTTGTTGTTAGGAGAGCAATATGCTGAGAACCTTGGTGTGAACACCCTGCGGGTACGTAATTATTTGTTGGTGGTTACCGGACTGCTCACCGCCATCACCACTGCCTTCTGCGGTCCTATCTCGTTTATTGGTTTGGCTGTACCCCATATCGCACGTATCCTACTTGGCACCGATAACCATCAGTGGCTCATGCCGGCCACCATCCTGTCAGGAGCCGTCATCGCTTTGCTGTGTAATATCCTCTGCGTGTTACCGGGTGATAACGGCATCATCCCCCTGAATGCCGTCACCCCCATCATCGGCGCGCCCGTTATCATCTATGTCATCGCCAAACAGCGAAAACGAGGTTAATTAGTTCAAAGTTCATAGTGCATAGTTCATAGTTATGAGCTTATGATGTATTTTTAACTATGAACTATGCACTATGAACTATGAACTTTATTCCACCGGATATTTCTTATACTTATCCCCATATTGCTCCACCAACTCCTTTGCCAAGCGTTTCTTATACTCATCGGTAAAGCCCGGACGGACATAGAACTTATCCTTCGGCTCATTATCATGACTGCCCACCGTCTCCGACGGTTTCATCTGTCGGATAGCGCCATCGGCATATTTCACAATCAGATACTCCCCTAACTTCCGCCACGTCTCCAATACTGTCTGGGCAGTCTGCTGCGTATAACGGGTGAGATAAGCAACAGCCTCCTTGGGGTTCTCCGCATACAACTGTTGTGCCACCTGCTCCACACCCGGTTGTGACTGCAGGAAAGTCTTCTCCAACATCTGTTGTGTCACCCTCACATCATTGATCTTCTGGTCATACCATGGATATACCTGGTTAGCCACCCAGTTGCAAACCCAGAAAGAGGAGTTAAACGAGAAGGTATTCCTGTCGGCAGCTCCTTCAATCTCTTGATAACAATCGGGAACACGGTCGGTGGCACAATACACCGGGGTATATACCGACATGTTCGCATCATCGGTGGCAAACCAGAAGATACCTCCTATCGGGTCGGGCAGCCAGGAGCGTAACTGTGCCACAAAGCTCCAGGCTGTCTGTTGGGTGGAGATGGGGCGCTCACAGAAATAATCCACGCTATCCACCCTAAAAGCTGTACTCAGACGGTAGGGCGAATGGTAGGCACCGCCACCCATATCTTTCGTCGGGTCGAGCGGTGTACCCTCAAAATGATCACGCATCATCTGCTGAAGATCACTCAGTGAAATCAAACGATTGGGCTTGACATACAGTGGCAATGGTGTCTGATCCTGTCCTAAGATATATGGCAACCACTTCTCTCCCTGGTCGGTAAAACGGTTGTAGAAACTCCATACACGGGCTTCGCAGGCACGTAACCTACTGAACGTCTGTGGACTATATGCCTTGGCAAAACTGAAGTCCTTGTCTTTCCCTGTAAAGTACCCTTTCTCACGGGCAAAGGAGATCACGTCGGGGGCATACAGACAGTTCTTCTTGTCATTCCTGTCAAACTGATGGATCCTGCTTTGGTTCGCATGGGCCGCAATACAGTCATCCGGTATGCGCACAGCCACCCATACAGCCCCTTTGTTACCGGGTCCTTTGCCGATCATCTCCATGATCCACGCCTCGTTGGGATCAGCGATGGAGAACGACTCCCCCGTACTGTAATAACCATACTCTTTTACCAAGGAGGTCATCACCTCTATCGCCTCTCGCGCTGTCTTAGCCCGTTGCAGAGCAATATATATCAGACTGCCATAGTCAAGGATGGCCGTGGTATCTTTCAGTTCTTTTCTTCCCGTGAAGGTCGTCTCACCGATCGCTACCTGATGCTCATTGATGTTTCCTATCACGTTGTATGTCTTCTCCACCTGCGGAATCTCCCCTAAGTAGATATGCTCCCCACTCCACTGGTATATCTTCAGTTTGTCACCGGCAGGATAGACACCCGCCCCATAGTGAGTCAGAGAACCATATTTGCCATAGAGATCATCGGCATAGGTGATAAACACAGAACCGTCTGCCGATGCTTTCTTACCCACAATGAGATTGGTGCAGGCGTTGATGGGTTGTAAACAACTGAGAAAAATGATAACAAATGTCAGAAAACAAGTTTTTTTCATGATATATTATCTATCGTTGATATTTTTTCTATGACGCAAGAGGAATGTGTCATGTACCATATATATTAAACGGGAAAACATCTCTTTTATGTTCTTTTTCAACTCTTTTTTTACAATAACATGGCGATTATTGTGCTATTTTGATTAATTTTGCAGCGGATAAATCATTAAGTATATGCAAGAAACAAGACAAAATAAGATTTCACGACTCTTACAGAAGGAACTGAGTCTGATCTTCCAGAGTCAGACGCGCATGACGCATGGCATGCTGGTATCTGTGACAAGAGTAAGGATCAGTCCCGATCTGAGTGTGTGTACGGCCTACCTGAGCGTGTTCCCCTCTGAGAAAGCTGAGGAGACTATCAATAACGTGAATGCGAACATGAAAACCATCCGTTATGAGTTGGGCACCCGCATCCGCAATCAGGTACGTATCATCCCCGAGCTGCGCTTCTTCCTGGATGACTCCCTCGACTATATCGACCATATCGACGAGCTGCTCAAGAAATAGTTCATAGTGCATAGTTCATAGTTTGGAATTCCCGTTCCCCGATTAACTATTAATTATTAACTTTTAATTATTAACTTTTAAATGAACTTCCCGTTTTACATCGCCAAGAGATATCTCTTCTCAAAGAAGAGCACCAATGCCATCAATATCATCAGTGGCATTAGTGTGGTGGGCGTTGCTGTGGCTACCATGGCTTTGGTGGTCACGCTGAGTGTGTTCAACGGGTTTCATGACCTGGTGGCAACCTTCTTCACCTCCTTCGACCCCCAACTGAAGATCACGCCTCTTGAGGGGAAGTCGGCCCCTGCCGATGATCCCTTATTATTAAAGGTGAAACAACTGCCGCAGGTGGATGTCGCCACGGAGTGCGTGGAAGATAATGCGTTGGCGATCTATAAGAACAAGCAAGCCATGGTGGTGGTGAAAGGAGTGGAAGACAATTTCACGGAGCTCACCCATATCACCGATATCCTGTATGGCGACGGTGAGTATTCCCTGCATGCCGCCAACTTAGAATATGGCATCTTGGGTATCCGACTGGCAGTGGCGTTAGGCACCGGTGCCCGTTTTCAGGACTATCTGAAGATCTATGCCCCTAAACGGGAGGGACAGCTCGACATGGCACAGCCCACGGAAGGGTTTGTGGAAGACTCGCTGCTCTCACCGGGGGTGGTCTTCTCCGTACAACAAGCGAAGTACGACCGCAGTTATATCATCACCTCGTTAGGTTTTGCGCGTAGCCTCTTCGACAAGGAGGGACAGTTGTCTTCTTTGGAGATCCGTCTGAAGGCAGGCAGTAACTTTGATGCGGTGAAGAAGGAGATGCGTAAGATTGTGGGAGAACGGTATAAGGTGGAGGACCGCTATGAGCAGCAGGCTGACACTTTCCGTATCATGAAGATAGAGAAGCTCATCGCTTATTTCTTCCTTACGTTTATCCTGATGGTAGCTTGCTTTAACATCATCGGTTCACTGTCGATGCTGATGATCGACAAGAAAGACGATGTGGTGACGCTGCGTAACTTAGGGGCTACGGATAAGCAGATCGTGCAGATCTTCCTCTTTGAAGGAAGAATGATCTCTGCGGCTGGCGCTATCGTGGGAATACTGTTAGGATTGTTATTGTGCTGGCTGCAACAGACTTACGGACTGGTTTCCTTAGGTTCTTCCAGCGGCAGCTTCGTTATCGATGCTTATCCCGTGAGTGTCCACCCCACGGATATCATCCTGATCTTCATCACCGTACTCGCCGTAGGTTTCCTCGCCGTATGGTACCCCGTGAGATACTTCGCCAAACGGTTGCTGGGCTGAACGAAAGTTTCAAAATGGAGGTTATCTTCTACGGAAAGCACTTTAAGCGTTTAATCTTCAGCAATTTACCGAAAAATTTACCTCTACGGATCTTCTACGAATCTTCTACGGATTTTTATTATTTTATGAGTTTAGGCTTATCCTGTCCCCTCCCCATAGGAAGGGGTGTTCGATTCATAACGCATAGTCTCTCATCAAATTGTAGGGGCAGACTTCATGTCTGCCCGTTGCTACCGGGTAGGGATAAACCCTACCCCTACGAATAATATGAGCATTAGTACTTAAACCGATGAGAAAAGGGTACTACAGGCCCGGCCCGTGGTACCCTTTTCACCGACTTTTAGGTACTAATACTCCACTAATTAAGTACTAATTAGTCCAGTAAAGGGTACTAATACTCCACTAATTGAGTACTAATTAGTCGGCTTTTATTAATATCAGTTGACCTAAAGCACTGAAAGTGCGTCATAACATAGGCAGGGGTGAAGCGAAGCGGAACCCCTGCGAAAGGGATATCATTAATAAGTGCTGAAGGCACGACAGAATATCTGTCACCCTTTCAGGGTTTTGATTATTGCATCCATCATAGCAGGGGTTTTGCTACGCTCCACCGCCTGCCTGTAATCTTAACGCCCCTTTGGGGCTTAAGTAACAGCAAACACTGTTCATATTGGGCCAACTCCTATATTATAGCCTTTATTAATCAATACTCAAGCCCAATTCCATGTGAACAGTGGGACGGTTCCCATGTTCACTTTCCTGCTGCGATAGCGGGAGAGTCAGTTAATAAAATCCGATGACCGAACATGATGCCGTAGGCATTGCGAGGACTTGTTTGAGCGAAGCGAGTCCCGCAGCAAAATGTGAGGAATCGTGATTTTATCTGACTCGAAGCGTGCAGCATGGTCTCTCTTGTTTCCTTCTCTCTGCCGAAACAGAGAGAAGGAAGGTGTGTCAACCTTGTGTCAACCTGTGACAACCTCAAAAAGGTTGCATGCCCAGTGTTTATCAGGGTTGTGTCAACCTGACAACCTTTTTTGCAAAAAAATCATAGTAGAAGAAAAAATGATAAGGTGAACAGTGGGACTCACGTCCCCTTGTTCATTATTTCTCCTTCCTTACCCATAGAGAGAAAAGCGGATCGTTGAAATGTATGTTGCCATCATCATCCATATATATCAGATCCTTGCTTATCATAGCTTTCTTTATTGCCTGGACATTAGCAGATGATTCAAGACGGTACTTTCGCAGAATATCCTTACGGGTGAATCCTTGAGTAACTCCATTCGCAATCGCTCGCATGAAATTGTACTGCAGTTCTGTGAGTTGCTCCACGTCAGCCTGAAAGAATGTTTTATTCTGTTCCAGAAGGTCGTCTATGGCAGAGTCTATATTCTTGTCCGTTGTGGTTCCTTCTGTTTTATACCATGTTATCCATGAAAGTTGCTGCACATACGATGACTGACACGCAGTGACATTACAGATGCGCTCGGCCTGCTTCTCGCTTATACTTTTCCCCGTATTAGAGAAGTTGCGGCAGATGAAAGGTATCCATTCCGTGATCTCGATTTTCTTAAGGAACATCATATCGCCGAACTTAAAGAATGGCATACTTTTGTTGGAAAAGAAATTCTCCATGAGATGTTTCTTACTTCCGAACATGCAGTATGTAACATCCTGTTGATGCTGCCACATGCTACGCAGTTTCTTTTGGAAATCAACGGAAGAAGGAAACTCTGCTATTTGCTGGAACTCGTCAAGGCAAACTATAATCTTCTTCCCCTTCTTCTCGGCTATTTTCTGTGGCAACGAGAGTATCTCGTCCTCTGTATCATCGCACTCATTCCATTCAAAGGACAAGCTAAAGTCATTGAGAGGGTCTGAACCAAAAGAAAACTTTGGAGTGATACCACTTAGGAATGTCTTTACCGTCTCCACCCATTCGTCTATCTTTGAAGACGTCTGTTTGATAACGCATGTTGAAAAATTACGATAGAACTCATACTCTGACTTGCATCGAAATACGTCGACAAAGACGGTGAGGAATCTCTCATCGTCAATACTACTTAAAACGTTCTTAACAAGCGAAGTCTTTCCCCATCGGCGTGGGGAGATGATTACTGTATTCATTCCATGCGTCAGATTTGCATTCAGTCGCTTGCGGTCTTCTACACGGTTGATGAAATACTCACCCTCTGCAGCCTTGCCTATGATAAAAGGATTCTCCATATTCCTACACGATAATTACTTTTTGATGGTGCAAAGGTAGTAATAAAAAATAAAAGTAACAAACCTTTTAGTAAGAAGTTTATTACTAATAGAAGTATAACTTTATTTGAACAGGGGGACTCGTGTTCATTTGAACAGCGGGACCGTGTTCATTTTATTTCTGATGCAAAAATACAACTTATTTCAATATACTCCAAATATATCAAACTATAATGAACACTTAGAGTCCCCATGTTCACCATGTTCATTCAGGGTTCCCGTGTTCATGTTACTATACTCCTCTGTATGTGATAGAGAAAGATCTTGCATATGGCAGATATATCCTTCTATATGAATAGACAGTATCAACTAATTTATTATCACGTATGTCTATCCATTTCTTTATTTTATCCTCCGATGATGCAAAAGCTACAAATACACTATCTCCAATATTATCGATTGTACCTCCCCCACTCCATTTAGCTTCATCATAATAAGTCCTCCATCTAATATCGATCTCTTTTGTGCTAAGAGCATCAATTGATTCAAACTGTTGATTGGATTCTAAGATTGATTCTCCATTAAAGCGAGAACCATGAACAGCAACAAATAATTCCTTTTCAGTCAGATTATGAATATAGATAGACAAGTTACTGTCTGGTTCTAACTCACAACCACGACAACATGATAAGAAAAAGGGTAATAAAACTCCAACGGTCACGTATAAATATTTTTTCATATATAAAATGGTGTTTTCAGTTATTTTTTTTGTAGTAATAATCTATAATTCTGTCAATATTGACTGGATATTCCTCATACTTCCAAGGTATTCCTTTTTTCCTAAAATATTTTTCAGCTTTTTGATTTGCATTAACTTCAAACCATCGGGTTAAATGCTTATCTACGCTGAAGACTTCGTCGACATGAAGATGATCTTCGATAAGAGCATGCCAGTCATTATCTATTTTACTGCTAAGTAGGCTTGGAATACCAACTGAAAAAAGATATCCCCAACCATATTCTTGACTTTGGATCAAACGGGGACGGTGCTCAAATGATCCGTTTTCAGGATTTGCCGAGAGTCGTTTACTTGAATGTTTTGTTATAATAGTCAACAATTTCTTCATATTCTATCCTTATTATTCTTATGTTTTAAACGATTAATAATTCC
>JAFZPF010000113.1 GCA_017550455.1 Prevotella sp.
CCGATGCCAATGACTATTTCGATCTCAACTTCTATGATACGGGGCTTCTCTACTTGATGATAAAGATGGAACAGTTGCAGGAATGCAAATTCTCCCGCATACGGCCCTATATGACCTCGCTATAACCAAGATTGATGAATTGAAAGGAGAATAAACAGAAAACTATATGTCAGTAACCGTCGAAACGTTTGTGGCGTTATATGCCAAGAGGGATGAAAATGTTCCTTACTATGCCTTGGAGGATGTGGCTCTTCCCTATAGTGCCGAGTCGGAAATGATCGTCTTTGTAAGCGGTCATAGTGACAAGGGATCGGAAGCCTTTGAGGTGAAGGTGGCCCTTTACGATGGACTCAATGAGGATCTTAAGACTGACAGACTGAAATACCTGGTAGGAAAGACCTTGCACGTCAATCCAGATGAAGACGGAGATTTCCATCTGTTGGTGCCCACGGGTATCAGACCTGTACCGTCGGATAAGAACGGTGTCATCAGACCTTATACGGTGGCCCTATTTGCTGATGATGAACAACTGCGGACGGCCGTCCTCGGGATTGGCCGTTTCCCAGCTAACCCCCATAAGGCCGTGACGCCCCTCTCGCTGAGTGCTTACAGAAAAGATGACGAAGACGAATCTCGGTTATACGTAGATATCAGTTTCCGTAGCCTTCTCAGCTACGGTTTCCAAAACACGGTGAGCATCTTTTATCTGGAGTCGCGCCATGAGCCGGAATCTCCGTTGGATATCAGTGATAATCTGGTATTTGTCCAGGAAAACTTCATAGAGGATTTCACGCCAGGGAGACCTGTCCAGATTGATGCAGCCATTCTTGTAGACCACACCTGGGACACGAATGTCTTTTGTTGGTGTGTGGTAGCGGTTGGCGGTGTTCCTATACTGAAGGTGCCTGTGGATGACGAGGAAAAAGCCTTCAGCATTGACAGTTTTCTGGTACCGTATTCTGCGGCATGGCCAAAGACAGGCATTGCGCCAACGACCGATATGCTGATGCCAGAACAGCTTGCAGCGTCGTCTGCGCCAGTTTCCGTCAATCTGTTGGACTATGCCCCGGAGAACTTTAAGCACTATCTCCAGTATCTGCGTGATGTCGTCACCTATAATGAAGGGCGTAAGCAGCAGGAACTTTCCACAATCAGCGGCATACTCCGTGGACGCCATTATATCATCACAGGTAATGAGGGCGTTGGAAAGGAGGAAGCAGCCCGTGCCATCTATGCAGAACTAAAGAACCTTGGCGTGGTGAGGAGTTTCACAAAGCAGGATGGTATCAAACTTTTTGATTCGACAGACGGCTTTGCCAATAACATAGACCAGCTGATCAATAACAACAGGAATACGCTCATCTATATACAGAATGCTGATTCCTTCGGAAGGAAGGGAGCCGTCGGTTCGTTGACGGGTATAGAGGCGATCTGTAACAATCAGGAAGAGCTAAGCAATTGTGTTATCGTGCTCTCTGGTAGCAGAAACCAACTATTGGAAGCCGTTAACAGCAGTCCCAAGGCACAGGCTGTGTTCTCGAATGTTTTCCATTTTGAGGATTTGCACGAGGACTCACTTTACAAATATGCACTGCAGTGTTTCAGAAATCGGGAATGTATGCTCACCAGTGAGGCATGCGACAGCCTCTATGAATATATGAAATATGTATATTCCATGCGTGGCAACCGCTTTACTAATACGAAATATGTAGAAAAGATTATCGAGAACCAGATTCTGCCACACATGATCAGTCGTGTGGTAAGCAAGAACGAAAGAGTTCCCGAACAGATGGTCATCGAGGCGTCAGACATTCCCGAAGTGGAGATTCCGGATCCTACTAACGCCATTGCCAGACTCAACGCGCTGGTTGGTCTCGACGATGTGAAGAAACGTATTCTTGACCACACCTCACTGGTAAGGCTTAATAAACTGCGTGCCGACAGAGGCCTGTACAACAAAATGCCGCCCATGCACATGGTGTTTACGGGTAACCCAGGAACAGGTAAGACCACCATTGCCAAATACCTTGGAGAAATCTATCATGGTATCGGCGTACTCTCGAAGGGTCATGTCGTGGAGACAGAACGCTCCAAACTGATTGGCCGTTATTTCGGGGATGCGGAACAGAACACGCTTGATGCCCTTCAACGGGCTTCGGGTGGTATCCTCTTTATCGACGAGGCCTATAACCTCTTTGTGAAGGCGGATGACACCAAGGATTATGGCCTGCGCGTCATTGAAACCCTCCTGACCTTCCTGGCACAGGATGAACCAGACCTGATGGTTATCCTGGCTGGCTATACGAAGGAGATGAACGAAATGCTGGAGGCTAACCCTGGTCTGAAGAGCCGCTTCTCGTACGTCTTTGAGTTTGAAGACTATACCCCCAATCAACTAATGGAGATCGGTCATAAGGTACTGGAACGGGAACACTATGTGCTGACACCAGAAGCAGAGAAAAAACTCTCTGACTATGTGATCGATGCCTATAATCATAAGGATGACCATTTCGGCAACGGCCGTTTTATTACCCGTCTGTTGATCTCACAGGTTATTCCAGCCTTAGGTAACCGCTTGTCGGCTTTACCCGCCGATAAGATCAGTAATGACCAGCTGACACGGATTGAGGTGTGTGACATCCCAGATTTGAAGTTACATTATCTGAAACCCGATGCCATTGATGAGCTGTTGCTCAATGCGTCACTTGAACAACTGGACAAGTTGGTGGGTATGCAGACAGCCAAGAAGGCACTCCACGATTA
>JAFZPF010000114.1 GCA_017550455.1 Prevotella sp.
GTGGACTGGAACTTTCCGTCAACAGCCGGAGCCTGTCCGGGTTCCCAGAGATAGTCGAAACCATAGGCTGCTGCTACCGTTCCCAAACCATGCCATGGCTCCAGAAAATTAGGAATATCCGCTTGGAAGCGCATACTCTCCTTCAGAGCCCCCAACTGCCATGCCAAGGATTTCTCCTTGCTGTTACTGTCGGCTGCAAATACTTCCTTGACACGCATCCTTCGATAGACGAGTACACCGCTATCTCCATTCCAGAATTTTCCGCATCGCTCCAGGAGAGATGCCTCATAGTCGGCATACTCGTTGATGTCAAACTGCTGTGGTTCTATAGGGTGAACGACAGTAGCCTGAGAATCTGCGGCATTGACATTAAAGACATCTTTCATGGGCAAGGGGATTTAGAGTTTGGCTAATTCTATCACCTTATCCACAGCGGCACTCAGTCCGTCGGGATTCTTTCCACCTGCTGAGGCGAAGTGAGGCTGTCCGCCACCACCACCTTGTATCAGTTTGGCAGCTTCACGTACTAATTGTCCGGCATGCAATCCATGATCTTTTACCAGGTCTTCACTGATCATGACATTCAGCATGGGCTTATTCTCGAACACAGAACCTACCACACAGATGCTGGAAACGGGGTCGGCAGCATGTACTTTAAATACCAGATCCTTAGCTACTTCTGGCTTGATAGGCATTTTCGTCGTGTATACCTTCACACCATTGATCACACGAACTTTATTCAGCAAGACATCCTTTGCACGCTCAACGGCTTCCGCTACATATTGATCGATCTGTTTCTTCAACTGGTCGTGCTCTTCCAGATACCGTTGGATAGTACCCTGCAGATCTTTGGAGTTGTTAAAGAGATTCTTAATGGCACGGAGGGAATCTTCAAAAGCATACAGCAGTTCTTCGCAATGTCTGCCGGTCTTGGCTTCGATACGACGGATACCTGCGGCTACACTGGCTTCAGATATAATCTTAAACATACCGATATGACCGGTAGAGTGTGCATGGATACCACCACAGAATTCCACACTCGGACCGAATTTCACGACACGTACCTTATCACCGTATTTCTCACCGAACAAAGCGATGGCTCCTAATTTCTTTGCTTCTTCAATAGGAGTCTCACGGAATTCCTGCAAAGGAATGTCCTGACGGATCATGTCATTAACCAGTCTTTCCACCTGACGGATCTCTTCATCAGTCACTTTCTGGAAATGAGAGAAGTCGAAACGTAAGGTATCGGGACTAACGAACGATCCCTTCTGCTCCACATGATCACCCAAGACTTGCTTGAGGGCATAGTCGAGCAAGTGGGTAGCACTGTGGTTGGCAGCACTCTCCTCACGCTTGTCAGTATCTACACAGGCCATGAACGGTGCCTCAGGATATTTCGGCAGTTGCTTAACGATATGAATACTCTGGTTGTTCTCACGCTTGGTATCAATAATCTCCACGGTCTCGTTCTCACTGACGAGCACGCCCTGGTCGCCGACCTGTCCACCCATCTCGCCATAGAAGGGGGTGTAGTCTAAGACCAATTCATAGAACTTACTCTTCTTCTGTACCACCTGACGATAACGGAGAATACGACACTCATATTCAGTATAGTCATAACCGACGAAGGTCTGTTCTCCGGGCTGTAACTCTATCCAGTCGCCATTCTCAACAGCAGCGGCATTACGGGCACGCTCTTTCTGTTTCTGCATCTCGGCATCGAACTGTGCATTATCTACGGTAAAGCCGTTCTCTCTGCAGATCAGTTCGGTAAGGTCGAGCGGGAAGCCGTAAGTGTCGAACAGACGGAATGCCTGTGTTCCGTCAAGAACCGTCTCACCCTTACTTTTCATCTGCTCCATCGCCTCATTGATCATCCTGATACCTTTGTCAAGGGTACGAAGGAAAGCATCCTCCTCTTCCTTGATCACTCGTGTGATCAACTCGCGTTGTGCGGGCAGTTCGGGATAAGCACCACCCATCTCAGCAACCAGTGTCGGGATGAGCTTATACATAAATGCCTCTTTCTGATCCAGGAAGGTATAGGCATAGCGTACCGCACGACGAAGGATACGACGGATCACATAACCGGCTTTTGCATTGCCTGGCAACTGACCATCGGCGATAGAGAAGCTGACAGCACGGATATGGTCGGCTATCACACGCATAGCCACGTCTGTCTCTTCCTTCTCACCATATTTGAAACCGCTTAGGCGCTCAATCTCTTTAATGAATGGCTGGAATACATCGGTATCGTAGTTGGAGTGCTTACCCTGCAGGGCACGTACCAGACGCTCAAAGCCCATACCTGTATCAATCACGTTCATAGCCAACTTTTCCAAAGAGCCGTCAGCCTTACGGTTGAACTGCATGAACACCAGGTTCCATATCTCAATGACCTGTGGGTGGTCTTTGTTGACTAAGTCACGACCGGCCACCTGCGCCTTCTCTTCCGGTGTACGACTGTCGAGGTGAATCTCTGAGCAGGGTCCGCAAGGTCCCGTATCACCCATCTCCCAGAAATTATCGTGTTTGTTACCCTCGATGATATGATCGGCGGGCACATGTTTCAACCAGAACTTCTCTGCTTCATCATCCCTTTCGATATTCTCCTCGGGAGATCCTTCAAAGATGGTAACATATAAGTCATTGGGATTGAGCTTCAATACGTCCACCAGGTATTCCCACGCCATGTCGATAGCGCCTTCTTTGAAGTAGTCGCCGAAACTCCAGTTGCCTAACATCTCAAACATCGTATGATGGTAAGTATCATGACCTACCTCTTCCAAGTCGTTATGCTTACCGCTCACACGCAGACATTTCTGCGAGTCCGCCCTACGGCGTGGCTCCGGGTCGCGTGTACCGAGAATGATATCTTTCCATTGATTCATTCCTGCATTGGTAAACATCAGTGTGGGGTCATCTTTTATCACCATGGGAGCCGATGCCTCAATGGTATGACCTTGTGATTCAAAATACTTCTTGAAAGAGTCGCGGATTTCGTTTGCTGTCAACATGTTGTCTTCTGATTTATATATTTATTTTTTGTTATTCTTCACTTTTTACGCAAAATTTTTGCAAAGATACTTTGTTTTTCTTATTTTTGCAACTGAAACAAGAAAAAATCGTTGATTATGGCTTTGAATGAAAATAAAAACCTGAAATTGTATTACTCTATCAAAGAGGTATCCGAGATTATTGGCGTCTCTGAAAGTAATCTTCGTTTTTGGGAGAAGGAGATTCCTCTGATTAAGCCCAAGACGACGGGTAATAATGTCCGACAATATACCGAGAAGGATATTGAGAA
>JAFZPF010000115.1 GCA_017550455.1 Prevotella sp.
CACAGACGATCTTCCGTTCTAAAGATAATCAATCAGCCCTTCCTCGAGGGCTGATTCTTTATGCAACAACATAGGTTTCATTACCGCAACGTTCGCAGGCGTTGCCCACTGTCGAGTTCATAAGTTTGCAAGTTGAAGGGGTAGGGTTTATCCCTACCCGAAAGGGAAGTTAAAGGGGTGTTAAAGGGACAAATTCGGGCAGACATGAAGTCTGCCCTACCAGTTGACGGGGAATAGTCTCTTTACTCTAAACTCTAAACTCTAAACCCTTAACCCTAAACCAACTACCGTTTCTCCTTGATAAATCCGTGGCGGTAGGCGTAGAGGAGTTTCTTCAGGTCCTCGATCTGCTCTTTGAGTTCCTTACCCTTGTCGGTATCGGCCACGAGCATACGATGGGATGACATCTCGATGATCTGCGTCGTACCCTTGATGTCGGCGCCGGTGACCACCACTTCCTCGGCACTGGTGAACGGCTCATGCTGGACGAGCTCAAAGCCACGGCTGTGATAGACGAGCGTATAGCCGGCAATACCTGTCTCCTTGTGATAAGCCCGTGAGAAACCACCGTCGATCACCATCAGCTTGCCATTGGCCTTGATGGGATTCTCACCCTTCATCACATGAACAGGCACATGACCGTTGATGATATGACGGTGAGGACCTTTCACATCGAAGGAGTCGAGGATCTGATCGATCACCTCCTCATTGTCACGCATCTTGAAGAACACGCCTTTCTCTTCCTTATGCGTGGCTTTGTCGGTGAGGAAATAACGCTCGAAGGTAGCCATCTTCGACTTGTCGAAAAGGGTAGAGTCGGGGCCGCACCACAGATAGAGGAAATAGTCGATGGCATATTCTTTCTCTTTCGGATCGGAGTCGGTCTGGAATGCTGAGCGTATGAGCATACCGGTATAATGCAACAGATCCTTTCCACTGTATTTCTTTCCTTCATAGAGTTCTACCTCCTTCAGACTGCCGTCTTCGTTCAAAGGCACGGAAGCATGGAAAAGGAGATTGTTGTTATATACCGCATACATACAACCATGACTGAGGATAGCACGCATATGCTTGTGCAGCTTCTCACTGACCATGAACGACTCATGAAGCTGACGGAGCACCTTAGCCTCTTCCTCGGTCAACCGGTTGGGATCCTGCGGATCGACGGTCGGGAAATGACAACTGGTCATCGGATATTCTACACCATCCACCTTACAGGTGCCCTTTTCAAAGTCAACAAAGTTGAACAGGGCGCGGTCTTGCATCTTCCACTTCGGGTGTTTGTTGAACAGGGCTGCCTCCACCTTAAACTGTATCACGGCGATGGCTTTATGCATCTTGGCAATCTGTATCTTCTGCCGTTCAGTGATCTCATTGTTCTTCGGCATGAACTCCTGACAAGGATCATCGGCATAAACCTCCATGGCAAACGACAGCAGGGGCATCAGGTTGATACCATAACCGTCTTCCAAGGTGCCGAGGTTGGCATAGCGCAGGGAGATACGCAGCACATTACAGATGCAGGCATCGTTACCCGCGCTGGCACCCATCCACAGGATATCATGGTTTCCCCACTGGATATCCCAGCTGTGATAATATCGTAAGGTGTCCATGATGATATGTGCACCGGGCCCTCTGTCATAGACATCACCGAGCACATGTAACTGGTCGATGGCCAACCGCTGGATGACGTTACAGATGGCGATGATGAAGTCGTCGGCTCTTCCTGTGGAGATGATCGTGTCGATGATCGTACTCACGTAGGCAATCTTGTTCGCATCGTCAATACGTTCGTGAAGCAGCTCTTGTATGATATAGGAAAACTCCGGTGGGAGTGATTTCCTTACTTTCGAACGGGTATATTTGCTCGACACATCCCGACAGACACGTACCAGTCGGTGTATCATGATCTGGTACCATTCGTCCATGTCTTCTTCCTGTGCCTTGATCAACTCCAGTTTCTGCTCGGGATAGTAGATCAGGGAACAGATCTCCCGTTTGATACTTTCACGTATCTCATTGCCAAACAGATCGTTAACCTTCCTCTTGATGTTTCCGGAAGCATTCTTCAGAATATGGAGAAAAGCCTCATACTCACCATGGATGTCGGCCACAAAGTGCTCTGTACCCTTGGGCAGGTTCAGGATGGCTTGAAGGTTGATAATCTCTGTACTCGCCATGGCTATCGTAGGATAGGTGTTGGCAAGCAACTGTAGGTATCGGATATCTTTTCCGATTTCATCATGCATGTTACTCATTGTACATTAAGGTTATGTAGTGATTGAATTATTTTTTTTGTTCTTTTATTATCTCGGGGGTCGAAAGGCATGAACCCTTCCTGTAGCCCCAGGCTGTCGTGAAGGATCTGCAGCATACTCTCCGTGAAATGATGCAGTTTGAGATGCTTCAGCATGCGGTAAACCTTATCTTCATCATAGTCGGTATATCTCAAGACCTTGTATAGATCGACGAGATGCCGCTTACTGAGGGTCTTTTGTTTCAACTCGTGAGAGAGGTTGATGATAGCCTGGCAAACCGACAACTCCGCATCCGAAGGGCTCTCATCCTTGCGGATCGTCTCGAAGGATGCTTTGGTCAGCGGGTTCTTGATACGTATCTGTTGGGTTTCCAACATCTCCTTGTTTTTATGCAGGGTAGGGGCAAAACGCTCGATGCTGCCGGTGTCCACCATCGGTGAGTGTTGCAGCTGTTGCGCGCCTTTCTCCACAATGTCCGTGATACCCTCTTCCTCTGCATGCAGACAGATACGTCGCCAGGAGGTATCCGGCAGTTGGGAATACGTTATGTTTTCTGCTGTTGTGGATAAGCCAGCCTGTATCAGGTATTGCTCAGCGCGTTTCTCCTCCTCTGTCATCAGGAAGAAAGCATTGCTGTCGATCACCTTCTGATATAAAGCCATCATCCTTTGTGCCATCTCCTCAGGCGTGATCGTCTTCGTGATCAGGGCATTGTCAATCTGCCCCAGACGTTCATTCCAATGGATGGCTGTCATTCGCCGCATCTCCATCGGACCGTCCACCTGGATGGCATCAGCCTTGGTGATCGCCTGATGCTGCCCTAATACCAGCAACGGGATCTTCTGCAGGTAGAAATGGTCCTTGAGGTGCCACGGCTGCATCTTCCCATGGAGTGACAACAGGTGGGGGAGATGCTCCCGGATAGCCAGTTGCTGAACCCTGTAACCGGTGATGTCCCAGCAGGCGTGAATATGTACGATGTCGGGACGCTGTTCACGGATCTTTTTCTTAAACGGTGAGAGCGAATACACCACATCCACCTCAGCGGTCTTGCTCAACGCTGTGGTCAGCATCGACAGATAGTCAGCCAGGAACCCTGCCGAAACCTCTTTCTGTGGAATATAATGTAATACTCTCATAAACTTTAAACGTTAACGTTAACGGGAACGGGAACCCTAAACTCTAAACCAACCTACAGCTTATGACTGATAAAGTCGTATTTGTCTGCCCGTGCATACTGAATCATATATTTGATGCGATGCCACAGGATGGATAGCTCATAGAAGATGATTTTCCAGGTGGGGATATCTTCTTGAAAACGTTGTATCACCTTCCTGGCAAAAACCGTTCGCAGGGTGACGGTGATACATAATGCCACCACGGATGCTCCCAGTAACACCCAGGGGTAGGGGTTGTAATGGTCTTTTACCAACAGTATCGCAGCCACGATGATGGCGGCCAGGGTCAGCAGGTAGTTGACATGCAGCGTCAGCGTGTCGATATTGTTGATGAGCCGATGCAGGCAGGAGCGTTTCAGATGCTTCCTCGACTCCATGTAATAGAGATGGGTGTTACGCCAGGTCTTCGTGGAGGGTGAGCATTCTACTGTATAAGCGGATGGGGAGAGCGCCACGGCGGTGTTCCCCTTCTCAGCGTATTTATTGACGATGAAGTCGTACTCACCACGGATATATTTCAGGTTGCCTTCATATCCCCGACCATCCATGAACATTTCCTTCCGGAACAGCAGGTTGGTGCCGGCATGGCGGTAGGCCCTGCCCTTAATGGCTTGACGGAACAGGTACAACTGATTGTACAACAGTTCGAAGCGTTTGTAGGCACTCGTATCGTCATCGTAGTTGGTATATCCCATCACCATGTCGTGCCCATCCACACACTGGTGAGCCATCTCCCGCAGCCACCGGTCGGAAGAGGGCAGGCTGGAGGGTTCTGTCAGACAAACCCACTCATGATGGGCAGCCTTCACACCCAGTGTCACGGCCAGTTTCTTCCTGCTCATATACCTGCTGCTGTCGGGAATGAAGGTGACGTACAGGTGCGGATATTTTGTCTGGAAACGTTTCAGCACATCATCCGTATTGTCTTCTCCTTTGCTGACGACGACGATCACCTCATATTGGGGATAGTCTTGCTCCAATACCGTGGGAAGATGCCGCTCCAGTTCATAGGCATTGTCATGGGGAGTGATCACGAGAGAGAGTGGGGGAAGGGTTTCTTCCTCTTCCTCCTCAACGTCTGTCCCGATGTTTAGTTTCCTGCTTCTGAAAAAGATATTCACAAGCGGTGTAAGTAATGACAGTACGATTAATACTGCACCGGCGATAAGGATTATCTTATCAATATGTTCTACCATAAAAGATCTTCTGTTGTATATCCTTTCGGCAACTGTCTGCAATTATACTGAGAAGCCATAGCCTCTCCGTAGGCACCGGCAGACCGCAGTGCCAGCAGATGACCGCGCTCACATCGGTTCAGATCGACGGCCTTGGCAAAGACATCACTTGACTCACAGATGGGACCCACCACATCATAGGTTTCCTGCGGATCATCACAGGTGATATTCTCTATCTTATGATATGCCTGATACAAGGCAGGACGGATCAGATCGGTCATGCCCGCATCCACAATGGCAAACTGTTTGAAGTCACCTTGCTTTACGTAGAGCACCTTTGTGATCAGACTGCCGCATTGCGCCACCACGGCACGCCCCAGTTCAAAGTGTAGGGTCTGGTGGGGACGCAGCTTGAGGAACTTGGCGTAGGTCTTGAAGTAGGATTTGAAGTCGGGCACCGGCAAACGGTTGGGATGATGATAGTCGATACCCAATCCACCACCCACATTGATATTCTCCACGTGGATATGATGGTTATCCAACTGCTGCTGCAAGTCATTGATTCTGTTGCAGAGGGCCTCAAAGTCACCCATGTCGAGTATCTGACTGCCGATATGGAAATGGAGCCCCACAAACTGCACGTTTTTCAGCGTCCTCGCATAGTCGATAACCCCTTCCATGTCACGCATCGTGATACCGAACTTGTTCTCTGCCAATCCTGTGGTGATATTTGCATGTGTATGGGCACCTACATTGGGATTGATACGGAGGGCGATACGTGCCACCTTGTCTTGTCGGGCAGCGAGCTCGTTGATGACTTCCAGTTCGGGAATACTCTCTACGTTAAACGAGAAGATATTGTGCTTCAGACCGGTGTTGATCTCCCAGTCGCTCTTCCCCACACCGGCAAAGACAATCTTACCGCCGGGGATGCCGGCAGCTATGGCAGCCTTGATCTCACCGCCGCTCACACAGTCGGCACCCAATCCTGACTGACTGATGATATTCAGGATCTTCGGGTTTGCATTCGCCTTGATGGCATAATGCACGCAGAACCCTCTGTAACGGCTGCTTTCCTCGATGATACTCCTCAGGGTTTGTCTTAGCAAGGCAGTATCGTAATAATAGAAGGGTGTCTCTATCTGCCGAAACTGCGTGATGGGAAATGTTCCTTTCATGAGTCTTCTATATGCTTCACCAATGATTATTCATTTTTTTACTTATTAAAAAGCGTCTCGCTCAGACTCTTCAAGGCACGTTTCTTATCGGTCATGCGGATCAGGAAGGAGATGTTGTAGTTGGAACCTCCGTAGGAGATCATACGTACAGGGATATTCTTCATCGCATCAGTGGCAAGGGTCTCAAAACCGATATTACTCCAGTCGAGATCACCCACAACGCATACGATACACATGTCACTGTCAACAGTCACCGTGCCGTATTTCTTCAATTCATCGACGATCTCGTTCAGATGGGCGTTGTTGTCAATACTCATAGATACTCCCACCTCACTGGTAGCCACCATGTCGATAGCCGTCTGATAACTCTCGAAGATCTCGAAAACCTTGCGGAGAAAGCCCGTTGCCAAGAGCATTCGGCTGCTCTTGATCTTGATGGCAGTGATATTATCCTTGGCAGCCACAGCCTTGATCTTCCCCCTGACAGAGACATTGTCGATAATCGTACCGGGGGCATCGGGATCCATCGTGTTCTTCAGGCGTACGGGGATGCCGGCAAACTTCGCCGGTTGTACGCAGGTGGGATGCAGGATCTTCGCTCCGAAATAGGCTAACTCAGCAGCTTCCTCGAAATGCAACTGTCGTACGGCCTCGGTATTATCCACCACACGGGGATCGTTGTTATGCATACCGTCGATATCCGTCCATATCTGTATCTCCTCAGCACGGATGGCAGCACCTACCAGCGATGCGGTATAGTCGGAACCGCCACGCAACAGGTTGTCCACCTCACCGTAGGCATTACGACAGATAAAGCCCTGTGTGACATACACCTGATGCCCTTCGTTCTCCTTCATGATGACCGACAGTTTCTCTTTGATATACGTCAGGTCGGGGTCAGCATTTTTGTCTGTACGCATAAACTCCAAGGCAGAGAGCAGCACAGCATCAAAACCTTTCTCCTGTAAGTAGTTCACAAACATGTTCGTGCTGATGATCTCACCCTGAGCGACGATGCTGCGCTCCTCAAAACTGGTGAAGATATCCTTGGTGAAAGAACGGAGATATTCAAACTCTGCATCCAGGAACTCACGTGTCTTCTGCTTATAATCCTCCGTGTCGTATAATTCCTCTACATGTTGTCTGTACTTCTCTTCCAGACGGTTGATCACATCGTTGGCACCCTCAGGATTCTTCTTGTACAGATAATTACTGATTTCAACAAGAGAGTTGGTCGTTCCAGACATCGCTGAGAGGACGACAAATACCGGTTCGTTGCTTCTCGTTACTAATTGTGATACGTTCTTCATACGCTCAGGAGAACCTACGGAGGTACCACCGAATTTCATTACTATCATGTCGCTTATATTTTTAATTTTTATTATTTCGAATTATCGAGATGACCAGATCACCCTTTGAATAAAGATTTCTAGCCTTTGACCTTAAACCTTAAACTTTAAACCTTAAACTTTAAACTTTAAACCGACTCCGCATCTTCCGTAAGGTCCATCTTGTTATAGTCAGCCGTCACATCGGTGATGTTACCGTCTTTACAACGATAGACGATGCCGGGCACCTGATCGAGCATGGGGATATTATGGGTGGTCATCACCACGGCAGTGCCGGACATACTGATATTCTTCAGAAGGTTGACAATCAGCGAGGCTGTCTCAGGGTCAAGGTTACCCGTAGGCTCATCGGCAATGATAATCCTCGGACTGTTGAGGATAGCCCTGGCAATGGCGATGCGCTGCTGCTCACCACCCGACAGCTCATGGGGCATCTTATCGCACTTCTCACTCATCTCTACCGCTTCAAGCACTTCGTCGATACGCTCCTTGATTTCGTCTTTCTTCTTCCATCCCGTGGCTTTCAGCACAAACTCCAGGTTTTTATATACCGTACGGTCATGGAGCAACTGGAAGTCTTGGAAGATAATACCCATCTCTCTTCGCAGTGCAGGGATATCCTTACGACGTATGGTCATCAGATCCCGCCCCAAGGCAGTGGCTTCCTCAGCCTCTTCGATATCCAACTCACAATAGAGGGTTTTCAGCAGGGAACTCTTGCCGGAGCCCACCTTACCGATGATATAGATAAACTCTCCCTCATCCACGTGGAAATCTATGCCGTCAAGCACACATAAGTCTTCTTGACAAATCTTTACTTTCTTATAATCAATCAACATGGTCGTATATATTATTGATGATTTGCTTTTTCCGTTCTGCGACGCTTGTCCCACTCCGGGTCGTGACGCTCCTGTAACTGTTGCGCCAAGTCTTCTATGCGGAGTCCTTCTTCGGTGAGCATCACAAGGAGATGATACAACAAGTCAGAACCTTCGTATATCACCTTCTCACGGTTGCCGTTGCAGGCTTCGATAATTGTTTCTACCGCTTCCTCACCCACCTTCTGAGCAATTTTGTTGATACCGTCTCTGAACAGTCGGGTGGTATAGCTGTTCTCGGGCATTTCCTCATGACGCTGCTCGATAAAACGCTGCAATTCTGACAGAAAGAGAATAGGGTTACGCTCATTCTTTTCCCCCCAGCAGGTATCAGTGCCGGTATGACAGGTAGGACCGTCGGGGATAACTTTTACCAACAGTGTGTCGTTATCGCAATCAACGGCTATATCCACCAGATGGAGGTAATGACCGGATGTCTCACCTTTCGTCCAAAGACACTGTCGGCTGCGGCTCCAGAACGTCACCTTCTTTGTTTGAAGGGTGATATCCAACGCCTCATTGTTCATATATCCCAGCATCAGCACGTTCTTCGTCTCTGCATCCTGTATGATGGCAGGGACAAGACCGCCCATCTTATCAAAATCAACATTCATATATCGTAATCTTTTATTTCAATCCTCGTTCTAACGTTAAACGTTAAAGGGAACGATAACGTAACCACCAGGCGCCCCAACTATTAATTATTAACTATTAACTTTTAATTTACTCTAAACCCTCACATTGATTCCTTCACTCCGCAAGTATTCTTTAAGTTCGGGGATGGGAATCTCACCGAAATGAAACACACTCGCTGCTAATGCCGCATCAGCCTTACCGAGGAGAAAGGCATCACGGAAATGCTCTTTCTTCCCTGCACCGCCACTGGCAATCACTGGGATGCTTAGGGCATCGGCCAACATCGCTAACGTGTCGTTGGCAAACCCCGTCTTTACACCGTCGTGGTTCATACTTGTGAACAGTATCTCACCGGCACCCCGGTCCTGAGCTTCTTTGGCCCAGTCAAGCAAACGCCGGTCAGTGCGTATCCTCCCGCCGTTCAGATAACAGTACCACCCATCATCATCCAGACGGGCATCAATGGCACAGACACATACCTGAGAACCGAAGTAGCTGCTTATCTCATTGATGAGCTGTGGGTTGCGAATAGCAGCAGAGTTGATGCTCACCTTGTCAGCACCGGCATTCAACAGTCGTTTTACATCGTCCAAGGCATTAATGCCGCCA
>JAFZPF010000116.1 GCA_017550455.1 Prevotella sp.
CATCCGGGTCAGATCAAGCCTTTCAAGAAGTTCAAGGCTTCTATCTATGTACTGAAGAAGGAAGAGGGTGGTCGTCATACTCCATTCGGAAACAAGTATCGTCCACAGTTCTATCTCCGTACAATGGACTGTACAGGTGAGATCACATTGCCAGAGGGCGTAGAAATGGTTATGCCTGGTGATAACGTTGAGATCACTGTTGAGTTGATTTACGCTGTTGCTTTGAACCAGGGTCTGCGTTTCGCTATCCGTGAGGGTGGTCGTACCGTTGGATCAGGTCAGATCACAGAGGTTTACGAGGACTAATCCTCTAAACCTTTCCTTAGTATCGTAAGTAAATACGTTATATAAGGTAAACCCCCGTCTGTGGGCGGGGGTTTATATACGGGAATAGCTCAGTTGGTAGAGCATCGGTCTCCAAAACCGAGGGTCGTGGGTTCGAGTCCTCCTTCCCGTGCAAGAAAGTAAAAAGTATATGATCAAGAAATTTTTCAAGAGTATTGCGAATTACTGCAAGCTTTGTTACGACGAACTTGTGCATAAGACTACTTGGCCTACACGTGCCGAGCTGACGCACAGTGCAATGGTTGTATTATCTGCTTCCCTTATCATTGCATTGGTAGTGTTTGCTATGGATTCCGTGTTCCGCTTTGTAATGTCTGTGGTTTATCCAGGTTAATTTCATCAGAAGAAATGGCAGAAGAAGGTAAGAAATGGTATGTGCTGCGTGCAGTGAGCGGAAAGGAAGCTAAGGTAAAGGAATATATCGAGGCTGAACTGAAGCACAATGCAATGTTGTCAGAAAATGTTTCTCAGGTATTGATACCTACAGAGAAGCATGCTACCGTGCGTAATGGGAAACGTATCGTGAAGGAGAAGATCTCTCTTCCCGGATATGTTCTCGTTGAGGCAAGGCTGATAGGAGATGTGGCACACACACTGCGTTTCACCCCCAACTGTCTTGGATTCTTAGGTGGATTGGATAATCCTACTCCCGTAAAACAGGCGGATATCAACCGTATCCTCGGAACTGTCGAAGAGTCGGAGTTGATGGAGGATATCAATATCCCATTCAGTGTCGATGAGACAGTGAAGGTAACGGATGGCCCATTCAGTGGTTTCAGCGGTGTTATCGAAGAGGTAAATGCCGAGAAACATAAGCTGAAGGTGATGGTTAAGATCTTTGGGAGAAAGACTCCCTTGGAGCTTGGTTTTATGCAAGTCGCAAAAGAATAACATGTATTGTTACGGACATCTTATTCTTTTATAATTTTCAATTTTTTAATAAACAAGAAAATGGCTAAAGAAGTTGCTGGATTAATCAAATTACAGATTAAAGGTGGCGCTGCGAATCCCTCACCTCCAGTAGGACCTGCTCTGGGTTCTAAGGGTATTAATATTATGGGATTCTGCAAGGAGTTCAACGCCAGAACCCAGGATAAGGCTGGTAAGATCTTACCGGTTGTTATCACTTACTACACCGACAAATCATTCAGCTTCGTAATTAAGACTCCTCCTGCCGCTGTTCAGTTGTTGGAGGCTGCTAAAGTAAAGGGTGGTTCTTCAGAGCCTAACCGTAAAAAGGTTGCTTCTGTTACCTGGGATCAGGTAAGAGCTATTGCTGAGGATAAGATGACCGACCTTAACTGCTTTACTGTAGAGTCTGCTATGAAACTTATTGCCGGTACAGCAAGAAGTATGGGTATAACTGTAAAAGGGGACTTCCCTGGAAAGTAATTTATAACTTCAATTTAAGAAAAGATGAGTAAACTGACAAAAAATCAGAAAGCAGTTGCTGATAAGATTGAAGCAGGGAAGGCATATACGCTGACAGAGGCATCCGCTTTGGTAAAGGAAATTACCACTACCAAGTTCGAGTCTTCTGTTGATATTGATGTACGTTTGGGCGTAGACCCTCGTAAGGCCAACCAGATGGTTCGTGGCGTTGTGTCACTTCCCAATGGTACTGGTAAGGTTACACGAGTGCTGTGTCTCTGTACACCAGATGTCGAAGCTGCTGCAAAAGAAGCAGGTGCTGATTATGTTGGTCTTGAGGAATATATCGACAAGATCAAAGGTGGTTGGACAGATGTTGATGTGATTATTACAATGCCTTCATGTATGGGTAAGATTGGTCCGTTGGGTCGTATCCTCGGTCCGCGTGGCTTGATGCCGAACCCAAAGAGTGGTACTGTAACTATGGATGTTGCTAAGGCAGTTAAGGAAGTTAAGCAAGGTAAGATTGACTTCAAGGTAGATAAGACAGGTATTATTCATACCTCAATCGGTAAGATAACCTTCACTCCGGAGCAGATTTATCAGAATGCTAAGGAGTTTATCAATACAGTCATCAAACTGAAGCCGGCTGCTGCAAAAGGTACATATATCAAGAGTATCTATCTTTCTAGCACAATGAGTAAGGGTATCAAAGTTGATCCAAAGTCTGTTGAATAACACTCAAAATCTCAGTAAAAATGAAAAAGGAAGTAAAAGATACTATTATTGAAGAACTGGGTGAGAAACTGAAAGAATATTCTCATTTCTACTTGGTAGATGTTACCGGTTTGAATGCTGAGGCAACGAGTGCTCTTCGCCGTAAGTGCTTTAAGAACGAGATCAAGATGGTCGTTGTGAAGAACAAACTTCTCCACAAGGCATTTGAGGCTTCAGAGATTGATTTTGAACCTTTATACAGCGCATTGAAAGGTAATACTGCTGTGATGTTCTGTAACACAGCTAATGTTCCTGCAAAACTGTTGAAGGAGTATAAGAAAGAGGGAATTCCAGCATTGAAGGCTGCTTATGCTGAGGAAGGTATCTTCGTTGGTGCAGACAAGTTGGATGAACTGATCTCTATCAAGAGTAAGAATGAACTCATTGCAGACGTTGTGGCTATGCTGCAGTCACCTGTACAGGGTGTTATCTCTGCTCTTGAATCAGGCGCAAACACAATACATGGTGTATTGGAGACATTAAGTGAGCGTCCAGAATAAAATTAATTACATTAACGTTAAAAACAATTAAAAATTTAAATAAAATGGCAGATATTAAAGCTATTGCTGAAGAGTTGGTAAACCTTACAGTAAAAGAAGTACAAGAGTTAAAGACAATCCTTAAGGATGAGTATGGAATAGAGCCTGCTGCTGCAGCTGTCGCTGTTGCTGCTGCTCCTGCTGCTGAGGCTGCAGCTGTTGAGGAGAAGACCTCTTTCGACGTTGTCCTCGCTGAGATCGGTAGCGCTAAGCTTCAGGTTGTAAAGGCAGTTAAGGAAGCTTGTGGTCTTGGTCTGAAAGAGGCTAAGGATCTCGTAGACGGTGCTCCTGCAACTATTAAGGAAGGTCTGTCTAAGGACGAGGCTGAGAATTTGAAGAAGACTATCGAGGCTGCTGGTGCTAAGATAGAGCTCAAATAATAGCATTCATTCATAACGAAAAGGTTAAGATCTCCTAAGTAGGGGGGTCTTAACCTTTTCTTGTCTATTGACGCCCGAAAGCGGGTTTTAGAACGTTTTTTATAATTGATAATCAATATTTTAATTAATGGCTTCAAAAATTGTTGATAAAAGAATAAACTTTGCCAGCGTTAAGAATCCGATGCCTTATCCGGATTTTCTTGATATGCAGTTAAAGTCATTCAGAGATTTTCTACAGTTAGACACACCGCCTGAGGAACGCAAGAACGACGGTCTGTATAAGGTGTTTGCTGAAAACTTCCCTATTACAGATACGCGTAATAACTTCGTTCTTGAGTTCTTGGATTATTTCATCGACCCACCTCGTTACACGATGGAGGAATGTCTCGAGCGTGGATTGACCTATAGCGTACCTTTGAAGGCTAAGATGAAACTATACTGTACTGATCCTGAGCATGAGGACTTTGGTACATTCATTCAAGATGTTTTCCTGGGGACGATTCCTTATATGACAGAGAATGGAACGTTCATTATCAACGGAGCTGAGCGTGTTGTCGTTTCACAGTTACACCGTTCACCGGGTGTATTCTTCGGTCAGGGTATCCATGCCAACGGTACTGTTCTTTACTCGGCAAGAATCATTCCTTTCAAAGGTTCTTGGATTGAGTTTGCAACAGATATCAATAATGTGATGTATGCTTATATCGATCGTAAGAAGAAGTTACCCGTAACCACCCTGTTGCGTGCCATCGGTTTTGAGAGCGACAAAGAGATTCTCCGTATCTTCGACCTTGCTGAAGAGATAAAGGTCAGCAAGAGAAATAAGAAGGAGATGATCGGCAAGAGTCTTGCAGCTCGTATCATGAAGACCTGGTATGAGGACTTCGTGGATGAAGACTCAGGTGAGGTCACTTCTATTCCTCGTTATGAGAAGATCATGGAGCGTGAGACCCTCATCACTGAGGATAATGTTGATGAGATACTGGATAGCGGCGCATCTACCATCTTGGTACATAAGGATGCTGACACTGCCGTTAAGTACAGTATTATCTTCAATACGCTGCAGAAAGACCCGAATAATACGGAGCAGGAAGCTGTTAATTATATCTATCGTCAGTTGCGTAATGCAGAGCCGGCAGATGATGCCAGTGCACGTGAAGTGGTACAGAACCTCTTCTTCTCTGACAGACGTTACGACCTGGGTGATGTGGGCCGTTATCGTATCAATAAGAAGTTGGGTCTCAACACCGATATGGATGTACGCATCCTGACAAAGGAAGATATCATTGAGATTATCAAATACCTCATTCAGTTGGTTAATTCAAACGCTACCGTGGATGATATCGACCACCTGAGCAACCGTCGTGTACGTACCGTCGGTGAGCAGCTGAGTAATCAGTTCTCTATCGGTTTGGCACGTATGAGCCGTACTATCCGTGAGCGTATGAACGTACGTGATAATGAGGTGTTCACACCGACAGACCTTATCAATGCCAAGACGATCTCCAGCGTTATCAATTCCTTCTTTGGAACGAATCCGCTGAGCCAGTTCATGGATCAGACAAACCCATTGGCAGAGGTTACCCATAAGCGTCGTCTCAGTGCGTTAGGTCCTGGTGGTCTGTCACGTGAGCGTGCCGGTTTCGAGGTTCGTGACGTACACTATACCCACTATGGCCGTCTGTGTCCTATCGAGAGTCCTGAAGGACCGAACATCGGTCTTATCTCTTCTTTGTGCGTCTATGCAAAGATTAATGAGTTAGGATTCATTGAGACTCCTTACAGAAAGGTAGAAAACGGAAAGGTAAATCTGAACAACAACGATATCGTTTATCTTACAGCAGAGGAAGAGCAGGATCATATCATCGGTCAGGGAAATGCTCCGTTGAATGATGACGGTACCTTCATCCGCACTTATGTTAAGTGTCGTCAGGATGCCGACTTCCCCGTTGTTGATCCGAGTGAGGTTGACTTGATGGACGTTTCTCCTCAGCAGATTGCCTCTATCGCTGCCGGTCTTATCCCATTCCTTGAGCATGACGATGCTCACCGTGCATTGATGGGATCTAACATGATGCGACAGGCCGTTCCACTGTTGCACAACGAGGCTCCTATCGTTGGTACAGGTATTGAGAAGCAGGTATGTGAGGATTCTCGTACGATGATTACTGCAGAGGGTGATGGACTGATTGAGTATGTTGATGCTACAACGATCCGTATTCTCTATGATCGTACAGAAGATGAGGAGTTTGTAAGCTTCGAGCCTGCCCTGAAGGAATATCGTATTCCGAAGTTCCGCAGAACAAACCAGAATATGGTTGTTGACCTCCGTCCTATCTGTGAGAAGGGCCAGCGCGTGAAGAAAGGCGATATCCTTACAGAAGGTTATGCCACAGAGAACGGAGAGTTGGCACTTGGCCGTAACCTCCTCGTGGCTTACATGCCTTGGAAGGGTTATAACTATGAGGATGCTATCGTTCTTAACGAGCGTGTCGTACGTGAGGATATCCTTACCTCTGTACATGTCGATGAGTATTCACTCGATGTGCGTGAGACCAAACGTGGTATGGAGGAGTTTACTGCCGACATTCCTAATGTCAGCGAAGAAGCAACGAAAGACCTGGATGAGAATGGTGTTATCCGTGTGGGTGCCCGCGTAGAGCCGGGTGATATCCTGATTGGTAAGATCTCTCCGAAGGGTGAGAGCGATCCTTCACCGGAAGAGAAGCTGTTGCGTGCTATCTTCGGTGATAAGGCTGGTGATGTGAAAGACTCTTCACTGAAGGCTAATCCTTCACTGACAGGTGTCGTTATTGATAAGAAGATGTTCTCTCGTGCTATCAAGACACGTGAGTCGAAGAAACAAGACAAGATTCTCTTGCAGAAGATCGACGAGGAGTATGAAGCAAAGATCAATGATCTGAAAGATATTCTCGTTGATAAACTGATGATCCTTACCAAGGACAAGAGCTCTCAGGGTGTTAAGGACTTCACCGGTGCTGAGGTGATCACCAAGGGTAGTAAGTTTACGATCGCTACCTTGAAGAACCTTGAATATGATGGTATTCAGAGTAACGGTTGGACGGGTGATGCCCATAATGATGAACTGATCCAGCAACTGATTATCAACTTCATCAAGAAGTATAAGTTGTTGGATGCAGAGATCAAGCGTCGTAAACTGGCTATTACCATCGGTGATGAGTTGCCTTCAGGTATTCTCCAGATGGCTAAGGTTTATGTGGCTAAGAAACGTAAGATCGGTGTCGGCGATAAGTTGGCAGGACGCCACGGTAACAAGGGTATCGTGTCAAAGATCGTCCGTCAGGAAGATATGCCGTTCTTGGAGGATGGCCGCCCGGTAGACTTGGTTCTGAACCCGTTAGGTGTGCCTTCTCGTATGAATCTGGGACAGATCTTCGAGGCTATCCTGGGAGCTGCCGGAAAACGTCTCGGTGTGAAATTCTCTACTCCTATCTTTGATGGTGCGAAGTTGGAAGACTTACAGGAATGGACAGACAAGGCAGGTTTGCCACGTCTCTGTTCTACCCATCTGTATGACGGTGAGACAGGAGAGATGTTCGACCAGCCTGCAACGGTAGGTATCACATATTTCTTGAAACTGGGTCATATGGTTGAAGATAAGATGCATGCCCGTTCTATTGGTCCGTACTCACTGATTACACAGCAGCCTCTCGGTGGTAAAGCACAGTTCGGTGGTCAGCGTTTCGGTGAGATGGAGGTTTGGGCACTCGAAGCCTTCGGTGCCAGTCATGTACTCCAAGAGATCCTGACTATCAAGTCGGATGATGTTGTTGGTCGTTCCAAGGCTTATGAAGCCATTGTTAAGGGTGAGCCAATGCCTACTGCCGGAATACCAGAGTCTCTTAATGTGTTACTGCATGAACTTCGTGGTTTGGGATTAAATGTTACCCTCGACTGATCATTCAAAATTTAATTATTATGGCTTTCAAGAAAGATTCAAAGATAAAGAATAATTTTACGAAGATTACTATCGGACTTGCTTCTCCGGAGGAAATCCTCGAAAGTAGTTATGGTGAGGTTACCAAACCGGAAACGATCAACTACCGTACATACAAACCCGAGCGCGACGGTTTGTTCTGTGAGCGTATCTTCGGTCCTACCAAGGACTATGAGTGTGCCTGCGGAAAATACAAGCGTATCCGTTATAAGGGTATCGTATGCGACCGTTGTGGCGTTGAGGTAACAGAGAAGAAAGTACGTCGTGAGCGCACCGGACATATCGACCTGGTAGTGCCGGTAGCTCATATCTGGTATTTCCGTTCTCTCCCAAACAAGATTGGTTATCTGCTCGGTATTCCTACTAAGAAACTGGATGCTGTTATCTATTATGAGAAATATATCGTCATCAAACCGGGTCTTTATGAGAATAAGAAAGATGCCAATGGTGAAGAAATGATCGGTTCTCATAAGTATGATCTGCTTTCAGAAGAGGAGTATATCAACATCTTGGATTCTCTTCCAAAAGAAAATGAATATCTTGATGACAGTGACCCGAACAAGTTCGTGGCAAAGATGGGTGCCGAGGCTATCTATGATCTGTTGGCAGAACTGGATCTCGACTCGCTGAGTTATGAGTTACGTAACCGTGCCAGCAAGGACTCTTCACAGCAACGTAAGACCGAGGCTCTGAAGCGTCTGCAGGTCGTAGAGGCTTTCCGTTCAAGTAGGGATATCAACCGTCCGGAATGGATGGTGCTGAAGATAATTCCTGTCACTCCTCCTGAGCTTCGTCCGTTGGTTCCGCTGGATGGTGGTCGTTTCGCTACTTCAGACTTGAATGATCTCTATCGTCGTGTGATCATCCGTAACAACCGTCTGAAGAGATTGATGGAGATTAAAGCTCCGGAAGTGATCCTCAGAAATGAGAAACGTATGCTTCAGGAGGCTGTCGACTCACTGTTCGACAACTCTCGTAAGTCGAGTGCTGTAAAGAGTGACTCTAACCGTCCGCTGAAGTCTTTGTCAGACTCTCTGAAAGGTAAGCAAGGCCGTTTCCGTCAGAACCTGCTCGGTAAGCGTGTTGACTACTCCGCACGTTCGGTTATCGTCGTTGGTCCGGAGTTGAAGATGGGTGAGTGCGGTCTGCCGAAACTGATGGCTGCAGAGTTGTATAAGCCATTCATCATCCGTAAGTTGATCGAGCGCGGTATCGTGAAGACCGTGAAGAGTGCAAAGAAGATCGTCGATCGTCGTGAGCCAGTTATCTGGGATATCCTGGAGAATGTGATGAAGGGTCATCCGGTATTGTTGAACCGTGCTCCTACACTGCACCGTCTGGGTATTCAGGCATTCCAGCCGAAACTGATTGAGGGTAAGGCTATTCAGCTGCACCCACTGGCATGTACAGCGTTCAACGCTGACTTCGACGGTGACCAGATGGCTGTGCACCTCCCACTGAGCAATGAGGCGATCCTCGAGGCACAGTTGCTGATGTTGCAGAGTCATAACATCCTGAACCCAGCCAATGGTGCTCCAATCACCGTTCCTTCACAGGATATGGTATTGGGTCTGTATTACATCACCAAGATTCGTCCGGGTGCTAAGGGTGAAGGACTCACCTTCTACGGTCCGGAGGAGGCTATCATCGCTCACAATGAAGGTAAGTGTGATCTGCACGCTCAGGTAAATGTGGTGATCAATGACTTAGACGAAAACGGCAATCCATATAACCATATGGTAGAAACCTCTGTCGGTCGAGTGATCGTCAACGGAATCATTCCTGATGCAGTGGGATATGTAAACAAGGTGATTTCCAAGAAGTCACTGCGTGACATCATCGCCGACGTTATCAAGAAGGTAGGTTTCGCTGAGGCTTGTGAGTTCCTCGACGGTATCAAGAATCTGGGTTACCGCATGGCATATCTGGCTGGTCTGTCATTCAACCTCGATGATATCATTATCCCGAAGGAGAAGGAAGAATTGGTACAGAAGGGTAACGATGAGATTCAGGCTATCACCGACAACTATAATATGGGATTCATCACCGATAACGAGCGTTACAACCAGGTTATCGATGCTTGGACACATGTTAACAACCGTCTGGGTGAGGTGCTGATGAAACAGATGACAGAAGCCGATCAGGGATTCAACGCTGTCTATATGATGCTTGATTCCGGTGCCCGTGGATCTAAAGACCAGATCAAGCAGTTGGCAGGTATGCGTGGTTTGATGGCAAAACCGCAGAAGGCCGGTGCTGAGTCACGTGGTACTATCGAGAACCCGATTCTCTCTAACTTCAAGGAGGGAATGTCAGTGCTCGAGTACTTCATCTCTACCCACGGTGCCCGTAAGGGTCTTGCCGATACCGCTATGAAGACCGCTGATGCCGGTTATCTGACTCGTCGTTTGGTGGACGTCAGTCATGACGTGATTATCAACGAGGAAGACTGCGGTACTCTGCGTGGATTGGTATGTACAGCCTTGAAGAATGGCGATGAGGTGATCTCTACCTTGGCAGAGCGTATCTTAGGACGTGTTTCTGTTCACGATATCATCCATCCGCTGACAGGTCAACTGATCGTTGAGGCTGGTGAGGAGATCACAGAGCCTATCGCTCAGATCATCGAGGAGTCACCGATAGAGAGCGTTGAGATCCGTTCGGTACTCACCTGTGAGAGCAAGAAGGGTGTTTGTATGAAGTGTTATGGTAGAAACCTCGCTACCCAGCGTATGGTACAGCGTGGTGAGGCTGTCGGTGTCATCGCTGCTCAGGCTATCGGTGAGCCGGGTACACAGTTGACCCTCCGTACGTTCCATGCCGGTGGTGTGGCTGGTAATGCAGCTGCCAATGCTACTATCGTAGCTAAGAACGACAGTGTTATCGAGTTCGATGAGTTGCGTACTGTTCCTTTCGTTGAGGATTCTGAGATGGGCGAGCGTAACTGCGAGATGGTAGTAAGCCGTTTGGCTGAGGTTCGTTTCGTCGATCCAAATACAAAGATTATACTCTCCACCATGAACGTTCCTTACGGTTCTTCTCTCTACTTCAAGCAGGGTGATACCGTGAAGAAGAAGGATGTCGTGGCTCGTTGGGACCCGTTCAATGCTGTCATCGTAACAGAATATGCTGGTACACTGAAGTTCAACGATGTGATCGAGGGTACTACCTTCCGTGCTGAGACTGATGAGACAACCGGTCTTACTGAAAAGATTATCACTGATTCGAAAGACAGAAGTAGGGTTCCTACTTGTGATATTATCGGAGATAACGGTGAGGTGATCGGTACTTACAACTTCCCGGTAGGTGGTCACGTGGTTGTAGAAGATGGTCAGAAAGTGAAGACCGGTACTACACTGGTGAAGATTCCTCGTTCTGTTGCTAAGGGTGGTGATATCACCGGTGGTCTGCCACGTGTTACCGAGCTCTTCGAGGCTCGTAACCCGTCTAACCCTGCTGTCGTTTCTGAGATCGACGGCGAGGTAACCATGGGTAAGGTTAAGCGTGGTAACCGTGAGATTATCATTACTTCTAAGACTGGTGATCAGCGTAAATATCTTGTTTCTCTGTCGAAGCAGATCCTTGTACAGGAGCACGATGCCGTACGTGCCGGAACTCCCCTCTCTGATGGTGTGATCACGCCGAGTGATATCCTTGCCATCAAGGGTCCTACCGCCGTACAGGAGTATATTGTGAATGAGGTACAGGATGTGTATCGTCTGCAGGGTGTGAAGATCAATGACAAGCACTTCGAGATTATTGTACGCCAGATGATGCGTAAGGTACAGATCAATGAACCGGGTGACACTTCATTCTTGGAGGATGAGGTTGTTGACAAGCTCGACTTCTCTGAGGAGAACGATCGTATCTGGGGTAAGAAGGTAGTTACCGATGCCGGTGACTCCGAGAACCTCAAACCAGGTCAGATCATTACTGTACGTAAGTTGCGTGATGAGAATTCCGCTTTGAAACGTCGTGACCTGCGTCCTGTGGAAGTACGTGATGCACTGCCCGCAACATCTACCCAGATCCTTCAGGGTATCACACGTGCTGCATTGCAGACGAAGAGCTTTATGTCAGCAGCTTCCTTCCAGGAGACCACCAAGGTGCTCAACGATGCTGCAATCCGCGGTAAGGTAGATACATTAGAGGGTATGAAGGAGAATGTGATCTGTGGTCACTTGATTCCTGCCGGTACCGGTCTGCGTGACTTCGAGAAGATTATCGTCGGCTCAAAAGAAGATTATGAACGCATGCAGGCCAACCGCCGCAATGTACTTGATTATTCAGAGCAGGAGGTTGCTGTCAACGAGTAATTAACGGTAATATAAATTTAAGAGAGTGTCTCCTCAAGGAAGGGAGGCACTCTCTTTTTGTATGTGTTGAACTGGATTATCATGTCCATGTGATTCCACAGTTATTTTATCAGTTCATCAAAAATTCTCTTGGTCCCGTGGTATAGAGGTTGCCGAAGTTGGCAGAGTTGACAATGTGGACATGCGAACCTAATGTGTGCTGGGCGCAATAGAGATACAGGTCGCGATAGGTCGTTGATGAATTGGCCGAAAGGTGGGTCACGAGGTTGCGACTGAATCGGTCGCAACGCCATACACCGAGCACGCTGCTCCAATTGTCGGCAAACGACTGCTCATAGCTGCCTGCACTAGACATGGCCAATACACCAGGAATTCCCACCAACGGTTTGATGATGACTTCAGAGAAACACGGTTCTGTCAGAATAAGCATCTTGCGGTAATGCCCGTTGGCCTCCATCTGGCTGATGGTCTCCTTGAACATGTTGGCAGTCATCCCCTGACCATTGCCGGCATCTCGCCAAGCCAGTTCGTCCGCTCCGTTGGATGCATGGTTGTGACCGTGGCCACTCCAAAAGAGCAGTATGTTCTGCCCGGTATCCTTCGGCAACACTACTGGTGTGGTGGCTGTCTGTTTGCCCAGAAGAATGTTGCTGATGTCGCTGGGGGTGAGGGTAGCGTTGTCGTAGTCAATCACAGCATTCGTCATCAAGTCGGGGCCGTCGTCGGCAGCACGGATGATGCCTGGTTCTGCGTTTTTCTTGTCAGTAGCCAGGGCCTTGTCTATAATAAGAATGATGTGGTCGTCGTTATAACCACTCTTACGCAGCAGTTGGTACATGTTGAGCACGTCGGCCTGATGGCGGTAGTTATTCCAACCGTTGCTGCCTTGTACCAGTACGGCATATTGGTCGGTAAGTGCTGGATACAGGATGCCTGCATCCTTGTTTTCTGCACTTTTGGCAAATTCTTCCTCTGCATTCTCCACCAACCAGTTCCAGGCAGCCATTGTGCCGCTGGTACGATGGCTGCCATCGCTGCTCAGGTAGTTGCGGTGCTGAATCCTGCCATCGTGTATCTGCCAGTGTACGTAGGTGGTGTGTAGGGCAGAAGTATAGGTCTCATTATCGAAGCGGATCTCCCCCGAGGCACCCTTGAAATCCATTAGTTGTCCCTGTTCCAGAGCAGAGAGATAGAGCTCCATCGATGTTTGGCTCCACGCAGCACTCCTCATTTGCTGAGCATGTGGAGTGGTGATGTCGATGATAGCCTGATTCAAGTCGGTCACATCTGCATGGTGCTCAGCGTAAGAAGCCGCAAAAGCAGCCAGCATCAGCGCATCATAGAATTTGCATTCTGCAAAGGTGGGCTTGTTGCCGAATTTCACCTCGTAGCTCATCTCGAAGCCTGTAGTAGGGTCGGCGTATGGTGAGAATCCCTGATAATACTGCAGCACATCGAGCGATGGATGTCCGAGGGCATCGAGACTCTCCTGTGTCAGATTGCTGAAGGCAAACCAAGTACGTCCCCAACCTTCAAACAACTGTTGCATGTCATCTTTACCTTCTTCGGGCATTGGCACATCAGGATCTTCGCCCCACCACTCCATACGTAAGCGGGCAACATCCAGTAACTGCTGGGTGGTCTCAATCACACAGAAGTTGCCTGTGAAAAGGCTGCCAAAGGTGGACAGTTCGTTCAGTTCGTCATAGAAGGCCTTCATGCGTTGGCGCAGGTCGGCATCACTGGAAAACTGCTCATTGTGAGAGAAGCGGATGCCCATCTCCTCAGCCTGATAAGGCCCCCAATCATAGAATGTACGCCCATAACTGTCATTGGGTGAGAACAAAGCGGCAGGAACGCTGTTGTCAAGTTCGTAGTCGAGTGCTTTCACAACCGATGCATACATATTCATCAGCACCTCGCAGAAGGTGATGTCCGTCTCGGTGAGTGACCAGAGGAAAGGCTCTTTGTTGGCCACGCCCGCTGTGCCCACAGCAAATCGGCGGATAATCTCTTCGCTTGTGGCTGTCGGGGCAATTACAGGCTTATGCATCGGCTGACAACCTGGTGCTAACAAAGCCACGCCATCATTTCTGAATGGACCTATTACAGCCATTACATCCTCGCGTTCGCCTAATTCCTGACCGAGACGAGTAAGGTCTTCTTTCTGTTCATCATGCCACTCCAGATTCAGGTTGATGCAGAGGGTGTCATGCAGTTGTGCCTGGTGGAAATTATCAATGAACCACTGTGCCGTCCGCTCAAAGC
>JAFZPF010000117.1 GCA_017550455.1 Prevotella sp.
GATGAGAATGGCCGTGTGTCAACCGACTTAGGTTCTTTCGGCAAGGGTGTACATATCCTCCGTACTCCGAATGGCAGTATCAAAGTGTTAAACAAATAATTTAGAAACAAAAAACAAAATATAATTATGAAAAGATTTTTTTCAACAATCATTGCTATATTGGCTTTTGCCGGTGTCGCTTTAGCACAGAGCTATCAGATGAACGTGATCACCAGTAGCGGTAAAACATATGCGATAGATGCTGACGATCTGATCAGCGTAACATTTGCTCCAACTGCAGTTGACGTAAATCCAGTATCAGGAACCGACCTGGGTACCGTGCTTAATGGTATCGACTTATCAGGTGCAAAGACTGTACGTATCACCTTGGAAGCTGGCGGTGAATATACAGCTAATGCTCCTATTAACTGTCCTGCTAACCTTCAGATTCTCGGTGACGCTGAGAACCCTGCAAAGATCAAGGTGAGTAATAATAAATTCCTGGTTATTGACAAGGGTCTGATACTCCAGAATGTAGAGATCGACGCTACAGATTGCAAGACACAGTTGATCTGCTGGAACTCTACTCCAAGTGTTGAGAAGGTAGAGAGTGGACAGTACGTTATTCTTGACCCGGTGATCATCAACAATGTAAAGGCTACCGGCATGACCAGCAGCTTTATGTACGATGGTGGTCCTGCATATGCTTTTGATGCTATAACTATTAACAACTGTGTGCTCGGTTGGGAGTCACAGGATAAGAATGGTATCAACTTTGCTACTTCAATGCCTATAACGATGAGCGTTACTAATTGTACGATGTATAGTAAGGAGAAGACCGGTCAAAACTTTATGGGTCTCAACGGTTCAAAACGTCCTTGGGAGATTACTGGTTATACGGATCGTAAAGGCGAATATGTATTTGAAAACAACACCTTCTATCAGTTGGCAAACACGAAGCAGTTTATCAATACTAACCGTCTGAAGGGTCAGAAGAATGCACTCTTCACATTCAAGAAGAACATCTTCTTTGACTGTAGCAACAAGAAGATCTATGCTAACATCACCAATAACAACGCTCAGCTGACTTGTGAGGACAATACTTACTGGTTCGACGGTGCTGCTTATGAGGAGCCCTCAAGCTACAATCCTGATGCTGGTCTGCAGACAGATCCTGCTTTCGTAGATCCCGCAAACGGTGACTTCACACCGACAGGTGCTGAGCAGGTTGCTAAGAAGACTGGTGACCCACGCTGGTTCTAATCCCTCCGTATGTTATGAAAAACTTTTGAGAGAGTATTTTTACTTACGATACACTATTTTCTTCTGGTTCCTTTGGGGACCAGAAGAAAACGTATTTAAAGGCAGAAGTGTCGAATTTGCTTAAAAATACTTAATATCGAAAGTAAACGATTATCTTTTAATACAAATGTATTAACTTTGCAAATGAAAATATGTAACTATATAATCAAAGAATATTAATTAAAATTTATAAGCTTATGAAGAAAATTTTTACTCTTGTTTGTTTAGTAATGTGCGCTGTGGGCGTGAATGCACAGGAAGTGTATAAATCATATGTTATAGAAACTAATGATGATGGTTCTGAAAAATATGTATTGGCTTCAGAATTTAAAGCTGTAGTGGGTGAAGATGGGAAAACAGCTAACAATGTTGAGAACAACAAGTCTGTAGTTAAATTCTCTACCGCTAATGTAGATGGTGAGGCTGTTGGTAGTGGAACTCCAAAGAATGTGGAAGGTGGTCAAGATATTACCCCCGAAGGAGTTGTAAATTCTTGGAACTCTATAGAGTGGCAAGTAAACAAGAACCGTATTGTGAAAGACGAGAATGGTACTATTATCGGGCGAGCTATAAATGTTTCAGGTTCAGGTGTTGCGTATACTGGCATTTCTGCAGTACAAGCATCTAAAGACGGCGAACCCATTGAAGGAGTTTATAAAGCTTCTTATACTTATTATGTTACCGACGGTACTCTTGGTATGCCTGTCTCAGGTTTGTATTATAAGTTCACTCCAAAGGTTAATGGTACATTAAAGGTTGCTATTTGGTCCAACAAGGATAATCGCAAAACGTTTGTTGTAGAAGAGGCGTCCAAGTTGCCAGTTGCCTATACAGCTGAAGGTTATGTTAACAGCAACACTTATTCTTCTCCAGAGGAAGTTCAAACTATCCATAATAATAAATGGGTAGGTGAAGATGGTGTTGATTCTAATCCTTATGTGATCGGCAATGGTACTCAGTTCTGGGGTTATATCACTTTCGATGTTGAGGCAAACAAGACCTATTGGGCATTCCAGGAGACTTCACAGCTTGGTTTCGGCGGCTTTGAGTTCACTGCAGGTGCTGGCATCAACGACATCAAGAACGATGTTGATAAGAATGCTCCAAGCTACAATCTCGCAGGACAGCGCGTAGACGATAACTACAAGGGCGTAGTCATCAAGAACGGCAAGAAGGTCGTTAAGAAATAAAAACTTTGGCGGGGACAGGCACATTTTAGAGCCAGTCCCCGAATTTAGATTCAGGGACAGGTTCCTCCTTTCGAAGCGGCGGTGAAGTTGCGAATCTTACTATCGCCCGATTGCGGTACCTGTCCCTGCCTTAACTGAAACTCCTAATACTATGCCAAGAACACCAAGAGCCATTTCCGGCACAGGCATCTATCTTGTTATGATGCGCGGTATTAATCATCAGGACATCTTCAGAGATGATGAAGATTATCGTCATTTCCTTTATTCTATGCAGCGAGCACAGATGAGAATATGCCAGATCAACCATCAAATCACCACCAACTGCACCTATTACGCCTATTGTCTGATGACAAATCATGTTCATTTGCTAATTAAAGAAGATAAACTACTTATTGGTAATATTGTTAAGAAGTTGGCTGACTCATATGTCTATTACTATAATCACAAATATCAGCGTGACGGACATCTTTTCAAAGAACGCTTTCGTAGCGAACCAGTTGATGATATGTCTTATTTCACGATGTTGCTGAGATATATCCATCGTAATCCTGTGGAAGCACAGCTCATAAAGAATGTCATTGATTATCCCTATAGTAGTTGGCGGGAATATTGTGGCATGATAAGAAGTGATATGATGATTTGTAATACAAAAGCAGTATTGCGCAGAATAGCATTTCCTGATTTGGAGGAGATGATAAATGCCCCCTTGCCAGATGGATTACATTGTATAGATATTTGATTGTCAAAGGCGGGGACAGGCACATTTAAGAGCCAGTCCCCGAATATTTTTTTCAGGGACAGGTTCCTCCTTTCGAAGTGGCGGTGAAGTTGCGAATCATACTATCGCCCGATTGCGGTACCTGTCCCTGCCTTAACAAATTCAACTCAAGAACTTTGAAGTTCCTTCGGATACCCACCGCCCCGCCAATACTCTTTTTTTTTAGATATAAAAACTATTACAATTACGCTAATATAGTTAAACACTACTGTCCGGTTAAATTTCACCAAAGCGAAAGTTGGCGGTCATCTTCCGGATTTTGATTAATAATTGTCTTGTCAAATAGTTCATTCAGCGGAGTTCTCTCAAAAAGAACCTGGCCGATGACATTAGAGAATATGTAA
>JAFZPF010000118.1 GCA_017550455.1 Prevotella sp.
CAAGAAAGAGTCGGTAGAGATTGTGCCCGAACTGACAACCTCGTCAGAGAAAATCTCTTTCTTCCGTTTTCTGCCATCCAGGACATTGCTGGCCATGAAAGATGTCGTCTACGTAAAAGGTGTTATCGACCGCACTTACCGAGAGGGCTTCTCCAGTCAGGCGATGACCGAACGGATGGAGGGGAAGACCGAGATAGAGCAACAGGAGTTGCTGAATGAGTTTAAAGCAGAGAATAAGTTGCTGAATGCCAGCGCATTTAGCGAAGATATTCAGTTATTCAGATGGGTGGAGTTCGGTAGTAAATCCACCGATACCCCACAGGCCATCATCAAATGTGATATTACCCCGCAGCCACTCTTCCATAAGAATTTCGAGTTGCTTACGAATGCTTTGGAAGACTATATGCTGAAAGGATATAAGCTGTATATCCTGGCCGACAGTCAGAAACAGCAGCAACGACTGCAAGATATCTTTGCCAGTGAGGAGTTTGAACATAAGCAGATTCAGTTCGTCCCTGTTGACAAGACGATCCACGAAGGGTTTGCCAACAATGTGCTGAAACTCTGTTTCTTCACCGATCATCAGATATTCGACCGTTATCATAAATATACCTTGCGCAGCGATGTAGCCCGGTCGGGTAAGATAGCACTGACCATGAAGGAGTTACGTGAGATGGAACCTGGCGATTATATCGTACATGTGGACTATGGTATCGGCCGTTTCTCGGGTTTGGTACGTGTGCCTTCCGGTGATTCCTATCAGGAGATGATCCGCATAACCTATGCCAATAATGACAAGGTGGATGTCTCTATCCACTCACTGTATAAAATCAGCAAATACAAACGCAAGGATAGTGAGACACCACCACGTCTGTCAACATTAGGAACGGGGGCATGGGATCGGCTGAAAGAGCGCACGAAGACGAAGATCAAGGATATTGCCCGCGATCTGATCAAGCTCTATGCTGCCAGGAGGAAGGAGAAAGGATTCACCTACAGCGCAGACACCTTCATGCAACATGAGTTAGAAGCGAGTTTCGTGTATGAAGATACGCCCGATCAGTTGAAGGCTACGCAGGATGTGAAAGCAGATATGGAGAGTGCCCGTCCGATGGACCGTCTGGTGTGTGGTGATGTGGGCTTCGGAAAGACAGAGGTGGCTATACGTGCTGCTTTCAAGGCTGCCTGCGACAGTAAACAGGTAGCTGTGTTGGTGCCAACCACCGTCTTGGCTTATCAGCATTACCAGACATTCACCTCACGACTGAAGGATTTCCCCGTGACCGTGGAGTATCTCTCCCGTGCCCGCAGTGCTGCCAAGACGAAATCTATCCTTGCCGATCTGAAATCAGGAAAGATTGATATCATAATAGGTACGCATAAACTGATCGGAAAGTCAGTGCAGTTTAAGGATCTCGGTTTGCTCATTATCGATGAGGAACAGAAATTCGGTGTGTCCACCAAAGAGAAGTTGCGTAAGATGAAGGTGAATGTGGATACACTCACGATGACCGCCACTCCGATACCGCGCACCCTGCAATTCTCGTTGATGGGTGCCCGTGATATGAGTATTATCCAGACGCCGCCCCCTAATCGCTATCCTATCAATACGGAGGTACATCTGTTTGATAAGGATGTGATCATGCAAGCCATCAACTTCGAGTTGAGCCGCAACGGACAGGTGTTCTTCGTCAACGACCGGATCTCTAATCTCCCGGAGTTGTCGCTGATGATTCATAAGTATGTTCCTGATGCCCGTGTGGCGATTGCTCATGGACAGATGAAACCTGAAGAATTGGAGAAGATTGTCATGGGTTTCATCAACTACGACTATGATGTGCTGCTCTCTACCACCATTGTGGAGAACGGTGTCGATATTCCCAATGCTAATACCATTATCATCAATGATGCCCACCGTTTCGGATTGAGTGATTTGCATCAGATGCGTGGCAGGGTAGGGCGTGGCAACAAGAAGGCATTCTGTTACTTGTTGGCTCCTCCCCTTGCCAGTATCAACCCTGAAGCCCGTCGTCGGTTGGAGGCTTTGGAGACATTCTCGGTATTAGGCAGTGGCTTCAACCTGTCCATGCAGGATCTGGATATCCGAGGGGCAGGTAACCTGTTGGGGGCTGAGCAGAGTGGATTTATGGAAGATCTCGGTTATGAGACATACCAGAAGATTCTCTCACAGGCGGTTGTCGAACTGAAAAATGATGAGTTCAGTGAGATGTATCAGGAAGAGATACGCGCTGGTAAGGAAATATCGGGTGATGACTTTGTGGATGACTGTTCGATAGAGAGTGACTTGGAGATGTACTTACCCGACCAGTATGTGCCATCGAGCAGTGAGCGAATGCTCCTATATCGTGAGTTGGAAACCATTAAGAACGATGCTGATCTGGAGACGTACAAGCAGCATCTCACAGACCGTTTCGGTCCTATTCCCCATGAGGGAATCGAGTTACTGTATGTCGTTCCACTCAGACGGTTGGGTAAACAGTTGGGATGTGAGAAGATCATGCTCAAGCAGAAGCAGATGATTCTCTATTTAGTATCCAATCCGCTCAGTGCTTATTATCAGAGTAAGGTGTTCGGACAGATGCTGGATTATGCCGGCAACCATGTGCGCCGCTGTCGTCTGCGTGAGACAAAGGGCAAACGGTCGTTAGCAATCAGTAATGTAGAGAGCGTTGAGGCTGCCGTCACTATCCTGCAGGAGATTATTGGCGGGTGATTTTTTTGCTAAAAAATGAGTTTGCCTTCATTATTTGCGTAAGACGTTTATAATCAATACGTTGTGCCAATGAAGGAAATTGTTTTGCCTTCATACACCTTCATCAGACCAAAACAACTTGTTTTACCTTGGAAAAGGTGGTCTTTCAGAGGTGAGAAAGTCACTAAATCCAAACCAATTCAACTTGTTTTGGTTTGAGAAAGAACACCAACTTAGTCCAATTCTCGAGAGAATTCCTGGCAAAAGGGTACTATTGACCCGGCTTGTAGTACCCTCTTCTCTCCAATTCTCTCGAAAATCTGATGTTGCGTAGCAACAAATGGAAAATGGGAAATTGATAATGGATATATTACCTAACATCATGTATATATTATTATAGGGACAGTCCTGTAAAGGAACTGCCCCTATAAGCTAAAACACTGCGTAGATTGTAATTCAACAGACGAATCTTACTGCTCGATAATCTGTGGGATATCCTTGAGGTTATTGGCAATATCCTCGTCAGTAATCGTATAGTTACGCAGATCACCGCAAATATACTGGTCGTATGCTGTCATGTCGATAAGTCCGTGCCCTGAAAGGTTGAAGAGTATCGTCTTCTGTTCACCACTCTCCTTGCATTTTAAGGCTTCGCGGATGGTGGCGGCTATTGCATGACAACTCTCAGGAGCAGGGATGATACCCTCTGTACGTGCGAAGAGAAGTCCTGCCTCGAAGGTTTCCAACTGTGGGATATCGACACCCTGCATCAGTCCGTCCTTCAACAACTGACTGACAATCGTTCCTGCCCCGTGGTAACGGAGTCCGCCGGCATGGATATTCGCAGGTTTGAAGTTGTGTCCGAGGGTGTACATCGGCAGCAGCGGTGTATAACCGGAAGCATCTCCGAAGTCATACTCAAACTTACCGCGTGTCAGTTTCGGACAACTGTTCGGCTCTGCGGCAATGAATGTCGTGTTCTTCTCTCCTGACAGGTTATGACGCATGAAAGGATAGGCAATACCACTGAAATTGGAGCCACCGCCAAAGCAAGCGATTACGATGTCGGGATATTCCCCAGCCATCTCCATCTGTTTCTCGGCCTCCAGTCCGATAATCGTCTGATGGAGAGATACATGACTCAACACTGATCCGAGCGTGTATTTACAGTTGGGTGTTGTCATAGCCAGCTCAATAGCCTCAGAGATGGCTGTGCCGAGTGATCCAGGATGAGTAGGATCGGCCGTGATGATATCCTTGCCGGCACGGGTGGACATCGACGGACTGCCTTCCACTACTGCCCCGAACGTGCGCATCATAATACTGCGGTAGGGTTTCTGCTGCAAAGAGATTTTTACCTGATAGACAGCTGCTTCCAACCCAAACACTTTAGCCGCATAACTCAGGGCTGCACCCCACTGTCCGGCACCTGTCTCAGTAGTCACATTGGTAACTCCCTCCTGCTTACAATAGTAACACTGCGGCAGGGCAGAGTTGACCTTATGCGATCCTAACGGGTTCGTACTCTCGTTCTTGAAGTAGATATGTGCTGGTGTATCCAGTGCTTTTTCCAGTTCATAGGCGCGTACCAATGGGGTGGAGCGGTAGAAACGATATTTTTCCAGCACCTCTTCGGGAATGTCTATCCAGCGATGTTCCTGGTCTAACTCCTGACGGGCACACTCCTTCGCAAAGATTGGAAACAGGTCTTCTGCCTTCAGCGGTTCTCTCGTCTGTGGATTCAGTGGAGGCATAGGTTTGTTGACCATGTCTGCCTGGATGTTATACCACTGTGTTGGGATCTCACTCTCTTGCAAAATAAACTTCTTTTGTTTCATACTTGTAATTATTTAATTGTTATTGAATAGATGCGATGTTATTAAAAAGAAAAAGGTCTGTCGTAAGAACGGCAGACCTTTATTGGCTTATCTGATTATCCACATAGGTTAGCGACTCACGACTTTTTCAATCTTGAGCAGCGCCACCAATATGCAGAAAAACGTATAGTCATAATCTTTACTATTTTGATTAATTCGTTTGCAAAACTATGTTTTTTCTTTTAAACCTCCAAATAAATTGATAAAAATGTTACGATTTTAATGTTATTTTTTATCTTTCTGCTTGGTAATTACAAAAAATATTCACTTTATTTTGTTGTTCACCTATTTATATTTAGGATAAAAATCATTACCTTTGCATCCCGTTATGATGATCCTGTTAACCATAGTAGTGTATTTCCTGTTGCTGATGCTCTTCGGCAGGCTGACCTCCCGTAGAGCCAACAACGAGACGTTCTATCGGGGTAACCAACAGAGTCCGTGGTATATGGTGGCTTTTGGCATGGTCGGTGCCTCCATCTCCGGCGTTACTTTCGTCAGTGTTCCCGGCATGGTGATCCATACGGAGATGACCTATATGCAGACGTGTCTGGGCTTTATCCTTGGATACTTTGCCGTCGCCTTCTTCCTACTACCTGTCTATTACAAATGGAACCTCACTACTATCTACAGTTTCCTTCATCATCGACTGGGCATCCGTTCGTATAAAACGGGTGCATCGTTCTTTCTCTTGTCGAAGATGACGGGAGCGGCTATCCGTTTTTATGTAGTCTGTATCATCCTTCAGCGTTTTGTGCTCGATGCCTATGACATTCCCTTTGCCTTAACGGTTGTCATCATGGTGTGTCTGATCTGGTTGTATACCCGTCGTGGCGGTATCAAGACACTCGTATGGACGGATACTTTCCAGACCACCTGTATGTTTACAGCTCTCATTCTGATTATCGTACAGGTGATGAAAGCGATGGGGCTTTCGGTGGGTGATGCTGTCACAGCCATCATGAATGATGAGCACAGCAGGATATTCGTCTTCGACGACTGGATGTCGAAACAGTATTTCTGGAAACAGTTTTTGAGTGGTATCTTCATCGTCATCGTGATGACGGGACTGGATCAGGATATGATGCAGAAGAACCTGACATGTAAGACGTTGCGTGAGGCGCAGAAAGATATGTGCAGCTACGGACTGGCTTTCGTGCCCGCCAATCTGTTGTTTATGGCATTGGGCGTCTTGTTGCTTTTATATGCACAGCAACAGGGTGTGGCAATACCGGCAGCCGGTGATGAGCTCCTCCCGATGTTTGCAGCATCAGGAGCCTTGGGAAATATCGTGGTGGTACTCTTTACCATTGGCATCGTGGCAGCTTCTTTCTCTTCGGCTGACTCCGCTCTCACTGCCATGACCACCTCCTACTGTGTGGATATATGTGGCCGTTCCAATGATGAGCGTCTGCGGAAGCGGGCACATATCGTGATAGCATTGTTATTCATGTTGCTGATCCTGATGGTAAAGGCACTGAACTCCTCCAGTGTCATCGATGTCATCTATACCCTCTGCTCCTATACCTACGGACCGTTGCTGGGTCTGTTTGCCTTCAGTATTTTCACCAAACGAGGCGTCAATGATCACTATGCACCCTATATAGCGGTTGCCTCACCCGTTATATGCTATCTCCTGCAGGTCGTCATGAAAGAAACCACTGGTTATCAGTTTGGTTATGAGTTGCTGATGTTGAATGGACTACTCACTTTTACAGGACTTTGGATCACCGGTAGAAGAAAGGAAAATTGACCTTAGATAACTATTTTAGGTTAAATATATTTTTTTTGATGTTTTTCCTCTTTATCTATCAATCTTATTTTGTATCTTTGCACTCTAAATATTTTGTTGGCATATGAGTGATACAAAAAGAATAAAAACCGCTTTGATTTCGGTTTTCCATAAAGACGGATTAGAAGATATCCTGTCCAAGTTACATGCAGAAGGTGTTGCCTTTCTATCTACAGGAGGTACACAACAGTTTATCGAGTCATTGGGCTATCCCTGTCAGAAAGTGGAGGAGGTGACAACCTATCCCTCTATCCTTGGCGGTAGGGTGAAGACTCTTCACCCGAAAGTGTTCGGTGGTATCTTGGCACGTCGTGATGATGAGGGCGACCAGCAGCAGATGGCAGACTATGAGATTCCTTATATCGACCTCGTGATCGTTGATCTTTATCCTTTCGAGCAGACAGTGGCTGATACGAAGAGTACTGAGCAGGATATCATCGAGAAGATTGATATTGGTGGTATCTCGCTGATCCGTGCAGGTGCGAAGAACTTCAAGGACGTGGTCATTATACCCAGCAAGAACGAGTATGCAGAACTGTCTGCCATCCTCGGTGAGCAGGGAGCTTGCACCACCATGGAGCAGCGCCGTCATTTTGCTACCTGCGCCTTTGGTGTGAGCAGTCATTATGACACGGCTATATATAATTGGTTTAGAGTGTAGGGTTTAGAGTTTAGGGTTTAGACTGATGACTTGTTCGCCTGTTAACTCATTGATTTGTAACAAAGATATTATCTATAGATTAAAAAACGTTTTTTAGAAATGGGATTTTTTTCATTTATCCAAGAAATTGCGATGGACTTAGGCACCGCAAACACGATTATAATCAGTGATGATAAGATCGTGGTAGATGAACCGTCGGTGGTGGCATTAGACCGTCGTACAGACAAGATGATTGCTGTGGGTGAGAAAGCTAAGATGATGTACGAGAAGACCCACGACAATATCCGTACTATCCGTCCGTTACGTGACGGTGTGATTGCCGACTTTACCGCTTGTGAGCAGATGATGCGCGGATTGATTAAGATGGTACATACCGGCAGTCGTCTGTTCTCTCCCTCTCTGCGTATGGTCATCGGTGTACCTTCCGGTGCAACAGAAGTGGAACTGAGAGCAGTAAGAGACTCTGCTGAGCATGCTGATGGAAGGGATGTCTATTTGCTTTTCGAGCCTATGGCAGCGGCCATCGGTATCGGTATTGATGTAGAGGCTCCGGAAGGAAATATGATCGTTGATATAGGTGGTGGTACTACTGAGATTGCCGTAATCTCCTTAGGTGGTATCGTCAGCAATAACTCTATACGTACTGCAGGTGACAACCTTACAGCAGATATTCAGGAATACATGAGTCGTCAGCACAATGTGAAAGTCAGTGAGCGTATGGCAGAGCGTATTAAGATACATGTAGGTGCAGCCCTGACAGATCTTGGTGAGGACGGTCCGGAAGACTATGTGGTACATGGTCCTAACCGTATCACGGCATTACCGATGGAAGTGCCTGTATGTTATCAGGAGATCGCTCATTGTCTGGATAAGACCGTGTCACAGATCGAGAATGCCGTGCTCTCTGCTTTGGAGCATACTCCACCGGAGTTGTATGCCGACATCGTACAGAATGGTATTTATCTGACGGGTGGCGGTGCTCTGTTGCGTGGTCTTGATAAACGTCTCACAGACAAGATCAATATTAAGTTCCATATTGCAGAAGACCCACTCCATAGCGTTGCTAAGGGTGCCGGCATCGCACTGAAGAATGTGGATCGTTTCTCATTCTTGATGCGCTGATAAAGAATAATGAGAAACCTGTTTGCGTTTTTTGCGAAATACAATAACTGGTTTCTCTTCGTTATTCTGGAAATCATCTGTGCGGTACTGCTGTTCCGTTATAACAACTACCAGAACAGTGTGTACCTTTCTTCCGCCAATGCATTGTCAGGCAAACTCTATGAATGGCAGTCGGAGGTAGGAAGTTTTTTCAGTCTGACGAAGATCAATAGTCAACTTACAGAGCGCAACCTGTATCTGGAGCGGCAGGTGAACGAGATATCAGAGAAGTTAGTGTCGCTGACGAAAGACTCTTCCTATCTGCATAACAACCAGTTACAGTTGCTCAAGGAATATAAGTTGATACCTGCTAAGGTTATTGCAAGCTCGCTGAATAAGAAAGATAATCTCATAACCCTTGATAAGGGAAGAGTGGATGGTATCCGCAAGGACATGGGTGTCGCTTGCGGCAATGGCATTGTGGGTGTCGTCTATATGGTTTCCAACCATTATAGTGTGGTGATTCCCGTCATCAATGAGAAATCGAATATCAGTGTGATGATCAAGGACCGTGGCTATTATGGGTATCTTCACTGGCAAGGAGGACCTTCGGACATCGCCTATGTGGATGATGTGCCGCGTCATGCACATTTTAAGATGACCGATGAGGTTGTTACCAGTGGCTATTCAGCAATCTTCCCGGCTGGTGTCAAGGTGGGTAAGATATTACATGTCTTCAACTCCTCAGATGGTTTGTCATATCGTGTGCAGTTACGCCTGTCAACCGATTTCGGCAATCTGCGTGATGTGTGTGTCATCGATGACAGTAAGATGAAAGAAAGGATAGATATCATGCGTGCTGCGCAAGACTCTATCAGACCAATAACACATTAAGAAAACGGTGTATGGCTACAGATATCTTTAAGAAGACCATTCTTCTCATCCTCTTCAGTCTGGTACAGGTGTTGGTGTGTAACCAGATACATCTGTTTGGCTTTGCCACACCGTTGGTATATGTCTATTTCGTTATTCTCTTCCAGAGAAACTACCCGAAATGGGCTATTCTCCTCTGGAGTTTCTCCTTAGGACTGCTCATCGACGTTTTTTCCAACATACCGGGAGTGGCTGCAGGAGCAATGACTCTTCTGGCATTCCTGCAACCGTTTATCCTGCGACCGTTTATACCACGTGACAGTGTAGAAGATCTGAGTCCTTCTTTTGCCACTCTGGGAATTATGAAATTCTCAGGTTATACCCTGATATGTGTCATTATCTATTGTCTGGCATTCTTCTCGTTGGAAGCTTTCAGTTTCTTCAACTGGCAACAATGGTTATATAATATCGGTGGTAGTGCTGTCTTGACATTCTTCTTAATCCTTATCATTGAAAATGTAAGATACAAACAATGAAGGGTGACTACGAACTGGATTACAGAAAATACGTGATTGGTGGGGTGGCTGTTTTCATAATAGTCATCTACCTTATTCGTTTGTTTACCCTTCAGATTCTCAGTGATGACTACAAGAAAAACGCTGACAGTAATGCCTTTACCAAGAAAATAGAGTACCCTGCACGAGGTGTCATCAGCGACAGAACAGGTAAGTTGCTGGTATACAACCAGCATGCATACGATATCATGGTGATCATGAATGAGGAGAGTGGTCGTCTGGATACGATGGAGTTCTGTAATACGCTGGGTATTACCAAGGAAGACTTCATCTCTCGTATGAACGATATCAAAGACCGTAATAAGAATCCCGGTTACTCGCGTTATACACAACAGTTGTTTATGAGTCAGGTGTCGGAGAAAGACTTCATGGTATTCCAAGAAAAGATGTTCCGCTTTCCGGGCTTTTATGTTCAACGGAGAAGTCTTCGACAATATGTCTATCCCCATGCTGCTCATGTGCTGGGTGATGTGGCTGAGGTTTCCAAGGGTGATATCGAGAATGACGAATACTATCAGCCTGGAGACTATATTGGCAAGCAAGGTATAGAGCGTTCGTATGAGAGGGAGCTGCGAGGGGAGAAAGGTGTGCAGATTATGTTACGTGATGCCCGTGGCAGGATCAAGGGCCGCTATCAGGATGGCGCCTTTGATACAAAACCGAAAGCGGGCAAGGATCTGAAACTGAGTATAGACATCAAACTGCAGGCACTCGGGGAAAGACTGATGCAAGGAAAGATCGGCAGTATCGTCGCTATAGAACCCTCTACCGGTGAAGTGCTCTGTATGGTCTCTTCTCCTACCTACGATCCACGTGTGATGATTGGAAGGAACCGTGGAAAGATGCATCGTGAGTTACAACGTGATGTGTGGAAGCCGTTGCTCAACCGGTCAATCATGGGACAATATCCTCCGGGATCTACCTTCAAAACCTCTCAGGGCCTGACATTTATGTCTGAGGGAATCATCAGCCCTACCGGTACGGCCTATCCCTGTCACAGAGGATTCTATCACCGTGGACTGCATGTGGGTTGTCATGGTCATGCCTCTCCACTGAGTCTTGTGCCGGCTATCAGTACTTCCTGCAACGGTTATTTCTGCTGGGGACTTTACAACATGATGTCCAACCGTAAGAAATATAAGAATGTGCAGTCTGCAATGAATACCTGGCGTGACTATATGGTCAGTATGGGTTTCGGATATAAGTTAGGTATAGACCTTCCCGGAGAGAAACGTGGACTGATTCCTAACGCACAGTTCTATGACAATGCTTATCACGGTTCGTGGAACGGACTGACGATTATCAGTATCTCTATCGGTCAGGGTGAGGTGAACCTGACACCGCTCCAGATAGCCAACTTGGGTGCGACGATAGCCAACAGAGGCTATTACTATACACCACACGTGGTGAAAGAGGTTAAGGGAGAACCCCTGAAGAAAGAGTTTACGGAGCGTCACTATACGAAAGCAGAGAAGTGGGCATACGAATATATCGTAAAAGGTATGCGCGCTTCCGTGCTCGGTGGTACCTGTAAACATGCGAACAGTCCGTATTATGAGGTTTGTGGTAAGACGGGTACGGCTCAGAACAGGGGACAAGACCACTCTGTCTTTATGGGATTTGCTCCGATGAACGACCCGAAGATAGCTATTGCCGTGTATGTGGAGAACGGTGGTTTCGGTGCTGACTTCGGTGTTCCTATCGGTGCTATTATGATGGAGCAGTATATCCGTGGTGAACTGTCACCTTATTATGAGGGGTTGGCAACGAAGTTCCAGAATAGGAGAATAGGTTATGGTAAAGCAAACAGATAAACAACCGGGTGTTCTCCGGTCGTTAGACTGGTGGACGATCGCTATCTACATTGCCCTGCTGGCTTTCGGCTGGGTGAGTGTATGTGGTGCGAGCTATTCGTACGAAGAACCGAATATCTTCAGTCTTGCCACACGTTCTGGCATGCAGGTGGTGTGGATAGGTACCTCCATCTTTATCGGCTTTGTGTTGCTGATGCTTGATGATCGTTTTTACGATACGTTTGCCTATGTGTTGTACGCCTTGCTGCTCATCCTACTTTTCCTCACGATCTTCAACCCCCATGAGATTAAGGGCTCCCGATCGTGGCTGGTACTTGGTCCGTTGCGTATACAACCGGCAGAGTTCGCTAAGTTCGCTACTGCCTTGGCTATCTCAAAGATGATGAGTACCTATGGTTTCAATATCCATAATATCAAGCACTTTGCCATGGCATGCGGGGTGGTGCTCATACCGATGCTCTTTATCGTCATGCAGAAAGAGACGGGTTCTGCACTCGTTTATCTCTCTTTCTTCCTGATGTTCTACCGCGAGGGAATGCCGGGAAGTATTCTCTTTACGGGTGTTGCCATGGTTATCTATTTCGTCGTGGGTATCCGTTTTGAAGAGGTTCTTCTCTTTGATACCCCCACCTCGTTAGGACGATTTGTGGTCTTGTTGCTCATACAGGTATTCACGGCGTTATTTACACTGTCGTACAGTCATGATAAACGGCAGTTCTGGCGCATGCTCCTTATCCCCTTGGGAATCACCGTCTTGGTATTTCTCTTTTCCTATTATGTGATTCCCTTTGATATCGTGTGGGTTCAACTTTCACTGATTGCCATCACCGTAGGTTATCTCGTCTATCTGGCTTTCAGCACGCGCATACGTACCTATTTATATATAGCACTCTTCACGATCGGTTCCGTGATCTTCTTCAATCTGGCAAACTATGTATTGGATGAGGTGTTGGAGGCTCACCAGCGTGTCCGCATCAATGTCTTGTTGGGATTGGAAGACGATTTGGCTGGTGCCGGCTATAATGTGCATCAGAGTGAGATAGCCATCGGTTCAGGTGGAATACGTGGTAAAGGCTTCCTTAACGGTACGCAAACGAAGTTGAAATATGTTCCGGAGCAGGATACCGACTTTATCTTCTGTACGGTAGGAGAGGAGGAGGGTTTCTTAGGATGTGCCGCTGTTTTGCTCTTGTTCCTGGCATTGATCATCCGACTGATCATCATGTCTGAACGACAACCTTTTAAGTTCGGACGTATTTATGGCTATTGTGTGCTGAGTATCTTCTTATTCCACGTCTTTATCAACGTGGGAATGGTGTTGGGACTCACCCCGGTCATCGGTATCCCGTTGCCTTTCTTCAGCTACGGCGGTTCTTCCTTGTGGGGCTTTACCTTCCTGCTGTTCATCTTCCTTCGTATCGATGCCGGTAGGAATATGGTAAGGAACTAATTCTTAGGAGATAATTTAAAACCTACATCGCTGATACCGGGCAGGATTTCTCTTTTCATATCATGACGGATCGTGATATGGATAGAATCACCCCGACGGAAATCTTTCTCTCGTAACAGGTAGTTGTATTGGTAATAGCTGATGCCGTTGCCGGTTCTTTCTCCTTTGGCATTCACCAGGTTACACGACAGGGTATCACGGGTAATACGTTTTCCGGGGTAGGTATATTGCTCGATAATCAGATAGACACTCTTAAAAGGATAAGACTCATTGATACGCATGCTGATATACTCCCTGTATTTACCGGGCTCTGACAGCGGAGGGATATCATAGACAAGTGTGTCGTTTTTTTCCCAGCCATTCAACGGCGTATGATTAAAGTGATAGTATGTCACGTTATCACATGACATAATCATGGTTGTCAGAAGCATGACAACCATGAGGAGGAAATGTTCTCTCTGTCTTTTATTCATCCGTGGATGTACTATTCTTTTGTGTCTCTTTTTCTTGCGTTACCCGTTTTGTCATAACGGTTATTCTGACCGTTTCTCTGATTCTGCTCTTGTTGCTCCGGTTGTCCGGCAGCCTGCTGATTCCTATTCTGTGGTCGGTTACTCTTCTTCTTTTTCTTCTTTTTCTTCGCTTTATCGAAACGGGTGATACTCTCACTGGCTAACAAGTCGATGGGATGATCAGCCTGTTTCTCACTGTTGTTATCTGTCAGAGAGAGCGGTTTTTCTCCCCTCTTGTTCATCTCAATGATCTCATTTGCTCTGTTGATGCTGATTGTCTCAACATTGGCGGCCATGTTCTTGTCGGAAGAATAGGAGATAACGCCGGCCAGCACATCACTCTTCAGGAAATAATAGTCCTGGTCTTTGGTCTGAAGGATAATATCTCTCGAGGGAAGTGCCTTTCCCGCTTCGATATAGTTGTCCACCTCATAGTTCAGGCAGCATTTCAGTTTGGCACACATTCCTGCCAACTTCTGGGGATTGAGGGATATATCCTGGAAGCGTGCAACGTTAGTGCTTACACTCACGAAGTTCTTCATCCAGGTAGCGCAACACAGTTCTCTACCGCACGGACCGGTACCACCGATACGTCCTGCCTCCTGTCGTGCTCCGATCTGTTTCATCTCTATACGCACATGAAAAGCAGCGGCCAGATCCTTAATGAGTTGTCGGAAGTCCACACGCTCATCAGCAATATAGTAGAAGATCGCTTTGTTACCATCTCCCTGATACTCCACATCACCGATTTTCATCTCCAGCCCGAGGTCTTTCGCTATCTGACGACTCCTGATCATGGTACTATGTTCCCTTGCTTTTGACTCATAGTATTTGTCCATGTCTGCCTTTCGTGCGATACGGTAGATACGCTTGATATCATCAGGTGACTTTAAGTTGATCTTCTTCAACTGCAGTTTTACCAGACTGCCGGTCAGTGTTACCACGCCGATATCATGGCCCGGACTGGCTTCCACAGCGACGATATCTCCTTTTTTCAGTTCGAGATTGTTTACGTTATGGTAATAACCCTTACGGGTGTTCTTAAACTGCACCTCCACCAAATCTGTCAGCTCGGTATTACCGGGAACATCTGCCAGCCAGTCATAGGTATTCAACTGTTTATCTTGTCGTCCACAGGCTTTGCTGCAGAGTCCTCTGTCGCATCCTGTATTTATCTTGTATTGTAGGTTCTTATAATCCATGAGTTATTTATATATTGATAACAGACGTGCTGTTGTATTATTTCTGTAAGAGTAAGACAATCATCCTCAGTGCAATATCGAAGAAGACAATCTTTCCGTTGGCGTTCTGACCGATATCCCGGATAGCTTTCGAAAACAGATCGCTGATCTCTATCACATTCGCCTCGTTGATAAACCGTGAGAAGTTTTTCGCAAACTTCTCTTCTTCCTCCGTCATGTAGTTGAGATCGGCAATCCTGAAATTATACATGAAGTTCTCACGTATCAGGTGAAGGAAATAAGTAAGCATTCCTTTCTGTCGTTCACGACCATAGCCCGCCACGGTATCACTCCAGTTCTTCAACTCTTTGATATTACGTTGATATGCCAGTCGCATGAGCATAATGAACATGTCGAGATAAAGACGGTTCTCATTGTCGGCATCGAGTTCTTCAAGTGCTTTCAACCAGTTGCCGTTGGCGATGCGTGCTATGCGGTGAGCTGTATCCTCTTCAAGACCTCTTTTTTCTATCAGTGCCTTCTCTATCGCAG
>JAFZPF010000119.1 GCA_017550455.1 Prevotella sp.
AAGTCGAACTGCTGGACATTGATTTTGTAAGTCAGACTGCCTGCATAGGTGATGACGGCTTCTGTCTGACGCATCTTTCCGGTATTGTTTTCGTCGAAGTCAATATGCAACTCACCATTGACGATGCTGAAACGGGCCCAGTCAACCGATGAGGGAGCCACACTGTATTCAATACCTTCGGATGTCTCTATCGTATAGTTACGGCCTGTAGCATCATCATTGCTGACAATACTCTTACCACCGTTGACGATGAATGACAACCCCTGTTGACGGATAGGAACGGTGAGTTTTACATCTCCCGCCCATAGCACAGCCTCTGTCTCACGTGGCTCCTCACCGACATTCAGCGCCAAGTCGGCATGGAGGACACCGTCGACAACGGAGAAGGTGGCCCAGTCAACCGAAGCAGGATCCACCCGTAGAGGTGAATTACCTGTGTAATCAATAGGTAGCAGATGCTCTTTCGCGGCAGCATTGGTCACATAGGCTCCTCCTTTGTTGACAGAGAATATTAATCCCGCCTGTTGGGCGATCACCTGTGCTTCCTTGCCATTGCCATGGATGGTAATCTTGCAGGAACGACCTTCGAAAGAATTATTGGCCGTGACATTGACAATAACCTTATTACCACTGGTGGTCACCGTACACCACGACTGTTCTGATGTAGCCGTTACCGATGACTCGTTGGCTATGGTCACAGAACCTTCGGAGGCATTACAGGTAAACAGCAAATCGTAGTTCTGCAGGATGAGCTTTTCTTTCGGGGTGTATTCCACCTCATTGTCATTGCTGCATGCCGACAAGCCTGCCAGCACACACGCCAGCAGGGTCAGCAAGAAAAAATATTGTTTCTTCATAATCATGATTGCCTTTAATGAATGAGTATTATTGCTTTATCAAAGACTCCAGGTAATAGAGACGGAAGGCGTAGTTGGCATCATCGGCATCGTAGGGTTTGCCACTGAAATACCATTCCTCACCAGGCATGTTCGTACTGGAATCCATACGGGTAGAACCGGAGAAGAAGCGGATGGTGAACGAGGTGATTGCCACATTCTGTGTGGGGTCGTAAGCTGAGAATTTCAAGAGGAATCCTTCTGCCTCCTCATCATGCTGCAGTTCCATACCATAGTTGGTGCTCTGATAAACAGTTCCCAGGAAGTCGGTGGTACGACGGGAGTAGGGTGCCAACCATACATCCCATCCCTCTTCTGTTGTGCCGATGATCTGTCCTGGCAGTATCAGTGTACCGCGGCTGGGCACATAGTTGAGCTTCAGGGTAAATGCATTTGGCTGCAGACTGATGCCTGTCATGGTATATGTCTTACCGTCGCCGTTAGGTACCAGTTGTACGGTGGTCTCGATCCTTTCTTGGTTAGAACCGTTGCGATGCACGAAGGTATAGGTACCTGCATAGTCAGGATAACTAACGTAGCCCGTGACTTTCATGCGGAGACGCAGGTCGGTGAGTCCCTCATCCTTACCCCGCAGATAACTCAAGTCACCTTCTTTCTCAAGCGTGAACTCAGTAAGTCGCTTACCGTTGATAGTCAGTGGCTTATACAGACGTACACCGTCAGGTGTAAAGGTAAACGGACGCGTGTAGTTATGAGCAGTACCGGTATTCGTATCAGTGATGGTGTAGACCATCTGCCGGTTGTCAACATTCACTGAGGCATTGATGTCATAGTGATCATACGTGCCGAGGAGGGCATCCATGATGACACTCTCGGAGAGTTCATTCACCTTACTGAGATATTCCACGGGGTCACCGGAGAACCGATGGAGGGAGATGACGCTGTTATGACGCTTGCCATGCATATACACATGGTCGTTGCCTACAATACTGTCGAGACGGAATTCAAAGTCACCCTTGTAACCCTGATACAACTCCGTGGTGGCGCGACCTTCAGCGTAATAGTGCAGAAACTCATTATAGGTGTAGAACGTCAGCATGGCACCGATACTCTTCTTGAAAGCATAGTTGCTGGTGACAGACTTGCTGGTGTCTTTCTCCCACCAGGCTGTTACTTCACCGTCCTTGAACTTCACGATATAAGCGATACCACCCATACTTTGGTCGCTCTGAGGATAGTAGTCCATGACCCATCCGTCTTCAGAACTCTCCAAGACTGTGCGGTACTGATCGATAAATTCCTCCAGACGCACGATAGGACTGTCCTCGAAGACATCTTCCTGTTCTTTCAGGCATCCCTGCATCACCAAGGTCATCAAGGTGAGCAGCATATACGAAGTGATAATATATAGTTTCTTCATAATCAGAATGATTCGTTAAGGTATTAATTAACAGGTATTGTCAGATCTGTCAGATCCACTCTTCCATTCACCACATCATTCAGACGACGGGTGAGGGATTCGCGCATCACATCCATGTCGAGACCCCATGTCTTGTGCATGTAAGCACGCACCAGATCAAGTTTCTGCTGCAGTATATTATAATAGGTGTAATCCTTAATCTCATTACCAAAATCATCGGTGGTGGTGATAATGGCTTTTTCCAAAATGCCATCCCATACCTCCGGGCTGCTGGTGACATAGATGGAATACATCTCAGCAAAATCCTCACCAGCATTAGCCTGGGCATAAGCGGAGATATAACCACGCTGCTGGTATCCTACCTTATAAGTGTCACTGCTCCAGGAGTCGGCCACATAGGTGGTCTTTGTCAGTTCCTTGAAAGCTACCTGATAGGGAGCATTTTGGTTCAGGATATGGGTGAACTCATGATGTATTGTCTTCAGGTACTGGGAGTTGAGTCTTGCAGCACCCTGTGCGATATTCTCTTTTACGTGGTTCACACCGGCAAGCCAGATCTTCTTACCACCTTCAGCGGTTCCCAACGTATAGGTACCGTTGTTGTTGTATTCCCAGGTACCTACGAAGATGATCTGCTTGGGGAAGTTACGACGGGTGAAGACGGGGCCTGCTGCCTCGTCGTATGCTTCCAGACAGCAATATTTCACGATATGTGCCAAGATCGTGGCGCACTCATAGGATGCCGGCACAGTATAGTAGCCTAAGCGCACCTCATTGCCATTCCATTGCCATTCTATCTTGAGGTTGTATGGTTCGAGGATATAGGTCTTGAGCCAGAGGTCCAACGGTGTGTTGGAGATATCTTTATCTGCTACGATAATACTCTCTTTACTCAGTTCGTCTTCGTTATCACATGAACTGAAGATAGGTGAGACAGTCAATAGCAGCAGCGGGAGTATCGCCATCGCGATAGATTCCTTGATATTTGATTTCTTTCTCATAATTGCTTTTGCTTAAAGGTGTTAGTATTATCTTGGATTCGGTTGGAAACCGGCATCAATAGATCGTTTGGGAATCTGAAGGGTACGGCGCAGGTCATCCACAGGCAGTTCGTCGAGCACCTGCTCTACAGCAGAACCGTCGAAAGTGATGGCACGGCGGTAGATGACGATACCATAGCGGCGGATATCCCACCAGCGTAATCCTTCATAGAAACCTTGTACGCGACGCATCTGTAAGACACACTGCAGGAGGCTTTCCTTAACGCCACCTTCCTCACCGATATCGAAAGCGGGATTCAGGTGTTTCTTGATAGTAGGCTCGGTGGGGGAATAGTACTTGATCTTGTTGTAGAAGTCTGTGATATACTGCACCGTCAGTTTCGTTGCTCCATTATAGATGGAACGTGCCCAAATATTCATATCACTGACGGCCTGCTCGTAGTTGCCTAACATGATGTTTGCCTCTGCTCTTGCGAGCAATACCTCATCGGCGGTCAACGGTGTATAAACTGATCTGGTATAACCATTTCCCTTGATGATATTGGTATACTGGAAGAAATAAGGCATCTTCCACCAGAGCACTCTGTCGAGCGTATTGCTGCTATAGCGTGAGGTGGTCTTGATATAGGCAGAAGAAGAGTTTCCCCATGGGTTGTTGGCACGCATCGTCTCACTGGTAGCCACATAGTTTCCGTGACTATAGTGGTTTAAGGTGCTGACATTACCGAACACACTACGGTAGTTGCCGTAGGTGGTGCAGAGCAAGAGGTTAGCGTTACACTCTGCGTCGATCCATTTCTGTCCCTGTTGGTCGCGGTCGGAACCCACGGCAGCCTGAGCTGCCCAGTCGCGTAACATACCGGCAGGATCGCTGCCTAATACCCTGTTGGCGCAATCCACGGCTTTCTGCCATTGTTCTGTGAACAGATAGAAACGGGTGGCAAAAGCATAGGCGGCATTGATGTTGAAATGATATTTCGGTACTTCATCGAAGTTGCTCTCACCGATGTTCGGCAAAGCCTCCTCCAAGTCTTTCTGAATGGCCTCATAGAATTTGTCGAGGGTACCTCGCTCATAGTGAGGGCTCAGTTCTCGTTCCACCTTATACTGATAAGGTAGTCCCAACTGGGATGCATTCTTCTCTTTGTTATAGGGTGCACAAAAGACATTCGCCAGGATAAAATGATGGTATGCACGCAGGATGATGGCTTCGGCACGTGCTTGACGTAATTTCAGTGGCATGTTATCACCATATTCATCGGGATTGAGCTTGTCGATGGCTTCAAGTGCCATGTTAGCCGTTGTAATACCACTAAAAGCATCACTCCATACGTTTGAAGGGGAGTAAGTACCCGTCTCGGATACTTCCGACCATGTCCAACAAGAGTCTGACAGGGTGGTATGGTTCTTATAACGGGGATATTCATCCCAGTTGTCTGACATCAGTTCGTTGAAGTACACATAGTCGTGTACCGGATAGGCTGATGTCAGCATCTCAAATATTTTCTCCGGTTCATCCAACTCAGAGCGGTTGTCTGGCATTGTATCGAGGAACTCATCGCAGGAAGCGAGCATGAACGATGTCATCACGATAACAAGAAGATATGCCGACAGCCCACCACATCTCTTCATGAACTTAACAATGCTTGTCTTGTTCACAGAGTCATCAATATTATATAATGTATGCTGTTTCATATTGCTCATCTTTTAGAATGTTTGATACTTTTTCCATTACATACCGATTCTCAACGTCATGGTGAACTGCTTTGACATTGGCACTGCCACACCACCGGAATTGACGAATTCAGGATCCTGACCGTTCAACTTCTTATCGGCATAGATAAGGAAGAGGTTCGTAGCCTGGAGCTTCAAACTAAGTGTGCTGAGCTTCACAGACTGGATAAGCTTCTTGGGGAAGTCGTAACCCAGGGAAACTTCTTTCAATCGGATGAAGTCACCTTTGGCAATACGTTCGGTAGAGTAGTTATACGAGTTGTATGCCCTGGCCATATTGGAGTTGTAATGATTCAATATACGGTTGGAGATACTTGGGATATTTGTCTTCAGTTCATCACCGGGCACCATCCAACGGTTACGGAATTCTTTAGGTGTTGCCGTCAAGTCACTGTAACTACTTGAGAAGACACGGTCGAGACGTACCACATTACCGAAGGAGTAGGTGACGAAGAGGTTCAGGGTGAAGCCATGACTCTTGAAGATATTACCGAGGGATCCCATGTCTGTAGGATCGGCAGGACCGGAATATTTCAAGGTGGCAATACCCTCATCGGTGGAGCTCTGGAAATACGTACCTGTATCACTGGTGTTTCCTAACTGATTGATCACCAGTGGAGTACCGTCGGAATTAAGACCTACATACTGTACACTGAAGATGCTTCGTACGGGATAGCCTTCACGTGCAAAACCGGAACCACGGATAAGATCCCAGATACGGCTGGTTGACATCAGCTTGGTTACTTCATTCTTCGTATGTGAGTAGATAAAGTTTGTGGTCCAGGTAAGGTGTTTATTCTTGATGTTTGTCGTGGAGATGCTTAACTCGAATCCGTTAGACTTCATTGCTGCCACGTTACCGGGTTTGGTGTCTTCACCGGCCATACCTTCCGTGTTCATATAGCCGATCAGGTCGTAGTTGTTACGCTTATACCACTCTGCCGTGATATTGATACGGTTATCGAAGAATCCTAAGTCAGCACCGATATTCAACTCATGTTTTTTCTCATAGGTAAGGTCGTAGTTGGCGACACGACTCACATACATACGGTTTTCCTTGACAGAGACGAAGGGGCGCCATGGCTGTCCGGAATAGATCACATCTCTGGAGTTGGTGACGAACGATGGTCCTCTTTCTGCGGTCAGTGAGTAACTGGCGCGTAGCGACAGATGCGAGAAAGTGGGCTTCAGACGCTTAAAGAAACTCTCTTCATGAATATTGTAAGCTCCTGAGATATTCCATGTCGGCAGCCAACGTGCCTGTCTGCTCTTTCCTAATTTATTCGTACCCTCGTAGCGGTAAGTTCCGTTGATGGTATAGATACCTTTAAATGAGTAAGAAGCATTGGCAAAGAAAGCTGCACTACGTTCATGTTTGTTGGTGAGTGAGTAATACTCCGCATTCTCTTCCACGCTTTTCTTGAATACCTCATATACATAGTAGGGAACCTCACCTTTGGAGTATTGGAGACCCCAGCCGCGGAACCAGGTAGAGTGGCGGTCAACACAGTTGGTTTCCAATCCACCGTAGAAGTTCACGATATGGTTATTGGCAAAGACATCGTTGTAGTTCACAGAACCACGGAAGTCCCATCCGAACATACGGTTGTCTGTACGGTCGATGATACCACCTTCGGGGAGCACAGTGATTGGCAGGGCACTGAGATCGTCAGGGTTGGTGTACAGATAACGGTTGTTGTCCATGATGGTGGTGGTGCCCATAGCACGATAAGCCATTGCCTGATTGGAGTTATCCTTGATATTATGCTCTTGTGTCGTAGCAGAATATTTCGCAGCGATCAATCCGGATATTTCCACTTTCTTAATGGGCTTATAACTGAGTTTTCCCTGTAAGCGGAAATCCGTCACATTGATATCGATATAGTTCTGCTCCAACTCATGGAAGATATTAAAAGAGGTATAGTTACGCTGATAATACTCGTTGGGATCAAGCGTGCGCGAAGTGTTCAGTGCAAAACTGTAGGGGTTGATATCGAAACCACGATCAACACTACCGTTGACTACATCTGCCTCACTGTCGATAGTTCCCGGGGCTTTCTGCTTACGATAGGAAGCATTACCGATGAGGTTGAGCGTTATACTCTTGTTCAGGTTGTAGTTCGTGTTCATATTCATGGTGTAACGCTGCACCTTACTTGACAAGGTCCATCCCGGATCGTCCATTACAGAAAACGACATATAATGCTGTGCTTTATCAGTACCACTCTGGATGCTGATACTGTGGTTGTGCTGGATAGACTCTTTGAACAACAGGTCAAACCAGTCTGTGTTACGATACTCGGCAGCCCGGAGGTATTCTGCTTTAGCCTCAGGGGTATTGGGTAAACCGAACTGTCCGGAGGTCTCGTCATATTGTGACATCAATTGGAACATCTTACCATAAACACCACTGTTGGAAGCATTGGCACGACCTGCATAAGTCATCAAACCTTTCAGTTCCAACTCCTGATACACCTCCATCTGCTCCTGAGAGTTCATGATATTAAACTGGCTGTAGGAGGGCTTCAGACGCATGGTATATTCACCGGTATAATTGATCTTTGTCTGTCCTATCTTACCTTTTTTCGTTGTGACAACGATCACACCTGCCATGGCACGTGCTCCATAGATAGAGGTAGCAGAACCGTCCTTCAGAATCTGGAAACTCTCAATGTCATCGGCATTGATACCGGCTATCGCAGAAGAAATCAAGGTGTTTGCATCACCGGAACTCAGATCGTCGGCATCTACGTCGACCACATCCTCCATGATGACGCCATCGACCACCCATAGCGGTTTAGAACTGCCGTAGATACTCGTAGCACCACGGACACGGATCTTCGGTGCCGTACCAAAGGTACCTGTGACATTCTGAACACTGACACCTGCCGCACGTCCTTCCAGAGAGCGGCTGGCATCTGCCAGTCCGTCGATCTTACTATCAGCACCGCTAAGTTTTGTTGTAGCACCGGTGAACAGACGTTTATCCACCTTCTGCATACCCGTTACGACAACCTCTTCCAGGGTTGTGGCATCGGGTTCCAGTTCGATACGCATGTTTTGGGTACCTTTCAATGTTTTAGGTAACATTCCGATGTAACTCACTGTAATGACAGGGTTTGCCGAAGTAGAAGTGAGGGAGAATTTTCCATCTATGTCGGTGATAGCACCGGTCTTGCTTCCAGCAAGCTTCACCGATGCTCCGATAATGGGCTCTCCGTCTTCCTGAGAAATCACTACACCGGAAATCTTTGTCTGTGCTATTGCCAATACTGATGACAGTGTCAGCAATGCCAGTAGAGATAATAGTTTTTTCTTCATGGTTAATAATATTTGAATAGTTTTATATAGTTCATATCAGATTATCACTCTGAAAGAATGGAATCACGGTATTCTGCCGGTGTCATACCTGTTTGTGACTTAAAACATCGGCGGAAATTTCGTGTGGTGGTAAATCCGCTGGCTGTAGCGATGTTATCGACAGTCATCTGCGGTTGCTTACGAATGAGCATGCAGGCATGGGTGATACGCTTACTGTTGATATAGTCAGACAGGTTAGCCACGTCGCCAAGCACTTCATGGAGTACGGGAGTCAGACTGTTTTTACTGATACCCATCATCCTTTGCAGTTTCTCGCGACTGAAATCCAGTTGCAGATAGGCTTTTTCTTCATCCACGATCTTGCGGAATTTCTGAACCATCATTTCCTGTCGTTTTCCTACTTGTGTGGATGATCCTTGGTTGTCGGTGTCATTCTTGGCTTCCGACACCTCCTCCTTTTTAGCTAATTTCTCCCGTTGATAATCACTGATGGTTTCCAACTGACTGATGAGAAGTCGGTTCTTTCTTAATATCCGTGTCCGTTGATGATAGAAATAGATGGCAAAGGCAATTGCCAACAACAGCAACAGAATAGAAGCCCCGGCCAGGAAGAGATAGTGTCTGGCATCTGCACGTTTCTTCTCCAGGCTGATTTCCTTATCATGAATCTGGTAGATAGCCGACAGACGCATCGCCTCATTCTCGTTCTCACGGATGAGCAGACTGTCTTTGATACCTAACTGACGGGTACGGTATTCGAATGCCTTTTGCAGCATTCCTTGTTGTTCATATACCTTGGTAAGCATCCCCAACACACTGGCATAACGAGTACAGAAAGTATCTTTATGCTCCCAATAGGGTAGTGAACGCTGGTAGGTCTGCTGTACTAGGTTGAAATCTCCCAATGTACAGTAATAGTCGAAGATGAGATTATTTCCTCTTGCAGTATTCGAGATGTTAGTCTTGAGGAATTTCTGTTCATACATACGCGCTTCCTTGAAGTCTTTCTTCCTTGCATAGAAATCTGCCATCTTCGCAAATGTCAATCCCCTTTGTCTGTCAAGATAGTCAGGAGTTATTTCGCCAACGTTGTGCTCCATACTGTCGAGCAGAGCTTCCCGTTTTTTGCCGAAAGCAATGGCTTCATCTGTGTTATCTACCCAAAGGCAATTCATCAATTGTCCGTAGCAGTAGGATAACATCTTTAATGATTCATAATCCTCCTTGCTGCTGAGCAGTTTCTGTGCCCGGTAGAGATAATCCAGTCCTTTCTCCTTCTCTTTCATGAAGTACATACTGTAACCGGCATTAACCATGAGTTGTCCGTTGTGACGGTCATCCTTCAACTGCTCAGCCAATGCGTAACCTTCATCACAGAATCGGATACACTCCGAATATCTTCCCAAGCTTACCTCCAACTGTGATATCATCGCTAACATGCCAAGATGTCTGTTAGGATGGTTCACCACCGAGTCGTAGGTAAGTGTCCGTAAGGCATATCCGATACCTCTGTTTAAGTCGTAATAATTGTCGAGGCACATCCTTGCCCTTAGGCTGTCTGCCTGCCATGACGGCATCTTCCCACCTTGCTCGGCACTGTCAACGAGGTGAAAGGCTTCAGCAGGTGCATCCTTATATATTTTCTGAATATGGGAGATGTTAAACAGACTATCTGTAACGGAAGGAGCATGATAACTCTGCTCCTGTTTCCTGCACGATGAAGGTAAAAACAGAATGACAAATAGTAGTATGTAAATATAAGGTTTTCTCACGCTTGTTATTTTAAGGTTAAACCATGGTAATGACCAATCTTCTCATATTCTCTCTTGACATAGTCGTCAACCCAGTCATAATATTTTTTCAGTTTTTCCTTGTCAATCTCGTTTTTCTTGTAGAATTGCTGCTGCAACTTTTCACCCCGTTTCAAGATCTCTTCTTCAATGGGTTGTATCTGTTGTAACAATCCTGTGCCTGAACGGTTGATAAGTCGCCCCAAACGTATATAGTTTTGCCCATCGGAATATTCTAACGGCCAGATATAACTTTTCATTATTGTCGCCCAGTCCACTAACAGGCAATGGCCGTCATCATCACGCTTGATACACTTAGGCAGTTCTGCCATGGGTATGGTCCATACGGGGATGGTAACGGTAGCCAAAGGGCTGGAGATGCAGGTCCATCCGGTGGTGAGTAGGGGAGACTCCCCTTTTCGCACACCTTGGACCATATAGGTGGATGCCGTGGTGTATCTTGGAATGAAATCACAAAAATTGGCAATGTCTTCAGCATGTTCATCAGCAGGCATCTGATCATAGAGGTTGACACGTGTCATACCATGCTCCAGGCACCGTGACATCTTGAGTAATGTGCGCCAACTGATATTTTTTTGATTGTATGCTTCTTCTAATATCTCCACTGCCTTATTGTAACGGGAGAATCCCTTACCGTCTTCCATGTCACCACTCATGCTGAAATTAGAGCGTACGATATAGCCATGGGGTGCCACAGTGGGATCATCGGCATCATATTTCTTATAACCTAAATGACCACATTCGAAATAGGCGACATGCCCCTGAGCATCCATAACACCATAGTTGCTGCCGTAGGAGAAATATTTCATCTCACGGATCATCGCCTCAAATTCATCTACCGTCGCACAGCGTTCCAATGCCCAACACATGATATTACCGCTTTTCAGGGGATTGTCTGTCTTCTGAAGCAGGTTATAAGAGGTAGAGTTCATCACGGCCAGTCCTACTTCGTTTTGTCCATACATCACACCACGGTTACTCTTATCTTCAATGGGTACCACGGCAGTCCATGCGTATTTGGCAGAATCACCACTTACATACACATTCTTTATTCTTTGACTGTCACGCTGTTTAAGCATCAGCGGACGACCATCAACCGTGTATTTCCCACTGATGATAGCAGTCGTACATGCATATGACTCTGTCATGGCAATGC
>JAFZPF010000120.1 GCA_017550455.1 Prevotella sp.
CTGGGCCCGTTTCAGCATCGTCAATGGTGAGTTGCATATTGACTTCGACGAAAACAATACCGGAAAGATGCGTCAGACAGAAGCCGTCATCACCTATGCAGGCAGTCTGACTTACAAAATCAATGTCCAGCAGTTCGACTTTGAAAAAGATGTATTAGGAACCTATACCCTCTCATGGGGTAGCAAGACCACGAAGCTGTCATTCGAACGTAATGAAGAAGGTAAGGCTCAGTGGCGTTTCCTCGAGGGCAACTACGCTTCCATGGGTGTTGTCATTCCGGTGACACTCGATGAGGAGGACTTCTCGTTGATGATTCCTAACCTGTTAGACCTCACGGCTACCTATACGAAGAATGATGTCGTCTATAAACTGACAGTCTTTGTGATGTCACAAAAGGGTAGTTCTGTTTATCGTCACAACAATAATAAGTTGGCTGCCATCGGAAAACTCACGATCGACGACGACGGCGGTTGCAACTGGCAATTCAGCCTAAACGACCAGCTCGATAGTAGCACCTACAAATTCTATGGTATCCGCCTCGCTTATGGTAACGGTGGTTACGGAGGATATGTTGGATCATACGTGACCTTCAACGGAATGAAACTGACCAGAGACTAATACTCTCTCATTTTTATATTTATCATTCATCATAAGAGCCGCACGACGAACGTCATGCGGCTCTTATCATTGGTTGTTTCAACGGCTATGGCTTCTTCATCTTTACGATGATCGTCACCTTACCGCTCCCACTCGTACGGCGAAGCATATACAGACGTGTCTGAGCAGGTTTCTCACATGTCAGGGTGAGGGTCTGCACCCCACTCTGCTGCTGTTCGGTAAATGTACCGGTGGCTTTCTCTTTCAGGAAGGCATCGTGGAATTGACTTGTCTGATGGCCGGGCAGTGTCAGCACCTTCACCACCTTTTTCACCTGTCGGGTATTGGGGTCACGCTCCACCACCGACGTAAAGCTTGACGTTCCCACCGTGGAGTAATCCTCCACCATACGGTCTATACTGTTCTGTGCCCTCCCCGGAATTACCACCATCAGCAGTAACATCAAGAGTGTTACAGTAATTCTTATATCTTTTCTCATATCATTCTTATATTCAATCATTTAACAACTTCTCCAATCTACTTCGCTCAGCCTCGTCAGTGATACTGTTAAGTAGTTCTTTTTCTGCATCGTTGACAATCTGACGACTGTTAGCAGAAGCCTCTATGTCATTGGCGGAAGCCAAGGTCTCCTTGATCTGAGAACGGATCTCACGGAGATTATCATTACGCTGACCGCAGACGATCACATACGATCCTTCATACTTCCTACTGAACAAATCCCATTGGTAAGCGCGGTATGTAACAAAGCCGATGATCAACAAGGCCACAGCGGCTGAGATGGCAGCGATGTATCGCAGACGGATACGCAAACGGATACGACTGACTGACTTGCGAAGGGCTGTCTCCGGCATACCCGTAAGCAGAGATATCTCCCGATAGCCCATCCCCTCCATGTCATGCAGACGGATAATCGTCTGTTGACGGGGTGGCAAACTCTCTACGATCTGCATCAGTTGTTCGGTATCCGGCTCCTCCGTCTCTTCCGCCAGTTCGTTGAGAATAGTGTCTATATCCGTGAAATCATCCTCTTTACGTCTTCGCCGTAAATAGTTAAGTGATAGATTTCTTACCAACACCGAGGCAAAAGTGTCGATGGGCGGGCGCAACTGCTGATGGATAAGGCACATCTTGAGGAGTGCGTCCTGCACGATGTCCTCGGCCTCATCCAGCTGATGAAGATAGCGATGCGCTTGTGCAACCATCTTCGGTCGCACGCGCACCACTTCCTTTTGAAAATCTTCTTGCCTCATAATTATTATAAACGAGAGATAGTTAGAACTTGTTCAGTTCTGATGTGTTTATCTTCGAAACGCCCGACGACTTGATCTCCGTCTTGTCGGCTGTACCACTGATCATAATCTTCGCAGCACCGCTGTTATGGGCCTCCAGCACCTTGCAGTCAACGGTCATGTTGATCTTCCCTGCCCCACTGCTCTGCATCTTCAGATGATCACCTTTATATTTGAGAGAGCCCTTCGAGGCACCGCTGAACAACATCACTGCATGCTTGTTATTCATGATCGTCATGTTCATCTCACAGGCACCCGAGCTGTTGAGGTTCATCGTCGGACAACTGACCTTGCCCGTATTCAACTTGGAAGCACCACTGCATCCGATGAGCATCTTATTACAGGTGATATCGTTGAGCATAAGTTTGCTGGCACCCGACGTGTTGATATTAAAATCAGCGGCTTTCAGGTTACTCATATATACCGTCACGGCTCCCGAAGTGCGGATGCCCGCCAGTTGTGGCGCTGTAATCCGTACAACAGGTGAATTAGCGTGGATATTTTTCCGTGTACTCTTGGTCCTGACAGAAAGCACCTGTCCTTTCTGCTCAAGGATGGTCTTGAGATAAGGACTGTTACTTTCCTCCACCTTGATGCTGTAATTCTTTCCCTGCGTGAAATAAACCTTCACGATACCGCTCAACGTCAGTGAGTTGAAATTCTTATAGTCATACGTCGTAGTCTTCGGTTGTACTGGAGTCCCGGCCATGGCTTCAGATACCTGCAGAACCATCAGCAACAGGAGAATCGATACAAAATGATGTAAATGTTTCATAACCCGATTTATTTAATGATTACTATTATGCTTCATTCTCTATATTAAGAACACACTGATTAGACGCTTTGTGACAGATCGTCGGATATATTTTAGAGATTATTAACAACAAAGTGAATAAATTTCTATATTTTCATTGTTCATAAATTTACGCAATAATATAGGAGATGGCATATGACGCTGAAAGCGTCAACGCTCAGTAGCCGCGGGTCGAAGACCTGCGGAAAACAACGCAAGAACAAATATGCACGCTGAAGGCGTGCCCCTATGTATATGATGGGCAACCCATTCTGGGTTGAATTAATGTTACCATAACACGTCCGTGGGTCGACGACACGACCCACGGCTATTGAGCGGTAACCGCGTTGCGGTTATGATGTACACACCCGTGCCAACTGCTATATCGTTGCCTATATTTATCTTCAATGAATTTTGGCTTTTCGCTCATTTATCCGTAACTTTGGCTACGCCGAAGTTACTCCGTCTCGGGAATGAAAAGAAAAATGAACTTTTCTTTTGCATTCCACTCGACTTTTAGTACCTTTGTAGCCATAAACATTATTTTATGCAACAAAAAATCATTATCCTCGACTTTGGTTCTCAGACCACACAGTTGATCGGGCGCCGTGTACGCGAGCTCGACACGTTCTGTGAGATCCTCCCATACAACAAGTTTCCGAAAGACGATCCATCGGTCATCGGTGTCATCCTGAGCGGTTCCCCCTACTCCGTTCACGATCCCGAAGCCTTTCAGGTAGAACTTTCTCAGTTTGTCAACCGCCTGCCCGTGCTGGGTATCTGCTACGGAGCACAGTATATCTCACATACCCTAGGCGGTAAGGTAGAGAAAGCTGACAGTCGTGAATACGGGCGTGCGAACCTGCAGACCGTAGATACCACCAACCCGCTCTTCAAAGGATTTGAGCAGCATTCCCAGGTGTGGATGAGTCATGGCGACACCATCACCGCCATCCCCGAAGGATTCCATGTGATCGGTTCTACGGCCGACGTGAAATATGCGGCATATTCCAACTGGCAGCCAGACAAACAGGAGAAAGCCATCTGGGCTGTGCAGTTCCATCCCGAGGTGTTCCACACGATACAAGGCACCCAGTTGTTGAAAAACTTCGTCGTTGACATCTGCGGCAGTGAGCAGGACTGGAGCGCAGCCTCCTTCGTGGACACCACCGTGGCCGAGTTGAAAGAGCAGTTGGGCAACGACCGTGTGATCTTAGGACTCTCAGGAGGTGTTGACAGTTCTGTTGCCGCTGTCTTGCTGAATAAAGCCATCGGGAAGAACCTCACCTGTATCTTCGTGGATCACGGCATGTTGCGTAAGAACGAGTTCCGTCAGGTGATGGACGACTATCAGGTGCTGGGACTCAACGTCATCGGCGTGGATGCTTCTGAGAAGTTCTTCAGCGATCTGGCCGGTGTCACCGACCCGGAGCAGAAGCGTAAGATCATTGGTCGCGACTTTATCGAAGTCTTCAATGCCGAAGCGAAGAAGATCACTGATGCCAAATGGCTGGCACAGGGCACGATCTATCCCGACCGTATCGAGTCGCTTAACATCACCGGCAAGGTCATCAAGAGTCATCATAACGTTGGCGGACTGCCGAAAGAGATGCATCTGCAACTGTGCGAGCCTCTGAAGTGGTTGTTCAAGGATGAGGTGCGCCGTGTAGGCCGTCAGATGGGCATGCCCGAGCATCTCATCACCCGTCATCCCTTCCCCGGACCCGGCTTGGCCGTACGTATCTTAGGTGATATCACCCCCGAGAAGGTACGTATCCTGCAGGATGCCGACGATATCTATATCCGCGGTCTCCGCAACTACAAGGTAAAGCTGTCGGGCGAAGAAGCTCGTAAGGTATTGGCAGCAGGTGTGCCCGTAACCATTTCAACGGGAAACACAAACGACCAAACAACCAATTTCCCAAACGACCAGATTGAGGTATCCCTCTACGACCAGATATGGCAGGCATGTACCATCCTCCTCTCTACCGTCAGGAGTGTGGGTGTGATGGGCGACGAACGAACCTATGAGCATCCCGTGGCTCTCCGTGCCGTCACCTCTACCGATGCGATGACAGCCGACTGGGCACATCTTCCCTACGACTTCATGGCAAAGGTCTCCAACGAGATTATTAATAAGGTACGTGGTGTCAACCGCGTCTGCTACGATATCTCCTCTAAGCCCCCATCGACTATAGAGTGGGAATAAGCGATGAAACTACCTATTCATATTATTGAAATGTTGAAGTGTCGGTCGGGGAATGACCTGCATATCCCATCTGACTGTGAATATCTGTCACTCGATATCGAGAGTAAGACAGGTGTTCGTATCGGTGCCACGACCCTGAAGCGCTTGTTAGGGTTCGCACAGGATGAGCGGACGCCCCATACCAGTACCCTCAATGTCATTGCCCGGTATTTAGGTTATACCCACTGGGAGGAACTTTCAAAGATAGAAGAACAGGGTAATTCAGATTTTGACACACCTGAAGACGAGGTTCGTTCAGACGATTTAGTGATTGGCAACGAAGTAGTATATGAATATCTTCCCGACCGCAAAGTAACAGTAAGATATCTGGGCAATCATCGTTTCACCGTGGTGGAGAGTCTGAACAGTAAACTTCATGTGGATGATGAGGTGGAGATACAACATTTCGTGCTTCATCATCCTTTGTATGTATTGGATGTCTTACGCAACGGGCATTCCCTCGGCAGTTTCACTGCAGGACATATTTCTGGTTTGTCTTCCGTCAAAATCATCCGCTGACGATGGACTCTTCACAATTCTCCGATAATCTTTTTCGCCATGAGGGATTCGAACAATTTTATACGAAAGGTGCCACTTCTGACACCTTTCGTATAAAACTCTATGGAAAACTTCATTTTCTCAAACGGCTGAAAAAGGAATTAGTCGGGGATATTCGTTATCAAGAAGCGTTTCTAAAAGAGTTCGAGACCGGCTATCGTTTGGAACATCCTAATTTGGTACGCTACATCTCAATGACGGATGATGGTATCCTAATGGAGTATGTAGATGGGGAAGCACTTACCCAAAGATTGACCGACCAACCCAATTACTTCAAAAACAAGAAGAATTTCGATAAGTTCGTACGTCAGCTGTTGGATGTCGTTGGTTATCTGCACGCTCATCAGGTGCTTCACCTTGACCTGAAACCCGACAATATCCTGCTCACCAGAATAAACGATGATGTCAAGCTCATCGACCTTGGTTGTTGTTATACCGACACTTTCACTGACACTACAGGCCATACAGATGCATGCGCTGCTCCAGAACAGTTGTCGGGTGACAAAGTTGATGCCCGCACCGATATCTATGCCATCGGAAAGATCCTCCGACAAATCACCCACCCCTCTATATATAATAAGGTGATAGAACGTTGCACAGCCGAGGAACCGGAAAAAAGATATTCTTCAGTTAAAGATATTCAAGCCGACATCCTACGCAAAAAGCGGAAGAAAGCGTTTCTTCCCATTGCAGTAATACTTCTATCCATTCTTATTGCATTAGGAACCTTCTTCAATAGCCCCCAAAAAGAGACTTCCCGAGTAAATACAGAGACAGTAGAGATTGACATTGACACTATGCAACAGTCAGTATCTATTGTTCCCCAAGAGGATAAAAGTCAGGAAGTGACATCTCCCCAAGCGGGTCTTAGGCAGAATGACACAGTTCCTAAGTCCACCCCACCCGACAACCTGTCGCTGCTAAAGGAAGACATGGAAAAAAGAATAGACAAGGCATACCAAGCTACCATCGCCACTTTCTGCGACTCCGTGTTTCCTTCCCCCACAATAGGTCTTTCCTGGAAAACACAGTCCACTGCCTTCCATAACGAGATACTCCAGATGTGCAAGGATTTACAAGAGGAATACCCCACTGTTTCTGAGACTCTTATCTTTTCAGAAGCGGAATCACGATTCCAAACCCTCGTCGGTTTTGTCTTCAACAAAATGCGGGAAAATGGTGAGCATCATTAGTAATCCAGCATCAACAATATCCTCACAGAATTTAACGAGACGGTATCCTACCGTTTTGACTGACTGGACAAAATTACAATCATGGAAGAAATGGCCGGCTCTTTTCTTGCGTCTTTGCTATCTTATCCTTATATTTGCCGTCAATGGACAAAAAAAACATAATAAAAAACGTATGAAAAGAATAATGTTACTAGTCGCCTTTTGGGGCATCATGTTAACGGCTATGGCTGACTGGACCTATGGCACAGCCCGTTTCAAAGGCAATCAACCCTCTTCATGCCTGGATCATGGCGGGGTGAAGATCTGGTATAACGGCAGTTTGAGCCAGACAAGTTTAGAAGGCAATGAGGAAATCTGGGAAGGTACCGGCGATATCTGCGTTGTCTTCCCGAAGGATTACCGAGGACGACAGATGCGATTCTTCTCTTCCGGTGGTACCGTCCAGATACAGACGCTGAGATGATTATCAGCAGGCTGTATATATGCTAATGATATCTTTTTAATATTATCCCCATTGAGCATTAGCATACTAAGCTTGCAAAATTTTTATTAAATGGAAGAAATGGTCACTCCGTTTCTTCCATTTATTCATTTTAATCCCTAATTTCGCCAACAATAACGGATGTGGAATAAATAAAAAGTGGGAAAAATGATACGAAGTGGATAAATAACCGAAAAAAAGAACTACATTTGCAAAAAAATACGGCTCACATCGAACGTTGTTTGCTAAATTATTCTTATCTTTGCAATGTGACAATAAAATGTCACAGACATGACATAGGAAGCGTTTAGCTTTTCCAAACTGAGAACTTCGACAACTCTCTTGAGAAAATTGGAAAGATGAGCGTTCTTCCCTGTGTTATGATAGTATAGATATTATATTTGTACTACATACATAGGGTGTGAGCTGTTTCTTCTAATCTTTTTCTCGGCAGTCGAAGGCCTCTCAGTAGATTAGCTGATAGGCTCACACTTCTATTATTGATCAAAAAACGTATGTGTATGCAGGTATCATCTTATATAACAATTAGGATAAAGGACTCCTCCAAAGTCTTTATTGGGATCTTTTTCCTTGTATGTGGTTGTTTGATTTATCTGCTATTCAGAAGTAAATCACTTAATATCTATATCTGGAGCAAAGCGTTTGGATTATCAAGTTTAATAGATATACTAAGGTTATATGTAAGCAACTGGAACATACCATATATAGTCAGATATAGTCTACCTGATGGGTTATATTGCGCAGCATACATTATACTGATCGATGCAATATGGCATAAAGACAAGCGATGTATCAGATATATAATTCTATCACTTGTCCCGATTCTTACAATTAGCAGCGAGATTCTTCAATACTATGGATTAATAAAAGGGACATTTGACAAATACGACTTAGTTTGCTATCTTCTTCCACCCATTATCTATTTTACGATAAAAAGAATGAATAATAGTTTAACAAAAAGTATTGTTTATGAATAAGTATTGTATTACGACAGTTGTGTTGGCATTATTCGTCATAGGGTTTGCCGCTTCAGATGAGTCTGAGGAAGATGCCGTTGTATCAGAAGAAGTCCCAGCAGAGTTCCAGAAAGCAGATGTCGCTGATATGCTTTCTGATCTTAACCAAAATGAGATGAGAGCTCAAAAGAAATATTCAGGACAGTGGATGGAAATCACAGGAGTCTTAGGAGCCATGGATAGTGAAGGTGAATATTTCTCTTTAGATGCACCTTATACGTTTGGTCTTTTATCTGTCCATTGTAAAATACCTGAAACCAAACGTGACCTAATTACAAATAAATTGGTTGAGATGGAGAAGGGAGATAAAATAGTCGTAAAAGGAAGAATAACAGATATGGGAGAAATTATGGGGTATGATCTTACGGTCATTGATGTAACGAGAATAAAGAAAAAGGAAAAAGATATAGAGAAAATTGTTGATGACGTAATCGACATAATTGATGAAGTAATAACTGATACCACTGTGGCAGGATGAAGATAGAATGAATTAATAACAATAAAAATATTAACAACTTAAAGAAACTATTATGAACTATAAAGTATCCGACGCAACAAAATGGTTGCATTTAAGAGAAGTTATAAGCACTATTAAGACTTATTGTTTTGTGGGGTTAATTTTCTGTCTTATACCATTATTTGCTGGGTGTTCAGCATCGACGTCTGATATTACAGAAACAGTAAAGCAAATAATGATAGAAAAGACAAAAGAGAAAGGATCTGACATGAAGATATTAGAGTTGACTCTTGTAAAGAAAAATAACAAAGAATATACAGGTCTTGCCAAATGTACTATCGATGGAGAAGAACTAGAATGTGATGTAAACGCTGTTTATGATGGAAATAATGTTATCGCTGAATGGGAGCCAACTGCAGAATATATGCAGAAAGCATTTGAAAATGCCGTTGATGAATATTCTGATGAAATTGAGGATGCAATTAATAGTATATCAGAAAATGAATAGTTGAAATATAATGTAAAAATAACAAATCAATAACAAATAATAATCACCTTTAAAAATTTTAGTTTATGGCATTTTGTAATAATTGTGGAAATCAAGTAAATGATGGGACCAAGTTCTGTCCTAAATGTGGTCAACCTATTAATGGAGGACCTCAGCAACAAGTGTATCAGCAGCCTCAGCAACAAGTTTACCAACAACCTGCCCAGGCTTATCAACAGCAACCGGTAAAACCAGATACGCATATGATTCTGGCAATACTGACAACCATTTTTTGCTGCCTGCCAACAGGTATTTATGCTATCATATTAGCTAATAAAGTAGATAAGCTTTATTATTCAGGTCAGTATGATGAAGCAGAAAACGCTTCTCGAGAAGCCAAGAAATGGTCTATCATAGGTTTAGTAATTGGTATTATTGGCGGAATATTATATGCAATTTACTATGCTGTAGTTATCGCTGCTATGTTTGCAGAATAATAATCTTTACAGAGTGTACCAAAAGTCTAATATTTAGGGACTTAGGTACACTTAAGTTTAACTTTGGAATATGAGATATTGCAGAAACTGTGGTCATCAAATTATGGACGGAATAAAATTTTGTCCAAATTGTGGTATTGATTACACTTTAAGTGAAAATTGTAAATCATCTCCTGATCAATCACAACCTACTATTGTTTATGTCCAGGCTCCACAGCAACAATCTGTCTATGTACACAAGATTGAGAAGAGCAAAGGCGTTGCACTACTATTGTGCTTTTTTCTTGGAGGACTTGGTATTCATCAATTTTACTTGGGTAATACTGTTCAGGGAGTATTCTATCTGATTTTCTCATGGACCTGTATACCTGCACTTATAGCAATAATTGATTTTATCATCCTTTTATGTATGAGCGAAAGCTACTTTCATCAGAAATATGATAGAGAGAACTATTGAGACTAAATAAATAGATATGGCATTTTGTAGTAACTGTGGTAGTTCATTAAAAGAAAACTCCTTGTTCTGTCCTGTTTGTGGACAGAGAGTTGGGGTAGTACTAAAAGTTCAACAGCAAGATTCTTTTGTCACATCAGATAAGTTTAAAGAGACTAAGCCATTTAAACCAAACAACAATATGACATTAGCAATATTGACAACATGCTTTTGTTGTGTTCCATTTGGAGTATATGCAATTGTCCTTGCAAATAAAGTCGACACATTGTATTATTCAGGAGAGTACGAATTGGCAGAAATGGCAGCAAAAGATTCAAAGAAATGGTCAATAATAGGTATCTTATCTACCTTCACATTATACATATTGTGTTTTGTAATTGGAATAGTTCTAGCTATAATGACTGATGGTGAAATATTTGAGGGATTATAAATATATTATTATATCAGTTTTTGTGTTAATAGGTTGTATCTTTTACTACTACATAGATCCATCATCCTTCTCAATAACACCAAAATGTCCAGTTAAACTATTGACCACTTTGGATTGTCCTGGGTGCGGCTTTCAACGAGCGCTTCATGCCTCTTTACACGCCCACTTTGTTGAAGCTATCCATTTTAATTTATTTCTTCTGGTTGCTATACCCATAACCATTTTATGGTGTTTCAATGGTATCCTTATTGAAAAGTCACCTAAACAGTCTATAAAGAAACATTTGCTTCATTTAAATAAAACACTAATCTACTTTTACATCTTCTGTTATATATGTTGGTTTATTATAAGAAATTTATTTAAACTATAATTATTATGTCTATTTGTATTAATTGCGGTGCTCAAATGAGTGATGGGAGTAAATATTGTCCAAAATGTGGATTCCCATTTGATATATCTAACCAAAGACTTGGTAATCTGACTATAGAATGGGAAGGCCAATGGATGTTAATTGATGCAAAGGTTCACATATGGGCAGACGGGAACAAGATTGGCAGCTATTCATTTAAAAAAGGATTTGAGGTAACAATTCCAATTACCTCAGCACAAATGAAAATAGGTGTAAAATGTTCAATTAGATCATATCAGCCAATACTTCGTATGAATCCTTTTGAGGATCACACATTACATTTAATATACAGTCGTATTACAGGAGGGTTTGATTTTATACTCAATGATAATAGTGGGAAACGTATACAATAATTTATAAGAAAAACAAATTATGAAAAAATGTCAGAATTGTGGGTATGAGATGGATAATAAATCCAAGTTTTGCCCCAAGTGTGGCTACTCTGCAGCCAATTCGTATCAAGATAATAATGAAATAAAAGAAACTGATAAAAAATCAACCGAATTGTTTATTATAATTGGTAGGATATTTTACATAGTAGCAATTGCTGATTTTATTTTGGGTAATTTCTTTAACGTCGATATCACAGGCGTATGGTGGTCTCCTTTACTATTTGTAGGTATAGGATTTATATTAGAAAGTTATGCAAAAAAAGAATAATTCTTACCATTTCAAAATGTTATTTATCGATATTTGAAAGTAATGTTAGAAATAACTATAATTTAAATATAATATGAAAGAATGTCCAAATTGTCATGCACAGATAGAAGACAATAGTCTCTTCTGTACAGAATGTGGGAAACCTTTTTCACAAGAGAAAATCTGTCCTCATTGCGGTGCTACTATGGATGAGGATGACGTTTTTTGCCAAAATTGTGGAAAGAAACCAGATGATAGGCCGGAAGCCGATAATAGAATAGATTGTAGTATAAAATGTCCTTATTGCGGGTCTCCTATGAATGAAGGAGACGTATTTTGCCAGAATTGTGGAAAAAATATTGTTGGTAGTATACCAGCAACACAACCTATAGGACAACCTATAATTAGACAACAATATGAGAAACCGACAGGTTCTTCTAATATCGGCACTATACTATTGTCTATATTTGGTGTATTAGTTTTATCAGCACTCTGTGCCGGAGGTTTTTGGTATTACAAATATGAGTACGCGCCTAAAAAGGCTGCTGAAGAGGCAAAAATACTTGCTGAACAAGAAAAGAAAGCAGCCATTCAACGTCAAGACTCCCTCGATCAAGTTCTATGGCAAAAAACAATTGAGAAGGATGATGAGGAAGCTTATCAATTATATCTTCAAAAATTCCCTCTAGGTAAACATGCAGAGCAAGCAAAGAAACGTGTAGACTATGCTGCTAAATTGAAACTTACCAGCGACGAGGAATATGAAGTTCAAAGTAAGATTCAGTCGTTCTTCTACAGTATCTCAAATGGATATGAAGACGACATGATCTCCTATCTCAGTCCTTCCATGACTTCCTTTCTGGGAAAGAAGAACGCTTCAAAAGTGGATGCGATGGCCTATTTACATAAGATCCACTCTAGTGATGTTTTCTCCGTAAAAATAATGATGGGAGATATCAGTGTAAAGAAAGAACTTGATAGTGAACAGAATCCAGTGTATACGGCTAATTTTAACTACGACCAACGTATTGAACGTGAAGATACGAGCCTGGAGACATTTGCAAGCATTAAGGGAACAGCCACATTGAATAACCTATTCAAAATAACCTCGTTGGCACTCACAAAAACAGCGAGCTATTAATAAACATATAATATGAAAAGGATATTATTCTTATTGATATTGTTTACTAGTATCAATGTATATGCACAATCAGACGTACCCGTTTATCTTCAGAAAAATGGGTACGCAAAAAATATGGCTAATGTTTTTTCATTTATTGAAGAAGGAAAACTAGTAAAAGCAGAGAAGGAATGGGAAGTCATAATAAAGAAATATGGTAAAGACAAAGAGATAGACAAGGCTACCTACTCTTCTGCTCAAGCATATCTATACCCGATATGGGATATCTCTAAATGTGTACTGATGAATACCCTAACAGGAAGAGAGAACCTTAAAGAACCGATTAGTACCACTTTTGATCCATGGATGGCTTACAATATTTTCAAATCAGTAACAAACGATTTCAAAACACGAAAGAGTATTGACATTTTTTTTATGGAGAGAAAGTTGAAATATACAACAGCATCCATCAAAGATAATATTGAGTCTAATCTCATAGAAGCAACAGCCAAGAACGGAACAGAACAAGCCTATGATAAACTTATCAGTACGCTCTATGATTATAAAGACATTGGTACAATTGAAAAAAAGCGTGAGCAGATTGCCTATGATATGATGATGAATACAGGAGAAGTAGCTAAACTGCAACACTATCTTGACAAGTACAAATTATTCAACATTTCACACCATGATAAGATCGTACACCGTAGAGACAGCATAGCCTTTGAAGAGTTAGGAAAGAATGCGACTGCATGCAAACAATATCTGAATAACTATCCACGATCTAAGTACAACGCTCAAGTAACTAAATTACTTCACAAATATGAGTATGAAAATCTTCCTCATACAGTAAACGCATGCCAAAGCTATTTGTCATCTTATCCTAAATCAGAATATGTTGATCAGGTAAAGAAGTTAATGGCAAGCTATGCATACAACGATATAAAAAAAGAAGGAACCATTGATGCATACAGCGATTTTCTACATACATTCGGGCCGTCCGAAAAGACGGAACTTGTTATACAGGAATTGAGAAGAATGATCAGTAGCAAATTCATCAATGCAAACATGAAACTAAATGAACTCGAGGACTTTGTAAAAAATAGAGAGCTCTCTTCATGGATTGACTATAAACCATATGATGCTCTATATGCTAACCTTCGACATCTCCCTACCTCATCTGTCATGATGGAAAGTAAAGATCTGACTGGAAAAGTGAATACCCATGTATCTGTCGGAGGTAATGAATATGATGAAACCTATTTCTTTGACGAATCAGGATTGCTCTCTCAACATCGTCATTCACGTAATGGACAAAATGACACATGGGATTATTATTTTGGTGATAATGGAGAAGTAAGACCTGTCAGTAAAACAGATAATCGAGGAAAAGAAATATCATTCAAGACTACATTCAATGAAGCCAATCTAATCTCGGAAATATCTGGCAGCGACGGGTCAAGCATTTCTTATACCTATAATTTTGACAATTCACTCAAGACGGTTTCATATAGCAAGGGGGGTAAAAAATATCAAATAGACACCTTCGAAAATGACAGAATAGTTAAGTCAGACCGTAGTGGTATTACGCTAGTTTATGAATATAATAACCAAGGTGATATAATGAGCATGACAAAAAAAAGAGGTAGTATAGCAATGGAGCAAACCACATATGATTACGAATATGATAGCACCGGTAAATATTGGCGTTCTATGGACCAATACAATAACGGGGCATTCTTCCTCGTTAAAAAGCGCAGTTTTGCATCTCCTGACCCATATCGAACAACAGAAAGGAGACACCGGTGGGGAAATCAAAGTGTTTCCTTTTCAAATAACACGAACATTAATAATAGAAATAATTCTTATACAGAAGGCACGCAAAAGACTTACGTCAGATCTTCAAATGAAAAAGTATATGATGTTGTTGAACAGATGCCTTCATTCCCAGGTGGTATGCCTGCTTTGATGTCATGGCTGAGCCAGAACGTCAAGTATCCGGAGATTGCTGTAAAGAATGGTATACAAGGCCGTGTAATCGTTCAGTTCGTCGTTGAGAAAGACGGTTCTGTAACGAATGTACATGTTGCTCATCCCGTTGACCCATCACTTGACAAGGAGGCTGCTCGCGTTATTAAGGCAATGCCGAAATGGGAACCAGGAAAGCAAAAAGGTTCACCTGTACGCGTTAAGTATACTGTACCAGTAACTTTCAAGTTACAGTAAGGGAACAGAATGAATTAACTATTAATATAAAAGCTCGAGAATGGCACTATCCAGCTCGAGCTTTCATCATATAAATCGCATTCCCTACAATCTATGGATTGTTCGGGAATGTGGAGATTTTATTGAATTATAGCGAAGATATTTGGATTTCCGATTCTTTTTTATTATCTTTGCACAAAGAGAAGAGACAGGTATCAGCAATGAATACCTTTCAATTGCTTGTTTTTTTAAATGATCACTTAAATGTAATACCTTATGAGCAAAACAATCAAGTATGGGGTGTACCCCAACCCGTTGCCGGATGCAGATGGCAATATCACGTATCAAGTGAGAAACGAACCGTATTATACCATCGACACGGAAGCATTCCTCAGTCACCTCAGACTGCACAACCTGTGCAATATCTCGCAGATGAGGGCCTCTCTTTCTATACTCATTGAAGAGATCATCGAACAACTGAGAGACAACAACCGGTTTCGCATCGACGGACTCGGCACGTTCCAAATGAAAGTAGGACTGAAGACGAAAACGGATGAGATGGGCAATGACATCAAACCACACTACACCGATCCGAAACAAATCACAGCCCATGACGTGGAGGTGACGGGTATCTCATTCATACCAGACAAGACGATCATCAGGCAACTGAGAAGTAACATCCATATGGAAAAGACATCAAAAAGAGGGAAGGTCGGGAAATCAGAGAAATACACACGTGACGAAATCATCCATCTACTCGACAGTTACTTAGCAGAACACGACTTCATCACGCGAAGCACATTCCAAAACCGTTTAGGACTTACCAGATATGCAGCAGAGAAATGGCTCGACCGCCTGACTACAGAGGTGACACCCAGATATATCGGTTGCAAGGAAGGGAATACCGTCGTTTACAGGAAAAAGGCCCCTAGCCCACTGCACTAAGCCACTAAAGCTTGTAAAAGTAATGATTGCCGTTCACTGAAAAAGTAATCATTGCCCATCTGTCGACTTTAGTCAGCCGATCTGTTCACTACAGTGAGCAAGGTTGCTGACTTAAGTCAACAGATCTGCTGACATAAGTAGTACGCTCATAAAACCTAAGCTTTCACAGGGCAAAAGTCTTCGTTTAATCACCGAAAAGCAAGAGATGGATAAAAGATTTATAACGATTACATCGCTCACTTTTTCCCAAAGAAGAACCGACCTTTATTATCCGGATTATGAAAAAAGGAATATAATTATTTGGAGAATCAAATAATATTACCTACATTTGCCAATGTTAACATAATAGTTGTATAATGAAAAAAAGACGCTATTACTTAGCTATATTGTTCCTCACGATGAGCATCGGTGCTATGGCAGCACCTGCAGAAGGAGCGATAACAGGTGTGACGGAAACACAACATGCCGCACCGGTTCAGATCACGGGTGTGGTAACCGACGCCCAAGGGGATGCGCTGATAGGTGTGACGATACACCTTAAAGGCACTGAGGTGCGTACAGTGAGTGATATCGATGGAAAATTCTCGATCAACACCAACGGCGACCTGCCGGTAACCCTTGCCTTCTCCTATCTTGGCATGAAGACAAAGGAAGTAAAGGTGACCAGCAGCCAGCCGCTCACCGTACAGATGGAGGAAGATGTCACGGTGATCAAGGATGTGGAGATCATCGGTGCCTACGGTACGGTACAGAAACGAAGCGACTTGGTTGGCTCTGCCTATCAGGTGGGATCCAAACAACTGGAGAATATGCCCAAGGGACGTTTGGACACGATGCTCGACGGACTGATCCCCGGTGTGAAGATTGACATCAACAGTGACTCTCCCGACAACTCCCGTCCCCGTTTCAACGTCAGGGTAAGAGGTGACGGTTCTTTATCTGCCAGCAGTGAACCGCTCTGGGTGATCGACGGTGTACCGATGTTCACCGGTGGACATACGAACTTGATGCCGGGACAGAACTACACCATCAGTCCGTTGTCTTTCCTCAACCCCGACGATATTGAGAGCATCACCGTACTGAAAGATGCCACGGCCACCTCTATCTACGGTGCCGACGGTGGTAACGGTGTTGTATTGGTAACCACGAAGAAAGGTCGTGAGGGAAAAGTGAACGTCAGCATGAATGTGGAATATGGTATTGCGAATATCGACCGTTCCACTGCCCCCAAGGTGCTCAACGCCGCACAGTTCATGGAACTGGCGAAGGAAGCGTATCAGAACGCAGGCTTGGATATGAACGCCTTCCCCTATCAGGATAATGAGTTGAACCAGTATTCCACGACAGACACCGACTGGAGTAAGGTTTACTATGATACGGGCCATACTTTCCAAGGTAGCGTGGCCGTGAACGGCGGTAGCAGCAAAGCCGAGTATTATCTCTCCGGTTCTTACTACGAGAACCAATCGACGATCATCGGCAACGAGCAGCAGCGTTTCTCGTTGAGGACAAATCTTGGATTCCAGGTAAACAAGAAGATAAAACTGAACACCATCCTCTCGGCATCGTATAACCTCAATGACCTGTTTAATATGGGTCGTGACTATTACGAGAACCTGCCTATCTACTCGCCTTATTATCCCGATGGTACCTTACGTCTCTACAACCGATATGTCAGTGGTGTGGACAGCGATGGTAATCCTATCTATAAGGATCAGAAATTCTTCAATTCCGTAGCCGAGCGCGAACAGAATGAGAACAAGCAGAAAGCCTTGTATGTGAGTGCGAACTTCTCTGTGAAATATGATATCTTCAAGGGATTGACCTATACCGGACAGTTCGGTATCGACTTCCAGAGTAACCTGGAGCAGATGTATTCCTCGCAGAAGAACTGGAGCGGTACATCGGTGATCGGTGAGGAAGGTTATTCCACCCGTCAGACAGCAAATATCACCAACTGGAATACGATCCACCGTCTGAACTTCAACCGTACGTTCGGATTACACACCATAGGAGCATTGCTGGGCTTTGAGGCCGGCTCACGCGACTATACGATTGTGGGAGCGACCGGCTCGGGATTCATCAACGACTATATCCAGGATGTCAGTTATGCAGACAGCCGTAATGGTAGTAACAGCAGCAGTCTCTCCCGTAAGGAATCGTTCTTGGGACAGTTGAGTTATTCCTTCGACCGTCGTTATTACCTGACAGCCAATGCCCGTCGTGACGGTAACTCACAGTTCGGTAGTGATGTGCGCTGGGCGGACTTTGCCTCTGTGGGTGTTTCTTGGAATGTGCATAATGAGAAGTTCTTCAAGATCCCTTGGATCACGGTATTCAAGCTAAAGGGCAGTTATGGTGCCAACGGTAATTCCCGTCTCGGTTCACAAGAAGCGTTGGGACTCTATTCCTACGGCAGCAGTTATGCTTACAACGGTGAAAACGGTGGTGTTCAGAGTGGAACGCCCAATCACACACTGAGTTGGGAGACCACCTACAAGACCAATCTCGGTCTCCGTGTGGAACTCTTCGGACGACTGGACATCGATTTCGACTGGTACAACCATCATACGAAGAACCTCTTGAGCAACCTGGATGTGTCCAGGACCACGGGTGACACCAAGGTGTATCGTAATGTCGGTGAACTGCGTAACCGCGGTTATGACCTAACCATCACGTCAAAGAATATCGTCAATGACAAGCCCGACGGTTTTCGCTGGGAGACGGAGCTTAACCTCTCACATAATACGAATATTCTGTTGAAGTTGTATAACGGTATTCAGAAGAATTTCGGTACTTACTCGTATATCGAAGGCTATGATGTCAGCACGTATTTCCTGGTGCGCTGGGCCGGCGTGGATCCTTACGACGGTAAACCGATGTGGTATGACAAGAACGGGAACGTGACAAAGACGTATAGCACGGATGAACGAGTGGCAGGCAAGAACAGTCACCCGGACGTGACCGGTGGTATGACCAATACCCTCTCATACAAAGGGCTCACGCTGCGTTTCCTCCTCAACTATCAGTTCGGTGGCTATGGCTTCAGCAGTTTCGGTCGCGCGATGTTCTCCGACGGTCTTTACTCATCATCCCAAAACCAGGCCGTCGATCAGTTGGACCGCTGGCAGCAGCAAGGAGATATCGCCTCTAACCCACGACCGATATGGGGTGTCAGCACACAGTCTGTCATGAACAGCACCCGCTTCCTGTATAACAAGACCTTGATCCGACTGCAGAATGTGGTACTCTCTTACAAGTTGCCAAACACATGGCTCCGTCCTGTGGGAGTGAACAGTTGTGTGTTATCACTCATTGGTAACAACCTCCTCGCCTACTCCCCTCACTCCGGTCCTGACCATAACTCGTACAAGACGAGCATGAGTGGTTATCCCGCTGAGCGCACCTTCTCACTTTCCGTAAATGTAGGTTTCTGATTTATGATGTATCAAAGAATAAGATGGAGATGAAAACAATAAAAAACATATATATCCTTCTGTTATGTGCTGTAGCCACAGTGCTCACAGGATGTAGCGATTTTCTGGAAGTTGACGTGAAGGGCAAGGCTACGATACCTACGTTCCTCTCCGACCCTCAGGGCTTACGCGCCGCTTTAGTAGGAACCTATAACAAGATGTATCTTTACGTTGACAATGAGTTCACGAAATATGGTGATGCCGCAGGTAATATGGTCACATTCCCGTCGGCTGCCTCCAGCGGCGATATGATAGCCCAGTATAACTTCACCTCTGATGAGAGTCAGGTGACAGGCGCTGTCGGTTATATCTGGCGAAAGATCTATGTGGCCCAGGCCAATGCCAATAACATCATCGAATATGCACCGGCAGTCATCAAGAACTACCCGACGTATGCAGACAGATGTAATAATATCATGGGACAGGCTTTGCTCATCCGTGCCATGTGTCATTTCGACCAATGCAGGGCCTATGCCCAACC
>JAFZPF010000121.1 GCA_017550455.1 Prevotella sp.
GGATTACTGAACGGCGACACAATACTATCGGGAGCCTGCTCATCCACCGTGCCATCTTTCTTTTTCTTGTTCGGGTTAGGAATCTTATGCCGACCGCTCAGGTTCTTCGACGTACCTTCGTAATAACTGCCGAGCAGTCGCATCACCTGTTCCACACTCACTTTCTTATCCGGTTTGACACTCAGTGGCAGGTTTTCCACAGTATCACTGAGATGTTGTGAGGGTGCCAGGGTATTCATGATGAAGAATTCCCTTACACTGTAGTTCTTCACTTCTTTGGAATAGTTCATACCACTGTAGGCTTTCCAGAAACAAAACTCACCCTTACCGTCCCACAACTTCAGTTTCTTAGCCACATCATAAACATTCTCAGAAGCCATATAATGATCCTTATCCTTTAGATTGAGCGTGGAGATACGACAGATATTCGCAGATACGGCAATCTCATCATCGGGAATACGTACGGCTGCCCATACACCACCGATCTTGTCAGGACCCTCACCGAAGATTTCAAAAATCCATACCTCGTTCTTGTCAGCGATCGTCAGACACTCACCACTGTCACCATAACCATATTCCTTCACCAGTTGCCCCATCAACTTGATAGCATCACGGGCAGTAGCACAACGTTCCAAAGCAATACGCTCCAACTCTTCAATCCTAAACAATCCTTTGTTATTCTTTAAAGTATCCCGACCGGAGATGGTTGTCTCACCGATACCCAACTGTTTCTCATTCAGACAGGGATAGGCCGTATCCAGATAACGATAAGTATGACGCACTTGTGGAATAACACCCTTACGGTACATCTTCGTACTGTCGAAAGCACTCTGTGTATGCATTCTACCGTCGTAAATGGCCGTCACTGTATCTTTCTTATAATCTTTTTCAGGAACCACCTGCATCCACGTGCGGTACCACGAGTCACAGGTATGTGAGGTAATCACGGAACCATCCACCGATGCATTCTTTCCTACCATAATACTGGTGCACGACATCCGCTGCATCCCTTTCATCGTTTCTTCATCCACTTGTGCCGACACACTGACGGACAGCATCATCATGCCCGTCATCATTAAGAAAAACCGTTGTTTCATATCATCGCATTTTAAATTTTCATTCGTATGATTCAGCAAAAGTACGGAAAAAACATTGAAAAGCAAAAAAACATTTGATTTATTCTTATTTTATATTATCTTTGTAGGAGAAATTCAACATATGAAAAGAACACTTATCATCTTCGTCACCTTTCTCTTGGCCATGAACATAGCGGCACAAGAGAAAATCAACCGCAGAGCATTGGTAGAGCGGCATGCTCCTCAGGTAACACGTATCGATCCTTTGGATGCCCTGTCTGTAGGCAACGGCCGTTTTGCTTATACCGTGGATGCCACCGGCATGCAGTCGTTTCCAGAACTGTATAGTCAGGGAGTTCCCTTAGGCACACAGAGTCAGTGGGGATGGCACTCGTTCGACAATCCGGAAAATCTCCGTTTCGAAGAGACACTGCGAGAGGTTAACCTCGGGCATGGACATAAGGAGTTATATACTGTGCAGAAGAAAGACGATCCAAGGAGTAAGGCTGCCAGTGACTGGTATCGTGTGAACCCCCACCGGTTACATCTGGGTATCTTCGGGTTTGACTTCCTCCCGGAGGAGAAAGACAGCATTAAGAATATCCACCAACAACTGGATATGTGGAAGGGAATCATCAACAGTCATTTTGAGAAAGAACATGATTCATATGATGTACGTACGGCCGTGGATCCTCATGCCGACAGGGTACTTGTCGAGATGGTAAACACTGCTCGTACCCCGTTGATCATTCGTTTTCCATACCCTACCGGCGGTCATTGTGACGATGCCTGCGACTGGCAACAGGACGATAAGCATCTTACCGAGTTGATCAGGGAGACACCAGCGGGAATTATCCTCAAAAGAACCTTAGGAGAGACTGTCTATTATGTGTCACTCTCTTGGAAGGGAAAGATGCAGTACCGTCAAAAGAGTAAACATGCTTGGCTCCTCCAACCACAGCAGGATCGTCTGTACGTGAGTTGTGCCTTCTCTCCGACATTGCCCACAGATATCACTCCAATGGAAGATAATCTCTTTAAAGCAACAGCGAATTATTGGAAGGCTTTCTGGACGAAGGGAGCTGCGGTGGATTTCTCCCATTGTACTGATCCGAGGGCTTTCGAACTAGAACGCAGGGTGATACTCAGCCAGTATCTCCTAGCCATCCAATGTGCTGGGGATATCCCACCGCAGGAGACTGGACTAACCTACAACTCCTGGTTCGGAAAATTCCATTTGGAGATGATCTATTGGCATGAGGCATGGCTGCCGTTGTGGAATCATCCTGAGATGCTCGAGCGCACCATGAAATGGTATCATCAGGCTATTCCCAATGCCCGTACCATCGCCCGACGACAGGGATTCAAGGGTTTACGATGGATGAAGATGACCGACCCTAGCAGCATCGAGGCACCCTCGAGCGTGGGTAGTTATCTGATATGGCAACAGCCACATATCATCACATTAGCAGAACTGATCTACCGTCGCACACAGAGTAAGTCGTTCCTCGAGGAATATTATCCGCTGATAGAAGAGACGAGTGTCTGGATGGCGGACTTCGTCAATTATGACAAGAAAAAGAAACGATATCTCTTAAGGGGATTCATTCCTGCACAGGAGACACTGAAGGCAGCAGAGACAGTGAACGCGCCCTTCGAACTGTCGTATTGGCATTTCGGACTGCTCACCGCTCAGAAATGGCGTGAGCGTATGGGACTGCCGAGGAATAAGGAGTGGGATAAGATCATCGGCCATCTGTCTCCGTTGGCAGCGGATGAGGAAGGTCGTTACCTGGCTGCAGAGTCAGCCGTGGAAACCTATAGCGACATCCGTTTTACCTCCGACCATATGGCTGTACTGGGGGCACTTGGAATCCTCCCAATGAACGACCTGATTGACAAACAGAAGATGCACCGGACGCTCAACTGGGTGTGGGACAACTGGAATTGGAATAAGACATGGGGATGGGA
>JAFZPF010000122.1 GCA_017550455.1 Prevotella sp.
AAGAATACCATTGTCGTGGATATCGCTCTTCTCTCTCCTCCTCTAATATTTTAATTGGTTATTTTTCTTGATCGTTTTTATTGATGAAACCAGCAATGCAATCACCTCGCTGCAATCAGTTGCGATACTTTCAAACTCTGTGTCAGAGAGATATCCGGTATCATGCAATAGATTGAGCCAGTTCATGGTCTCGTTGGCCTCTTTTAAAGCTATATGAAGTTTTGTAGCGAAGTCTGAAGCACTTTGCGCAAATTCCGACTCATGAACATTTGCGGATATGGAGGTTCCTGAACGCAATACTTGTTTAAAGATAGCTTGTAAACTCCAATTGTTTTCAGAGAAGTGCAGGAACATCTTAACGATTCTCACTGCAAAGGTATAGCTTTTCTTATGCAAGGGCCCACCCTCTCTGTTATAGTGTATCATAGCGGAAGCAAATTCTTCACTCTTCACTCTTAACTTTTCACTTATTTCGCGTCCATAGCCTGGCAAGCAGTGATGGCCACCAGCTTATAGATATCATCCACGGAGCAACCGCGAGACAGGTCGTTGACCGGACGGGCGATACCCTGGAGGATCGGGCCGATAGCCTCGGCATCACCAAGGCGCTGTACGAGTTTATAAGCGATGTTACCAACTTCCAGACAGGGGAATACCAGAGTGTTGGCCTTTCCTGCGATGTCACTGCCCGGCGCTTTCTTCGCACCTACTGACGGCACGAGGGCAGCATCAGCCTGCAGCTCACCGTCGATCTTCAGTGACGGATCGATCTCCTTTGCCAGACGGGTAGCCTCGATGACCTTGTCGCATACCTCATGGGTAGCACTGCCCTTGGTGGAGAAGCTCAGCATAGCCACACGGGGATCCTCAAAGCCTGCCACACTCTTGGCGGTCTGTGCCGTACATACAGCAATCTGTGCCAGCTGGTTTGCATCGGGCATCGGGGTGACAGCGACATCACCAACCACTAAGACACCGTTCTCTCCATATTCAGGTTTCTTGGTAATCAGCAGCATAGCACCGCTCACGCAGGTAATACCCGGAGAGGTCTTGATAATCTGCAGGGCAGGGCGCAGCGTCTCACCGGTAGTGCTCAGCGCACCGGAGATCTGACCGTCGGCATCACCGGTCTTGATGATCATACAACCGAGATACAAGGGGTTCTTCACCAGTTCACGAGCCTGCTCGATCGTCATACCTTTCTTCTTGCGAAGCTCTGCCAGCAGGGCAGCATATTCCTCGCTCTTGGGGCAGTTCTCAGGATCGATAAGGGTGGCTTTACCGATGTTCTTCAAGCCCAGTTTGTCTGCTAAGGCATTCACTTCCTGAGGGTTGCCGATAAGGATGATGTCTGCGATGTCATCTCTCAGCACCATGTCGGCAGCTGTCAGGGTGCGCTCCTCTGTTGCTTCGGGGAGCACGATACGCTGTTTGTTACTTTTAGCGCGTTCAATAATTTGTTGTACTAAATCCATAAGTTTGTAGATCTTTATTGGGTAATATCTAATTTGCAAAATTAATAAAAATAATCGAATACCTTTCTATTATATGGATATTTTTTATACTTTTGCATAACTTTAAGTGAAGATGGAAGGGTTTAGGGTTTAGAGTTTAGGGTTCCCGTTATCGTTCCCGTTATCGTTCCCGTTCCCGTTAAAGGTTTTAGTGTGGTATTAACCTATGAGTGAAAATATATGGCAAACGTAAGAAAGGACAGAGAGTGGCGTGACTATCTGATCATCACGGTAGCGATGGTGTTAGGCAGTGTGGGTCTGGGTGTTTTTCTCTTGCCCAACCACATCACGATGGGTGGTGTCGGTGGTATCGCCTCTATTCTCTATTGGGGTTTCGGCATCCCCGTGAGTGCATCGTATCTGGTACTGAACATTTTCCTGTTGATCTTTGCCCTGCGTATCTTAGGGTGGCGGTTCTGTGCCAAGACCATCTATGCGGTGATAGTCTTCTCTGTCAGTCTGTCTGTGGTGGAGCGGATGGCTGCCGGCACGGCGCTCCTGAGTGACCAGCCTTTCATGGCTGTTGTCGTGGGTGCTTTCTTCCTCGGTTGCTCTTCCGGCTTAGGACTGTCGGTGAATGCAAGCACGGGTGGTTCCGATACGGTTGCTGCCATGGTACATAAGTACTACGACCTGTCGCTGGGAAATATCATCCTGCTCTGTGATATGGTGATCGTCACGTCCAGTTACCTGGTCTTGCGTGACTGGGAGAAGGTGATCTACGGATATGTCCTGCTGTTTATCATGTCATTGTTCGTTGACAAGGTGGTGAACATGATGCGGCGCTCGGTGCAGTTCTGTATCATCACGGAGAAATACCAGGAGATGTCACATGCCATCAATGAGCAGGCCCGCCGCGGTTGTACGATCTTCGAAGGGGTGGGGACGCATACGGGAGAGCCTGTCAGGATGCTTTTCGTATTGGCCCGACAGAAAGAGTCTTCGATGATCTTCAGTATTATCAACGAGATAGATCCTCATGCCTTCGTGTCACAGAGTGCGGTCATCGGTGTCTATGGCCTGGGCTTCGATCCTTTCAAGCGGAAAAGGCATAATAAAGTGAAGAGTTTAGAGTGAAGAGTGAAGAATTTAGAGTTTAAGGTTTGCTTATGCTCCGAAGGGGCGTTAAGATTACAGGCAGGCGGTGGAGCGCAGCGGAACCCCTGTAATGATGCATACAATAATCAAAACCCCGACGGGGTGACAGATATTCTGCCGTACCTTCGGCACTCAATGAAATGCGAACCTTTTCACAGGGGTTACGCTTCGCTTCACCCCTGCCTATGTTCTATCGCACTTTCAGTGCTCTGGGTCAAGGGATATATCATTACCCTAAAAATATTGATTAACAAAATTATTACGATATGAGTGAATTAAAAATTTTTGGTCAGTCCTTGAAGACGATGCCGTGGGAAGAAAGACCGGCAGGGTGTAAGACAGTGCTTTGGCGCTATTCCAAGAATCCTGTGATACCACGTGACTTACTGCCCACCTCCAACAGTATTTTCAACAGTGCGGTAGTACCCTTCAAGGATGGTTTTGCCGGTGTGTTCCGTTGTGATGATACCAATCGCAGAATGGTCCTGCATGTAGGTTTCAGTAAAGATGGCGTGCATTGGGATATCAACGAGCAGCCCTTACGTTTCGTCTGTGAGGATAAGGAGATAGGGGAGTGGGTGTATGGCTATGATCCCCGTGTGTGTTTCATCGACGACCGTTATTACGTCACATGGTGTAATGGTTATCATGGTCCAACTATCGGTGTTGCCTATACCTTCGATTTCGAGACGTTCTATCAGTTGGAGAATGCTTTCCTGCCGTACAACCGTAACGGTGTGATGTTCCCAAAGAAGTTCAATGGGCGTTTTGCGATGCTGAGCCGTCCGAGTGATACCGGTCATACCCCCTTTGGAGATATCTTCTACAGTGAGTCGCCCGACCTGGTGTTCTGGGGCCGTCATCGTCATGTGATGTCGCCTGCACCTTTTGAGGTGAGTGCCTGGCAGTGTATGAAAATTGGCGCCGGTCCGATTCCCATTGAGACAAGTGAAGGCTGGTTGCTGATCTATCATGGTGTGCTCCGCTCCTGCAATGGATATGTCTATAGTTTCGGTTCTGCCTTGTTGGACCTTGACGAGCCCTGGAAGGTGCTTGCCCGTTCGGGTCCTTATCTGCTTTCTCCGCAACAGCCGTATGAGTGCATGGGTGATGTGCCGAATGTGTGTTTCCCCTGTGCCAACTTATATGATCCGGAGACAGGGCGTATCGCTATCTATTACGGTTGTGCAGACACCGTAACAGGATTGGCATTCGGTTATATCCCTGAGATTATCGAATTTACGAAGAAGACGAATATTCTGTAAATTGATAACTGAGCCCACTTTCGCAAGTTGATTTAAAGGGAATGGTAAGGGAGTTAAAAGGGAGTTAAAAGGACAATACCTTTGCACACTTGCATAACATATGTCCCTTTAACTTCTAAGCGAAGCGATAACTTCCCTTTAACTTCCCTTTAACTTCCAATGAAGTTGAACTTGCGAAACATAAATTGATAATTTGTTGCGAGCAACATCGTAGAAAAGGTGTGGAAAAGTTTTCCGCGTGAATTATTTTGTATATCTTTGCAGGCATAATCATAAGATACCATGTCTGAGCAGTTGATAGAGGATATACGTAACGGAAGCATGCAGGCTTTCCGCGTGATATACGACCAGCATTACCCTGTGCTGTGTCGTTTTGCGTTTCAGTTCCTCAATGATCGCGGACTGGCAGAGGAGATCGTTGACGACTCGATCTTTTATCTCTGGGAACACCGGAAGGACCTGCAGTTGGAACACTCTGTACGGGCATATCTTATGACGGCAGTGAAAAACAAGTGTCTTAATGAGCTCGGCTCATTAAGACATCGTTCTCAGTTGGCATTCTCTTCCATCACAAACGAGGAAAACCGCGAGTTCCTCGATTCTGTCTTCGTTGACGACCGGCATCCTATGGGAATGCTGATAGGGAAGGAACTGGAGGAACGTATCCGCTTTCATATCAATACACTTCCTGAGGAGTGCCGGAGGGTATTTATTATGAGCAGATTCGAGAACAAGAAATACCGTGAGATAGCGGAAGAACTGAATATCTCCATCAATACGGTGAAGTACCACATGAAAAACGCGTTGGCGTATCTTGAGAAACATCTTGACCCTTACCTGCGTTTTGTCGTCTTTCTCTGGCTCTTCGATAAGCCGTTTACGTAAACTCACAAATTCACAAACTATTTTTTTCCCCATCTTCACTACACAAAAAGGGAAGATATTTGTCTTTTTATCAGAATAATGATGGAAAGATGAGTGAAGAACAGTTCCAACAAGTAGATCAGTGGATATCCTTATATATTAATAAGGAGATATCCCATGTAGATTTTGATTCTTTGAAAACTTTTGTACAGTCTTCCAAAGAAAACCGTGAATATGTGCGTAAGAAGATAGAGGTGGGATTATCTTCCGGACTGGCAGATCCTGATATTAACGATTTTGATATCGACAGAGCCTTTGAACGATTTGAGACAAAGGTAAAAGAGCATTCCAGTCTGCAACAACGGTTCCTCCGTTATAGGAACCGTACGAAGTGGTTGGCTGCTGCAGCTATCCTGCTGCTCATCCTGTTGCCTTTAGGATCTTACTGGCGCGGAAGTACAGATGTGAAGGATAGCTTCTCTGACATGGAGATCGTGACGGCTAACGGTTCCAATACGCGTCTTACCCTGCCCGACGGCAGTCTCGTCTGGTTGAATGCCGGTTCAAAGATTACATACTCTCAAGGTTTTGGTGTCGCTGACCGTCAGCTGCGTCTGGAGGGAGAAGGCTATTTCGAAGTGGAGCACAACGAGAAACTACCTTTCGAGGTGAAGACCACGGATGTGAACCTCCGCGTGCTGGGTACTCAGTTTAATTTCCGTAATTACAGTGAGGATGCCACCGTCACTGTCAGCCTGATCAAAGGAAAGGTATTCTTAGACAATAATCATAACAGTCAGTCGTTGGAGTTGAATCCCAATGAGAAGATGACCTATGATAAGTCAACCCGCAAGATGACGAAGTGCAGCTTCAATGCCGTACGCTCCAACTCGTGGACACATCATGTGATAGCCTTCGATGATGAGCCCCTGCAGCAGATAGCCAATGACCTTATGCGTGCCTATAATGTGAAGATCGAGGTGGCGGAGGACCTGAAGGATTATACCTTCTATGGCAGTTTCAATCTTGACAGTAATAGCATAGAGGACATTCTCAAGGCTTTGTCAATGGCGAACCAGATGCAGTACAAATATCAAAACGGAAAATACATCCTATATCAATAACCTTTTAGTTCAAAATGCCTATGTAAAAACTTCTGTCATTCGTTTATAACTATGATAATAGCATGATAATGCTGAAACCAAAGTATAATTATAACAAAATATTTATTTAATTAAAAAAACAATGAATTTTATTAAAAAAGCGGTATTGCTAAGTATTGCAGTATTCTGCTTCCATGCCTCTGTCATGGCGCAGAACATTACGATGAAAGCTTCAGGGATCACAGTGAAGCAAGCTATCGAAGAACTGCAACAGAAATCCGGTTATTCATTTGTGTTTTCTAATTCTGTCTTGAACACGAATCGCAAGGTTAACCTCGACCTGAAGAATGCTGGTGTGGAGAAAGCGGTTCGGGAGATCATCAAAGGTCAGAGTGGACTGGATTATGAGATACAAGGAAAGACCATTGTGATCAAGAAAGCTGCGGCTGTCTCTTCTGCTTCTGTGAAACAGCAGGGCGAGCCAAGGAAAGTAACAGGTAGAGTCGTTGATCCCAACGGCGATGCTGTCATTGGCGCGACCGTCAAGGAAGCAGGTACCAGCAATGGTGCTATCACCGACATTGATGGTAACTTCACGATCATGGTGCCCGAGAATGCCACGCTGGAGATCAGCTATGTCGGTTTCGACACTCAGGAGCTGAAAGCTCAGAACGGCATGACGATTACCATGTATGAGAATGCGCAGCTCCTTAACGAGGTGGTGGTAACTGCCCTCGGTATAAAGAAAGAGAGCAAGGCCCTGTCGTACAATGTGCAGGATGTGAAAGCCGCAGAGATCGTCGGTGTCAAGGATGCCAGTTTTATGAATGCCCTGGCAGGTAAGGTTGCCGGTGTGCAGATCAATGCCAGCTCTGCAGGTATCGGTGGTGGTACCAAGGTGGTGATGCGTGGTAACAAGTCCATCAGCGGCAACAATAATGCCCTGTATGTCATCGACGGTATCCCCATGCCATTGTTACAGACTACTCAGCCTACTGACCATTGGCAGGGTATGGGACAGTCGGGTGACGGTGCTTCCATGATCAACCCCGATGATATCGAGTCAATCTCTGTGCTCAGCGGTGCTGCCGCCTCAGCCCTCTATGGTAGTGATGCCCAGAATGGTGTAATCATGATCACCACCAAGCGTGGTACAGCCAATGAGACACGTGTTTCTTATTCAAACAATACCTCCTTCTTCTCTCCGTTCATCACACCGGAGTTTCAGGATCGTTATGGGGCAGCCACCGGTGAGTTTGCTGCTTGGGGCTCAAAGATGAAAGAGCCCAGTGGCTATGATCCCCTGGATTTCTTCCAGACAGGTTGGAATACCACCAACTCCATCAGTCTTTCTACAGGTAATGACAAGAACCAGACATTCCTGTCACTTGCTGCTACCAACGCAGAAGGTATAGTAGAGAATAATACCCTGAACCGTTATAATCTGGCTATCCGTAATACCAGCAGTATGCTGAATGACAAACTGAAATTGGATCTCGCTGCGATGTATATGAATATCCGTGAGAACAACATGGTGTCGGAAGGTCAGTATATGAACCCGATCATCCCTGTCTATCTGATGGCTCCCAGCTATACGCTCGCTACCTACCAGTCGTTTGAGATGTACGATACCAGCCGTGAGTTCAAAACACAATACTGGCCATGGGGAGAACAGGGTCTCGGTATGCAGAACCCTTATTGGGTGATCAACCGTGATAATCTTACTAATCACAAAAACCGTTTCCTGGTAAGTGGTGGTCTGACATATGAGCTGCTGAAGGGTCTTACCCTTGCTGCCCGTGCCAAGATGGATTACACCTCCGGCATCTACGAGAAGAAATATGCTGCATCTACCGATGGCGTCTTCGCCAAGAAGTTCGGTTTCTACGGAAAGAATGATGATACCACACGCCAGCTTTACGGTGATGTGATGCTTAACTTCGACCAGCGTTTCGGAGATTTCTCATTAAATGGAGCGTTAGGTACAAGTATCCAAGATTTGGATTATAAGTTCTTTAGCATTGGCGGCGATCTGAACTCTGTTGCCAATAAGTTCTCTTTCAACAATCTGAGCACTACCGGTCTGAAGAGGTCACAGCTGAACTACCATGACCAGACACAGTCGGTCTTCGCTACCGCACAGCTCGGTTGGCAGAGTAAGTTGTATCTTGATCTGACCGGACGTATCGACTGGGCTTCTGCCTTGGCAGGAACCGATCATAGCTCTGTGGCATATCCATCAGCCGGTCTTACAGCCATCCTGACGGAGTTGATTCCCGGACTGCGTGACAACAGTGTACTTTCTTTCTTGAAGGTCCGTGGTTCTTACAGTGAGGTAGGTAATGCACCGAAACGTTTCGTGCCTTTCCAGACCTATCCGTTTGAGTCTGGTACGCCAACTACCTCTACCACCTATCCTAACAGTGATATCAAACCTGAGCGCACCAAGGCGTGGGAGGTTGGTATGGAGTCACACTTCTGGGGCAACAAGATCAACCTGAATGTCTCTCTTTATAAGACCTCTACCTATAACCAGTTGTTCAACCCGAGTCTTTCATCTGCCTCCGGATACAGCAGCATCTATATCAATGGCGGACGTGTGGACAATAAGGGTATAGAACTGGCTCTTACCTTGAACCAGCCGATTGGTCAGGTGGCATGGTCTTCTACTTATACCTACACCATCAACCGTAATAAGATCAAGAGATTGCTGAGTCCTACGACACTTGCTGACGGACAGATCGTTTCACAAGACCATCTCGACCTTATCAATCTGAAGAATGTGAAGAGCATGCTGACAGAAGGCGGTTCTATGGGTGACCTCTATGTAACGGCTTTGACATTGGATGACCACCACAAGATATACGTAGATTATCAGACCAACGAGGTGCTCGTGGATGGTAATGCCGGTCCTTACAAAGACGGTTTTATCTATGCAGGCAATGCAGCTCCGAAATATATGATGAGCTGGCGTAACAGTTTTGACTGGAAGGGCTTGTCCCTGAGTTTCCTCGTCAATGCCCGTGTGGGTGGTGTCGGTGTTTCTCTTACACAAGGTCTGATGGATGTCTATGGCACATCCAAGACAACTGCCGATGCGCGTGATGCCGGATTCGTCCTCGTGAATGAAGGACCTGTTCCTGCCGTTCAGAAGTATTATCAGACAGTAGGTAACAGTGTAGGTGCCAATTATGTATATAGTGCTACCAATGTTCGTCTGGCAGAACTCTCGTTAGGTTATGATATTCCTGTCAAGAAGGTGATTCCTTGGATCAAGGGATTGGGTGTAGCCTTTACCGCACGTAATCTGCTGATGTTCTACTGCAAGGCACCTTACGATCCTGAGTTGACCGCTTCTACAGGCAACGGCTTCGATGGCATGGATTACTTCATGCTGCCGAGTACGCGTAACATGGGATTCTCCGTAAAAGTTAACTTCTAAAGAATAGTTTACGACAATGAAAAGTAGATCAATATATACAACAATACTCGGTGGATGGGTGCTCGTATGTATGATGATGCTCACAGCATGTACAGACAGTTTCGAGAAATGGAATATCGATCCCAACGCAGCTACTGAGGAGGATATGAATCATGATAATCTGAATACAGGTGCTTACCTTACTCAGATGCAACGTGGCGTGTTTATCGTCGGTGAGAATCTCGGTGGTAGATATCAGGAAACACAGGCTTTGGAGGGTGACCTCTTTGCCAGTTATCTGGCTACGATCACTACATGGGGTTACACCACTTACCATAATGACCACTATGCACTCTATAGCGACTGGTATGACAAACCATTCAATGATGCCTATACCAATGTGATGCAACCCTGGAAGAGCATCTGTGAGAAGACCGATGAGGGTTCTCCTGCCCGTGCTCTTGCTACAGTGATCAAGGTGTTTGGCATGCATCGGGTTACCGATATGTACGGTCCTATCCCTTACAAGTCGTTCGGAGCTTCTGTTCAGGCTGTCTATGATTCACAGAAAGATGTTTACTATCAGTTCTTCACAGAGCTGGCCAATGCCATCGAGGTACTCTCTGGCTATGCTGACAATAACGCTGCTGCCTATATGGGTGACTATGATAATGTATATGCCGGTAATATCTCCAAATGGATTAAGTTTGCCAATACACTGCGTCTGCGCTTAGCTATGCGTATCTCGAATGTTGATGAGGCCAAGGCACGTCAGGAGGCTGAGGCTGCTATCAGTAATAAATACGGTCTAATGGCATCTGCCGATGATGATGCTGCTCTGCACCAGAGTTCTACGCTGACATTCCGTCATCCTCTTTGGGAGATCGGACAGAGCTTCCACGATGAGCGCATGAGTGCTACGATGGAGTGCTACCTGAAGGGTTACAACGATCCCCGTATCAAGGCTTACTTCCTGCCGACAGAGGCTTATGGTGACTATAAAGGTGCCCGTAACGGTATGAACCGTCCGAACAAGGACAATTACAAAGATGTCACTTCTGCACCTAATTTCTCACAGGGTTCAGATATGCAGTGGATGCATGCCGCCGAGGCTTACTTCCTGTTGGCTGAGGCACAGCTGCGCTGGGGACTCGGTGAGATGACCGCCCGGCAATGCTATGAGGCTGGTATCACAGCATCCTTCGCTTCTGCAGGTGCCAGCAATGCCGGTTCTTATTACACAGACGCTACCAGTCTTCCTCAGACATCGTTCCAAGACGCTTACAGAAAAACTTCCACAGATGTGAGTGGTATGCTGTCAAACCTTACTATTGCATGGGATGAGAATGCCAGCGACAATGAGAAGATGGAGCGTATCATGATTCAGAAGTGGTTGGCACTCTATCCTGATGGACAAGAGGCATGGAGTGAGATGCGCCGTACCGGTTATCCGGGTTGGGTCCGCATCCAGAGCATGCAGACATCTGAAGTGTCTCAGAATGAGATGATCAGTCGTCTGAAGTTCCCTACAACAGAATATTCCAATAACTCTGATAATACGAAAGCCGCTGTAACGCTGCTCGGCGGAGAAGACAAAGCCGGCACCCGTCTATGGTGGGATGTGAAGAGATAATGTTACGATCATTTATAAGTAAATAGGAAGATGAAAAAATTAAAATATTTATTGACACTGGCATTTATCGGTGGGATGATGGTGGCTTGTGATACGGATGTGGAGAACATCGAGATACAGAAGCCCTATACTTACAGCGATCTCTATTACCAGAACCTGCGTGATTTCAAAGCCAGCGACCATGAGATATCATTTATGTGGTTCGCACAGTGGAGTGGACAGAACTCTATGGCTGTTCGTTTTACAGGACTGCCCGACTCTCTCGACCTGTGTTCTATCTGGGGTGGCGGTATCCCTCCAAAAGAGAATACCCAGCTGTGGGAAGACCTTCGCTTTACGCAGAAGGTGAAAGGCACCAAGATGCTCTATGTGGCTATCGTACGTCTGGGTGCAGAGGATGACTCTCACGACTTCAAGCAGGTGCTGAACGAAGGTCTTGCCATGCCGGAGGGTGAAGCACGTGAAGCCAAACTGAAAGAGGCTATTGATATGTATGCTTACTATTATCTGGATCAGGTCTTCGAGAACGACCTTGACGGTTTCGATGCCGATTATGAACCGGATGGTGACTTCCTCAGTGGCAAATATTTCACGATGTTCATCCAGAAGCTGGGTGAGTATATGGGTCCCAACCCCAACCAGTCGAAGGAGGATCGTCTGAGACTGATTCAGGAGCGTTATGGAAAAGATGTTACCGATACGAATAAACTGCTCTGTATCGATGTCTATGGACGTGATGCTGATAAGGAGTGTGAACCCTATATCAACTATTACCTCATTCAGAACTATGGTGGTGGTACCCCGTACGTACGTCAGAACTTCCCCGTAGAGAAGCATGTCTTCTGTGTTAACTGGGGTGATGACTGGCCCACCGACGGTACTAAACTGTATAATCAGGCCCGCTGGAAGCCTGCTACCGGCAGAAAAGGCGGTTTCGGCGCTTTCTATGGACAGCGTGATTACTTCATACACGAATATAATCCGGAACCTTATTACCGATTCCGTGAGTGTATCCAGATCCAGAATCCAGCGGTATATTAATTCATTAACGTTTAAGAATCATTAAGATGAAAAAATATATTTATTTGTCATTGGTACTTTTGATGGGCTTTGTGGCATCATGCTCTGAGGCACCTGATTACAGCGATAAAGTGTTCCTGACAGGTACGCTGAGCAATGATAAAATCAACTTTAATATCTTCGGTACCACCAGTACTGGTATTACGGTTACTTCTACCGCAAAGACCGAGACTGATATCACAGCCAAGGTGGTTCCCGCACCAGAGATGCTCGATGCGTATAACGAGAAGATGGAGCGTAACTATCAGGTTCCTCCAACAGAGAGCTATTCGGTAAATACGGATGTGGTGACGATAGAGGCTGGAAAGTCAATCTCTACACCTGTCGTGATCACCGCTCATGCCGACAAACTGAAAGACGGTGTGGCATATTGTCTGCCTATCACCATCCAGTCGTGCAACGGACAGGGTATCCTCGAGGCTTCTCGTACTGCCTATGTGGTGTTTACGAAGGTAATAGAGACGAAGGTGGCCCAGATGAATGGTGGTGCTTACTTCGACATTCCGAGCTTCAATACACGTGATGGTGGTGACCTGTGGGCACTCAATGCGCTGACACTTGAGTGTAAGGTTCGTCCTTCACGCTTGTCATCTTCTTTGGCAGAAAGTTCTATCAACCCGATCATGGGTAGTCATGAGAGTCTGCTGCTGCGCTTCGGTGACGGTTCAAACATCCCCGCCAACAAACTGAATTTCGCAAAGGTGTCTATCGGAACAGACTACCACCCAGATAACAAGCCACACTATGAGTCAACCTTCGAAGAAACTTTCGAAAATGACCAGTGGTATCATATCGCAGTGGTGTACGATGGCAGTAAGGTGAAGTTCTATCTGAACGGAGAACTGAAGATTGAGAAAAACACCACTGGTGGTCAGATCAACTTGGCCATGTCGTATGGCGGTCATGGTTGGGATGATACCTTTGCAATTGGTCGTAGCTACGGTACACACTGGACCTACAAAGGCTGTATCAGTGAGGTGCGTATCTGGAACAAGGCTCGTTCGGTTGCAGAGATCCAGGATGGTGTCTGCTACGTTGATCCTTCTTCCGATGGACTGGTTTCTTACTGGCGTTTCAACGGTGAGTTGCAGGATGATGGTAAGGGTGGAAAATATGTACGTGATGAGACTGGTCATGGACATGACGCTATTCCGACAGGAACCATCAACTGGGTAGAAAACCAGAAGTGCCCGTTCTAATACCAAGTTAACAATATAAATTTTGAATCGATATGAAATTAAAGAATATATTCCTGTTTTGTGGTGCAGTGCTTTTCGGAGCACTGACACTCACAAGCTGTAGCGATGATGAGACATACGATTTCGAAGGTGTGACAGGTACCCGTATCTACATGGATGGAACAATGTCTGTTTCAAATTCTAACATACTGAAAACCCCTGTGGGAATCGTAGGAACCTTTGACGGCGTGGTAAACCTGAAGAGTACCAGTCTTGTTTCAGATAATGTAACGGCACAGATTACTTATGATGACACTTATGTGGATGTGTATAATGCAGCTAATAACACCGATTATAAGAAGTTGCCGGCCGGATCGATCTCTTTGGATAAGACAACACTCATGATTACTCCCGAAGCCACAGTATCTGAGAATTCCAAGATAAACTTCAATCTTGACAATGTGTCTCAGTTGGTTAACGGTGAGGCATATCTCATCCCTGTCGTGCTGACAGAAGTGAAAGGTACTGATGTAAGACTGGCTCGTGATGAGAAATACCGCGTAAGGTATTTTGTACTTAACTATTTGGAGACGAACTCCTTGATCAATGATGAGGCCACCAGTATCACAGGAACAGCAGCTGATCTTACCTCATTCACTTGTATCCAGGCAGAGAACCTTAACATAGATGAGTACATGTCATTTGCATCTGCTACCGGATGGTATAGACAGTGGAGTGTCACACCGGCAAGATCATCCAGTGCCTCGTTTACACTTGATATGGGCAGTACACGTAAGGTTTCTGCATTCTATATTCAGAACTATGTGATGACGGATGCATACGTGGAAATCAGCAATGATAATTCCACATGGACAGAGTTGGGACATACAAATGACCACAACTATGTCATCGACTACAGCACATATAATTACGCATGGGTGCTCTACGCAAGTATTCCTGCCCGTTACATCCGTTTCTCTATGACTTTAAATCCAGATCATATGTACTGGAATTGGGGTTATGGCATCGTAAGTTCTCTGGATATCTACTTGGATGAATAAAGGCTTGAATACAATTAAATAATCTTTATAGATTGGTTTAGTAGTTAGTTAATCAGTTATGTATTGTCACTGCTGCCCCCCGATGAAGGGGGCAGCAGTTTTTTCTATGTATCACCCCTCCTTACTCAATCCGCAGGGTGTCATAATACGGTGTTGCTCCCGTGTTTCCTTACGTATTCGGTTGTTTAGTTTCCATGCTTCCTCATTGACATACGGACGGTTGTGGTCCAGGTGCAGGACGATGGCGGAGTAACGTATCTGACGAGCACGGATGCCCATATTCATGAGTCGTTCACCTAACTCGCGGTCCTCCCCACCATATTGCATGCGCTCATCAAAACCGTTGACAGCTAAAAGGTCTTTTCGCCATCCGCTCGAGTTCATCCCATTCCATGAAGCGCGGGTGGGGGTGATCGTATTCATCAGTTGGGAGAACCACCTTTTCTGTATCAGTTTGGTGGACTTCCAGTTGTGTGGCTGCCCGTTGCTGAAGAGCCACTGTCTTTGAAAAGCCCTTCCGCTGCGGATATCATCCTCACAGATCAACTCACTGACGGGCATCGATAATTTATAATAGCCTCCAGACAGCAGATAACCCTGACGCGCCATCTGTTCATGGGTAGCGATGAAGTCAGGCCGTGGCACACAGTCCTGATCGGTGAAGATCAGGTAATCGGCAGTGGCCTTGACTAATGCTTTGTTCAGAATGGTTGTCTTCCGGAAACCTTTATCCTCATGCCATACATGTTGCAGCGGCAGTCTGTCGGCAAACGATGCTATCAACAGCCTGGTCTCATCTTTCGACCCGTCATCGGCAACGATAATCTCATCTGCCTTCCTTTGTTGATAACAATAGCCCCACAGTGTTTTCTCCAACCACTTCGGGTTGTTGTATGTCGATATGATTACTCCAATGGTCATGTGCTAATTCTTTTTCTACGGCAAAGATAATCGAAAAGGGATTAATCTCCAAATAAAACGCGTCAATAAAGAAAAAATCGCTCTTCCTTACATTACCTTTGGCGAAGAATAACGTCTGTTAGTAAAGGATAATTATCAAAACAATCAACTATGCAAAAGAAAATAACAACACTGATGCTGATGGGGTTGATGTTCTTGCTGGCTGGACAGGAGGCAATGGCAGGTAACCCATGGAAAGAGATGAAGAAGGTGCTGAAGGAGATTAAAGATCCGGTATTCCCCGACAGAGACTTCCTGATAACGGATTACTACAATGGGAAAGACACCTTATATACCGCAGCTATTCAGCGTGCCATCGACGACTGTTCTGCACGTGGCGGCGGTAGAGTGGTGATCCCCGACGGCGTCTTTAAGACCGGTCCGCTGCGGTTGAAGTCAAACGTCAACCTGCATCTCTCTGACAATACGAAGTTGCTCTTCACCACGGATGTGAGGTGTTATCCGTTGGTGCTCACCCGCTATGAGGGTATCGACTGCTACAACTACCAGCCACTCATCTATGCCTTTGAGGAGACGAATATAGCACTTACCGGCAAGGGAACACTTGACGGACAGGCTGACCGCAGTAACTGGTATAGTCCTACTTTTTCACCAGGACGACTGAATGCTGACGGTAGTCGTACCCCCGGAAAGGATGTGCTCTTCCAGTGGAACAAAGACCAGACACCGGTGGCTGCACGCCGTTTGGGTGGTGACATAGGTATCCGCACACAGTTTGTCAATGTGTATAAATGCAAGAATGTGCTGTTGGAGGACTTCACCCTGAACCGCTCTCCCTTCTGGTTGATTCACCCGTTGATGAGTGAGAATGTCACGCTGAGACGAGTGAAGATGCTGAGTCATGGCCCAAACAATGACGGATGTGACCCTGAGTCTTGCCGTAATGTGCTGATCGATGATTGTGACTTTGATACAGGTGATGACTGCATCGCTATCAAATCTGGGCGTGATCAGGATGGTCGCCGCTGGAATGTGCCTGTTGAGAATGTTATCGTACGTAACAGTAGGATGAAAGACGGGCATGCAGGAGTGGCTATCGGTAGCGAGATCAGCGGCAGTTGTCATCATGTGTGGGTAGAGAACTGTGAGATGAACAGTCCGAACCTGCAGCGTATCATCCGTATTAAGTCGAACTCTGAGCGTGGTGGTGAGGTATCGGATGTCAACGTACGTAACGTCAAGGTAGGAGAGTGTGACTTGGCCATCTTAGGCATCGAACTGTGTTACTGGCGTGTCAAGGAAGGACCATATCCACCACATTTCCATCATATCTCTTTCGAGAACGTCACCAGTAACAAGAGTCGCTTTGCCGTTCATGTGGATGGCTTTGACAATAAGATCATGGCACACGATATCGTGTTTAAGAACTGCGACTTCCGTAATGTGCAGCGCCCGGAAATCAATGTGCTGAGAGGTGTCGACCGTATTACTTTCAAAAAGGTAAAGGTAAACGGAATGGAGATGAAGCATATTCGTGGTGATCTGGGTGAATCCTTGGGGAAACTTTTTTGATAACTATAACTGTTTAACTCTCTCAAGAGAAATCAGACGGCTATATACATTATGGCAATAATATATCATATGGCATATGACGCTGAAAGCGTCATCGCTCAGTAACCGCGTTGCGGTTATGATGTAGATACCTGTGCCAACTGATATATCGTTGCCTACATTGTTGATATAATAATAAGGGCTCTATGCCGATTCGAGGGGGTAACGGCAGTATTTTAATAGTACTTCTTGTCGTTGTCCGGACCCCTCGGACTCATTGTCCGGGGTATCCGGACAACGAGTCCATGGTAGTATATCCACCGTGCTTCCATCATATCTCGTTTGTATCGAATCATTCTTCCTGCGGTATCTCGTGCCTCGTGCATTTACCGATCATCGCTGTGTAGCCTTTAATGCCATTGGGATTGTAAACGACAAATTGCATGTCGGAAACCTGCAACCAGAGATTGCCCTGACTGTCGCCATACATACTTTGGACAAGGCTCACCTCTACTGGGGACTCGTACGGCGATTGACCCAGTTTGATGCCAGTATTCAACTTATCAAAAGTCTGTGGCTGCCCGGCCAAATCCATTCCACCCCATACATAGAAGGGTTTGGAGTAGTCGTTGGTATGTGCGAAGACACGTGAAGGCGCGTAGTTGATGCAGGTGAAACTCCTATCTTCATTGGAAAAGGCATAGGCCTCACTCCACTCCTGACTATCCAATGAGAATTTGAGCAATTGGTTTCTCACTGGCAGATAGATGGCATTATTGGCAGAATCATAATACATCCCATGGTACTCGCCATAGAAACTGCCCGTTAACTTCTCGAAACTGAAACGCTCGATGCCTTTGTCATTGAGTTTGTTCGACAAGTCGGGATGTACACCACCGTTATTGGGATACTTCCACATAGCATTTTCACGTATCGCATAGAAACAACCATCGTCAGCTACCACCAGTCCACAATCTGTACGCCATACCATACGAACTACCTTTTTGGTCTGCGTGTCAAACACCACGCATGGATCACCCCTCATCGCCAAAAAACGCCCGTTGGGAGAAAAACTCATGGCCTCACCCCGGTTTGCCGGCCATAAATAGTAGGTATGCGGGTCGATAGGGCCTTCAGACAGAAACACTTCCGATGTGTTCACATCCGTTCCATTGAATAGTACAATACCCTTGCCCTCCAATTGCATATAGATATTCTTACCGTCACATCCGGAACAGATTATTCGGGTACGGACACGTTTTTTCTTAGGGACAACAAAACGTATGGCACCTGTCTGCTTATCAATGGCACGCAGGGTATTTTGTTCACTATACTGGGAACCTTGGAAATAGATGTTCGTAGCATCCTCGTACACGTTCTGCATGACCTCGTCGAAAAGAACGATGGAATAGTTGTTGTTCATCTTCTTCACCACGTTCTTTGATGTCACAGGTTTACTGGCGGTTGTACTGCGCCTCACCTGTGCCCACATCATCGTCGGCAATAGCACGATGATGATTATTAATGTCAACTTCCTCATAGCCGGGAATATTATTTGCTCATTTTCTTCAGGGCTTCACGTGTCTTTGCCATGGCCTCAGATTGCATCTCCGAGACAGCGGCGGCAGCCTTTTGCATTTCCTCTGACTTCTTTGTCACGATGAGCAATTTCCCTATACGGGCTAACCTGTTAACATTGAATGCATAGATAGGAAGGTACATCGTTACGGTACCTTTCATCCCTGCTGACCAGTTCTGTGCGTTTCCCTCGGCGGTATAGAATGCTTTCTCACCCATCGCAAACGGATTACCTTCTGTATCGTATGCCACCAGAAAACCATAGGTACCCGTGAGGTATCCGTCTATACTTTCCGTACTCTCTACTTCGCCTTGTAACGTCAGTTGTCTATCATCTGCTCCTGTGATGACGAGTGGCTTTACCACTTTGAAAGGAATTCCCGGGGCAACTTCTGTGGGAATCTCAATGGAGGAAAGCCCTTCTGTCTCTGCTATCGTCTTCAACTGTTCCTGCAGTTCAGCCAGTCTCGCCTTTGCGATATCATATTCTTCACCAGATCCTAAAGCCATATCGGCCCTGGCAGTGTTGATACCGTCAATACACTCATAATACACCTTGGGGAATGACCCTAAAATTCCGTCAGTGGGAAGATCTTTGCCATCGGCACTGCCACTGCCACCTCCACAACTGATAAATACACTTCCCGTTAGGACGGTGAGTGCTGCAAATGCAACTGATTTGAAAATGTTCTGTTTCATGATTAAAATAATTGAGTTGAAATAAATAATTGTTATTGTCTTTTTCGATATTCACTCGGTTTGATACCTTTTAGCTTCAGAAACGAGCGATAGAAGGTGGAGAGACTCTGAAACCCGCTTTCTGCCGCTATCTTTTCCAAGGTATATTCAGGATGACATTGCATGAGTGGAATGCTCTTCTTCTCGATACGCAGACGGTTGATGTAGTCATAGAAAGTTGTCTGCTGAACGTGGGTGAAGTATTTGCTCAGATAAGTGCGGTTGGTTCCAATGTGGGAGGCCAGTTCCTTGATGGATAGCGTCGGGTTCAGATAAAGTTCTTCTTCCTCAATGATGACAGGGAGTGTCTTTGCAAAGCTGTACTTACAGGTGGGAGCCAACTCGTCAGGATCAGTTATCTCTATGGAGAGAGGCTCTTGACGGAGTACATGTTCCAGGGTGATTTGCCACAGAATGATACTTAGTATATAATAGAGGCAGTCTGTCAGCGGATGGCTGATGATGGAGATTACGACCCAGAGCAACTGACAAGTGATGAAGAACCAGGCTACCACACGCAACCAGGAGATATCTATCTCATCAATGTTGGAGTAATTGTCCCGGATATAGCGAACATAACGACGAGCCTCTCGCAGCCATAGCAGGAAGATGACGGCGCCAGCAAGGAAAAGACAAGTAATATAACAACGGATGACTAATTCGTCATGCCAAAGGAACCATGACGCAAAGAACGGGATATAGGCAAGTAACATCCACAGTACCTTTCTGAAGGATGCCCAGCCGGGGCGTATCAGTTCATAAATAAGACAGGTATAACCAATGAGGCAGGTGCCGTCGATCAATATCACTATGTCTTGTACATTCTGGTTGTTGTGTTCATGAACTGTCAGAAAGAGGTCCTTCAAGTTGAAGGCTGCCCATTGCACAAAGATGACGGCCAGCACACGTTGTAGTCGTGAGCTGTCCTTACGGAGGAACAACTGATAGGCGTGCAGCAAGAAGTAAGCTGTGGCGAGGCCAATAAGAAAACTGGTCAGTACTGTCTCTTCCATAATGTTTTTTAATATCTGCGAAAATAAAGATTATTTGACAAAAACACAATACCTCATTCAGTCAATTAACATTTTTTGTGTGAATGACCGATGGTTTTTCGTGAATGACCGATGGTTTCGCATGAATGATAAGTAATCATACTTACGGGTTTGTATGATGTAAACACATGACACAGGCATATCTGGTTGGGAAACCGCTGCTTCCATAGCCTGTTGTTTTCTCTTTTTTGAGATGATGTATGGTCATTTAGATGAAGAAAAATGCTGATAGTAATATCAGTTTTTCTTTCAAGAATGTTTTGAGTTTTCAGAAATAAACGTTATCTTTGCG
>JAFZPF010000123.1 GCA_017550455.1 Prevotella sp.
ATTGAACGAGGCTGGTGACGGCAACGCCATCATCTTCGGTAACCTGAACAGTCAGTTCGCTGCTTTCATGGTGAAACATTTCACGGATAAATACATCAAAGACGAGATACGCCGACTGATCAACGAGGATATTCAAAGGAACATGCCGGAGAGAGGCATCGTCGGCAATAATGTGAAGATCATCGGAACAAAGGAGATCACCAATACCGTGATCCACGACAACTGTGAGATCAACGGGGCTTCCCGCATCAGCGACTGCTCGATACTGAACGGTCCGAACGACTCCGTGTATATCGGCACGGGAGTGATCTGTGAGAACTCCATAATCTGTAATGGTTCGAGCATCATCAACAGTGTGAAGATGCAAGACTGTTTCGTGGGAGAAACTTGTCATATTGCCAACGGATTCACGGCTAACCAAAGTGTCTTCTTCGCTAACAGCTATATGAGCAACGGCGAGGCATGTGCTGCCTTCTGCGGTCCATTCTCCGCCAGTCACCATAAGAGTAGTCTGCTCATCGGAGCACAGTTCTCCTTCTACAATGCCGGTAGTGCCACCAACTTCTCCAACCATGCCTATAAGATGGGACCCATCCACTATGGAACACTGGAGCGAGGCACAAAGACGGCCAGCGGCTCTTATGTGCTGATGCCGGCCAAGATCGGTGCTTTCTCGGTTTGTTTCGGTAAGTTGATGCACCACCCCGACACCCGTGACCTGCCTTTCTCTTACCTTATATCTTATAATGATGATATGTACCTGGTACCCGGAAGAAACATCACGACAGTGGGCTTGTACCGTGACATTAAGAAATGGCCGAAACGTGACCGTCGTTTAACGGGCAGTCAGAAGAGTATCGTTAATTTCGATTGGTTGTCACCCTATACCGTGGGAGAGATCCTCAGAGGTAAGAAGATCCTCGAACGCTTACGCGAAGCATCAGGCGACTTACAGTCGCAATATAACTATTACGACTATGTGATCAATGCCTCATCACTGCGTAAGGGCATCAAATATTATGACATTGCCCTGCGCCTCTATATGGGAGCTGTTTTGAAACGTGCGAAGAAACACGGATACTTCGATGTTCCCACCACCGAGATCGGCAAAGGCAACTGGATCGATCTGTCGGGACTGCTGCTGCCTGAGAGCGAGGAGACACGACTGATTCACGATATCAAGAACGGAACACTGGAAACCATCCAAGCCGTGATCGACCGTTTTGAGGAGATCAACAGTCATTACCGGGAGTATCAGTGGGCATGGACCTACCAGATGATTCTCGATTATTACGGACTGACAGAGATCACCGAGGAGGATGCTGAGCATATCCGTGAGGAGTATGTCAAAGCCCGTCGTATCTGGATTGGCGAGATCCGTAAGGATGCTGAAAAGGAGTATGCCATGGGTGATGTGGAGGATGGTGTCTTCGAAAACTTCATCAGTCAGTTGGATAAAGAAATAGATTTTGAAAATTAACCTTATAAATAATAAAAAAGAAGATGAGAACAAAATGGATTTTGTTTGCACTCCTGACATTCTGCTGTGTGAATGCAGGAGCGAAAGATTACAAGTATGATACCGTGGCAGGTGATCTGCTGAACACCCGTATCTACACCCTCAGCAACGGACTGAAGGTTTATCTCTCTGTCAACAAGGAACAACCACGTATCCAAACCTACATCGCGGTGAAGACCGGTAGTAAGAACGACCCTGCTGAGACGACGGGACTCGCTCACTATCTGGAGCACCTGATGTTCAAGGGTACTCAGAAGTTCGGCACTAATAATCCGGTTGCTGAGCAACCTTACCTGGATGAGATAGAGAAGAAATACGAGGAATATCGGTTGATGACTGATCCGGCACAGCGTAAACAGAAATACCATGAGATAGACAGTATCTCACAACTGGCTGCCCGTTATTTCATCCCTAATGAGTATGACAAGCTCATGGCTGCCATCGGCGCCGAAGGAACGAATGCTTACACCAGCAACGACGTAACCTGTTACACTGAGGATATCCCCAGCAATGAGATAGAGAACTGGGCCAAGATACAGTCTGACCGTTTCCAGAATATGGTTATCCGCGGATTCCATACGGAGCTGGAGGCTGTCTATGAGGAGTATAACATCGGTTTGAGCAGTGACCAACGGAAACTCTTCACTGCTCTCTGTGCCATGCTCTACCCCACCCACCCCTACGGCACACAGACTACCATCGGCACGCAGGATCACCTCAAGAATCCTTCTATTACCAATATCAAGAAATACTTCAACAAATGGTATGTGCCAAACAACTGCGCTATTTGTATGAGCGGTGATTTCGATCCCGAACAGACTATCGCCATCATCGACAAGTATTTCTCTTCATGGAAACCCGGTGACGATGTCCGTCAGCCGGTATTCCCAGCACTTAAGCCCATCACATCACCCAGGGATACTACGGTGATTGGACAAGAGGCTGAGACACTATGGATGGGCTGGCGTTTCGAAAAGGCTGCTTCCCTGCAGACTGATACCCTCGACCTGATCGGTGAGATCCTTAACAACGGTAGTGCCGGTTTGATGGATATCGATTTAAACCAGAGTATGAAACTGCTCGGCTCATTTGCAGGTTCTGAGAGCATGCACGATCATGGCGGTTTCATCGTGGCTGGAACACCCAAGGAAGGACAGTCGCTTGATGAGGTTCGTCAACTGCTGTTAGGTGAGCTGACAAAACTGAAGAAAGGTGAATTCTCTGATGACCTGCTGCCAGCTATCATCAATAACATGAAACTGGCTTA
>JAFZPF010000124.1 GCA_017550455.1 Prevotella sp.
CCTATCTACCGTGAGACCGAACATGACTGGGTGACGCATGAGGCAGTCATCAGCGCTGATGAGTTGGTCATTGCCATTATCGGTCACCGACCGATCAAAAGCAGTGAGAAGAAAAACATCGACGGACTGGAGAGTTTTGCCATGTCAGACGACTGGGGGCCTTCAGGCACGAAAGAATATGCTACCGGCATTGCTGTGGTTAATATGCGTACTCGTGAACTGACCATGGAAGGCCAGGTGCCCGGAGATAATTTCTGGCATGTGGCAGGTTCGCAGGATGGGCACTGGGTGGCTGGTGACGACTTTGCACGCGAGCTCTGGCTCATCGACCGTCATACGGGTGAGCGTATCCTGCTCACTGCTGGTCATAAGACCACAGCCCGCGACCATGTGCATCCTACCTTTAAACCTGATGGAACAGAGATAGAGATACAGTCGGCGATGCTCAGTGACGACGGCCGTTCGATGAATATCTGTATCGTACGCTTACCGCAACATTTGATCAATAGATATAAGTAATTAGAAACCTTTCTGTATCATGAACAAGATAACAATGAGAACCGGGTTAAAGGCAGCAAAAAGGAACGCTTTAGCCATTACAACAGCGTTTGTAATGATGTGCTGCCTAAGTGGATGCAACTCATCCGAAAACAATAAAGAGTCAAACGTACAAGCGCCCCATTTGGAAAAACGTGGTGGCGTGACACAGCTCATCGTGAAAGATAAACCCTGGCTGGTGTTGGGCTGTGAACTTGGCAATTCTACATCTTCAAGTCGTGAATACATGCAGAGCGTATGGCCCAAATTGAAGGAGAGTGGTGTTAATACCGTGTTGGCGGTAGTGTCGTGGGAACAGACAGAGCCTGTGGAGGGGCAGTTCGATTTCACAGTGGTTGATAATCTTGTTGCTGATGCACGTAACAACGGAATGAAACTGGCTCTGTTGTGGTTCGGTTCTTGGAAAAATGGAATTACCAGTTATACTCCCACATGGGTGAAGAAAGACACACAGCGTTTCCCGTTAGCTCAGACACCCATGGGAAAACCGTTGCCTATACTCTCCACGCTGGGTGACAAGACTTGTGAAGCTGATGCCAAGGCTTTTGCTGCAATGATGCGCCATCTGAAGGAGATCGATGCCGTAGAACAAACGGTGGTGATGATACAGATGGAAAACGAAGTAGGCTTGCACGGTCATCCACGCGACTACTGTCCGTTGGCGGAAGAAGCTTATCGGGGACAAGTTCCTCAGGCACTTACTGGTTGGCTTACTACTCACAAGGAGACGCTGCTGCCCGAGACCCGCATAGCCTGGGAACACGGCGGATGCAAGACGGAGGGCACTTGGGAGGAGGTGTTCGGCAAGAACGACCGTACGGCCGAGATCTTCATGGCATGGCATTATGCCGCCTATATGGACCGCATCACAGAAGCTGGTAAGAAAGAGTATGACCTGCCCGTTTTTGTCAATGCATGGATCGTACAGCCCGAAGACAGACGCCCAGGCAATTATCCTTCAGGTGGTCCGCAAGCACAGAATCATGATATTTGGCGTGCTACTGCTCCTCATATCGACATACTCTCACCTGACATCTATCTGAATGATTTCCCAGCTATCCTGCAACTCTACTCTCGTAGTGGGAATCCCGTATTCATCCCAGAGTCACGCTCAGGACAGAACGGGGCTGCTAATGCTGCTTATGCCATTGGAGCACTGGGGGCTATCGGTTATTCACCCTTTGGCTTCGAGCGCAACTGCGATCAGGAGATCAACATCCCCTTCTGTCAGTTTTACAAGAAGGCAGGTTGTATCGCTGACACCATCTTAGCTGCACAGGCAGAAGGACGCATTACCGCTGCGTGGCTGAAAGGCAGTGACCCCATGCGGGTAAAAGATACTGTCACGATCGATGACGTCCGAATCGTGTGCGAACTTATCTCCAGCGGCATGCGCAATGGTGGGGCACCGCAGCTCACCGGTGGGACATACGCTCCCGATGCCATCGGTTATGTCATTGCAATACGTCAAAATGATCATTATCTCTCCTCGGTTCTAACGTACGTGTCACATTCTTGCCTTCAGACGCCAAGGGATATGTAGGACTGGCTAAGGTAACAGAAGGTGACTTCGATGAACAGGGGCGTTGGCGTGAAGGTCGTTGGCTGAACGGCGATGAGATACAGTTGCGTTATGACCTCCTCTATGCTGTCGATGAGGGATTCTCAGGACAGGGACTGAATTTCGGACGACCAGAGCCGGCTTTCCTCAAAGTAGAACTTTTCAGATATTGACATCATGACAAAGCGACTTCTTCTTCTCAGTTTTCTCATCTTGCTGACAGGAATCTCTGTCAGTGGCCAGACGGATATACAGGTGCGCGAACCGGGTTTTAAGGTTTTTCAGTTTCCTCGTACTGCCATTCCCCGTATCGACGGGGAGTTCTCCGACTGGGATATTGTGCCCGACAGTTATAGCGTGGGCATCGACGAGATGTGGGACGATACAGAAAAACATAAGGGTGTCGACCGCCAGACACTTGACGTGAAGGTGAAAGTAGGGTGGGTAAAAGGTCTCAATCGGCTCTATTTCCTCTATGAAGCCTATGATGACTACTGGGACTTCAACGAGCTCAGCCTGCGTAATGACACCTACGAGGTGGTGGTCGATGCCGATCTCTCAGGAGGTCCGCATACTGATGAGTTCCGTTTGAACCCTGCAGTGAAGAGTCGTATCGATGCTTTCTTCGAGTTTCAGAATATCCATGCGCAGAACTATCATATCATGACACCACCCACCGAAGGAAAATCATGGACGATGGTGTGGGGACCACAGCAATGGCTGAAATACCTGCCCTACGCCAACTATGCTTACGACTACCACTTCAGTCACGGTCAAAGCGGTCGTCTTAGAATGGAGTTTTATATCACCCCCTTTGACTATGCAAGTCCTGAAGGACCGGAGAAGTCGGTGGAGAGCCGCCTCTATGAAAACAAGAAGATCGGTCTCTGTTGGGCGGTCATCGACTATGACGGCGGGAAGGGTAACAACGGATTCTGGAATCTCTCAAAGCATCATCAGATGTATGGCAATGCCTCAATGCAACGACTGTTTACCCTGATGCCCTTGGAGAAACAATTCCGAAAACCCGTGGAATGCGACTGGACTTTTTCCGTTGTCCCCAACACACGAACAGTCAGTTTCAGAGACTGTAGCTATGGGAATATCACTTCCTGGCATTGGGATTTCGGTGACGGTGCAACATCAACGGAGCAAAACCCCATTCATACCTATAGTCGGGATTTCTCTCATTATGTAGTGACACTCAGCGTGGAAGGTCCTGAGGGTAAGGCACGCCAATGTAAAGTGTGGGAGGTCTGTGTACGTGATTTACAGAAACCATCACATACCGCATACGATTAGAGAATAAAGTAAGGATATCATAGACGGAATATTATGACCATAAAAAAAGGAATTAGAACGAATCTAATTCCTTTTTTAGTACACCCGCAGGGGTTCGAACCCTGGACACCCTGATTAAGAGTCAGGTGCTCTACCAACTGAGCTACGGGTGCAACTTCTCAAATGCGGATGCAAAGGTACATACTTTTCTCTGAACCACCAAATATTTCTTCTGTTTTTTTTAGAAAAAATGTTTTTCTTGTAAAAGAAAGGGGTGTACGGGGCTGCGAAGCGGCCCCAGCCCCCCTTGATTGCGATCTACAAACTCAACATTTAACAAAACCCAGGGCAATGCCCCGGGCTGTTTGTTCAATGCCCTTGCTGGGCAAATAAGCAATCGAATGGTTATTCTAATGAATAACTTACAACCGATAAAAGCTCGTAAGCAGACTTTGTTGATTAGGACATCTAACGGCACATCCCATGCCGATAAGACGTTTCAGAAGTGATATGTCAAGACCATAGATAGCATTCTCAGGACGATCAATCAGAAATTCCTTCAACATTCGTGCAAACGTCATAATTCTCCCTTTCTTGGTCTTTATGGTTATCCTATTCAGATGTATCCCATTTTCATAATGTTCTTCTATCAAGTCATTCTTGACACAGAGGCACATAAAACGATGATAGCTGTCCAATGAGGAGAAAATCTGGTAAAAGTTTATGTTCGGTATGCGCTGTCTTATTTTACTGATAACCTCATTTTGTTTTTGGAACCAGTAATTGTTGATCATGATATACAACAATTGTTTACATACTTTAATGTCTTGTGGCATGTCATCTAACTCAAAGTGGGTGACTACTTTTTTGACATTTGTCATCTTGTTTAACTTATTGGTCTCTTCTTGCAATAAGTAATTGAAATCGTCAATGTTGTACATAGTATTTTTTAATTAAATGATTAATAAAATGTTTTTCAATGCTGCAAAGTTAAATAATTATTATATAAAGCCAAATGATTTAACCCGTTTTCTTGCTAAAAAAATCGATGTTTTTGTGATTTTGCAGGATTTTCCTCCTTTTGAGGTAAGAATCCTCCAAGAATATACTTAGCGGGGACAAGCCCTTTCAGAGTTTGTCCCCAACTAATAAACTCACATCCTATTGTTTTGCAGCGATGATATAGGCGGCATGGATATGCATAGAACCTGTAGAGGTATTCTCGATCTTGACATAAACCTCCTTGTTGGAAGCCACGGAAGAGGAGATGTCAAGTTCTTTATTGCCGGATGAGCCAGAAAGTGATGAAACCTCTTTGAAAGTCTGACCATCAGAACTCGTGTAAATTTTACCTTCATACTTGCCCGTACGCATCAGTTGCAGGCGGAAAGTACTCACACTGGGACACTTGAAAATCACGTAACCAGTTCCTGTGGCTAATTGTAATGAACCTGTATATTTGGGGAATTTTTCACTACCACCGTTAGGATTAAACTTACTATCACTATCCATTGTAATAACACCATTGGCTATCCAACTGTTCACTTGTTCAGCATTATCGCTGTTGAAGAAGAAATAGTCGTTACCGTCGGCAGAGGCCATGAAGGCATCACCGGTCGTTACAGGTGGGTTGTCTGCCCCTCCCTCTGCTTTGTTATAGTCACCGAAAGGCAATTCATCACCCTCTGTGGTATCACCGCCGGTGGTAGAGAATCCCACACCTCCCTTACCGATAGTGGTATCACCTTCATAGAAACCCACCAGGAAAGAGTCGTACGATTGAATGGCCGACGAGAGATTAGTAAGCAGATTATCCTCATTGTCTTGTATGTTATTGTTAAAGATCGGACGGAAATCCCCATGGTTGATACGTCCTGCACCATAGATTCCTTTTACGATGGCAGGCACCTGAGCGGCATCATCAGGAGTATAGCTGTACATCAGAGAGGCGTCGGTATCCCAATTGCTGTAGGTATCGCCACCCTTTTTGGCTGTCACATCGGCAGGCACACGGCCCTCGCGACTGTCTGTCTCGTAGGCATCAAACTCTGTTTTATTGGTATTGCTGTATGGCCGATAGGTATAGACACCCTTCATGATATTACCGTATGCCTTGATGGATCCGCCATCCTCGCTGGAGAACGTCCCGTCACCTCCGCCTGCTATATCAGAGCCTTGCATAGAGGTGAGGATAGGGTATTTACAGTCGCGGAAATAATTGTTTTCCACAAAGATATCCGCACCGGTAGTTGCCCCCACACCATATTTGCTGTTACCGTCGAAATAATTGTTATACACATGTACGCTCATCGTACGTACACGTGGATGACGGGAGTCAGAATGGTCAAACCAGTTATGGTGATAGGTCATAAAGTTTGGTCCGCTCTCGCTCTTCATACCGCAGAGGGAACATTTTCCGCTGTCCCAGAAATGATTATAAGAGAATGTGCAATACTGTGAGTTGGATTTCACATCGAGTGAACCATCGCCTTTCACTTGGTCTTTGTCAGACCCTTTCTGCCCATAGAAGAAATCAACATGGTGAACCCAGCAATGAAGGTTTTCTGTGTCAATAGAGATACCGTCATCCATGAACCACATCACTCCGAGGTTACGTATCTCCACACTCTCTGCTCCATGCAGGAGGATGCCGAAGCCATGGATGGTGGCATCATCGCCGATACCCTCAATGGTGATATTCATAGGGCCACTCTTGTTGTTCTTTATTTGCAAGCCTTCTGCAGAACTGCTGATATGATCGAGGTCGCTGAGAGAGACCTTGCCGATCAAACGGAAACAGATAGGAGTGTTGTCATAACCTTTCATATAACCGTCGAGAATGGACTGGATACCGGTATAGGTTGTGATATTACTTGCCTTATCTCCTGTCTTTACTTGTGTAGTGACGGTCTTCGCCGTATTGGCGGTGATATATATCACCTTAGCACCTTCCTTCAGTGTGCCGTCATTATTATAGGCTCCCACACCGTTAGAATAGTTGAAGTGAGCAAAGCCACTACGGTCGTGTGCTCTTACTTCCAGGTCGGAAGTGACTGATGCTGCCGCTTCCTGTTCATTACCATTTACCACAGGCACCACTTTCATCTGGTAGGTGCCGGCTTTCAATCCGGGCATGTCTGCCCGGCCATAAGACCCATAGTTGCGGACGAGTTCGTTATCGAGTTGATGATACTCGCTCTCTTTCTCACCTTTTATATATATATGGTAGGCAGAAGCTCCAGCGTAGGGCGCCCATTTCACATATGCGGATTCGAACCACCCGCCGGCTTCGTTGATGATGACATGGTCGGATTTGTTTTTCACAAAGGCAATCCCACTGACGGAGCCTGTGTAAGAGATACTCTCGCCGTTGGTCGGATATACGGTGATATTCTTACCGTTGATATCTACCTTCTGCACTTCAGTGGTATTATAAGTATTTACAGCCCCACCTTTAAGGGTGATATTCATCTTGTTTTGTGAAAATCCCAAGACCGCGATACTCAATAAGATGGTTATAGTGATTTTTCTCATGGGATTAATGTTTGATGAATTTTATAATCTGTTTTCCTGTCTTAAGCAAGTAAATACCTCTTTTCAATGAGGAGATATCCAAGATGGTAATATCTTCTGTAGCTATCGTGCGTTGGATCATCTTTCCTGTAGTGTCATAGATGAAGACAGGGACACCGGCTGCCACGCCTTCAATTACCAGTCGTCCATCAACAGGTTGTTTCAAACGGAAAGTCTGCAGTTGATGGATATCAGTAGTCCCATCATCAAACAGTCTGATGGTCACATCTCCCATATCTGTGGTTTGTGTACTGTTATCCGCGAAGAGCAGAATGACATTATCGCCACTGAACGTCAGTTGGACAACAGTTTTTTCCACCGGTTGTCCATTGATGATAATCTCTTGCTGTGCATTGACACATAAGGTCGTTGACAGACAAAGCAGAAGGGTCAGAATTATTTCTTTCATATGTTTTTAGTAAACGAGTAAACAAGTAGACGAGCTATAAGCCTGTAAACATATAGGGGTAGGGTTATCCCTACCCGGTAGGTCATTGGCGGGGACAGGCACATTCAGAGCAGTTCCCAAGTGATTTCCTACTACCTAAATCTATTTTCCATAATTTAAGGTCTGGTAGCGCGGAAACTCTCCATGTTCTCGTATCTGCGGGCCATCAGTCGTTGATAGATATTACGCATCCATAAGTTGCGGCAGGCGATGAAGGAGATACCGATGAGCAGCATGACCAGGTATGTCATGTTCTCACTGAGGAATGTTCCGAAGACAAAGAGTAGGATGACAGGTCCGAACATCGCTCCCATCTCTGCAGCCACGGCAAACCAGTTACTCTCCACATTCCCTTTGCTCACCATCTTGGAGTTCAGAGGAGTGGTTTGCTTATTCCATACCGCCATCTGCATGAAGATGCAATATACCGGTCCGATACTGAAACATAGCATGGCAACGACGGCAAGTAGAGAATATTTTCCTGCAATGATGGTAGGGATCATGATGATGAATGGCAGGAAGTTCATGGCAGAGTAAAAGAAATACTTTGCGTGAAGCAGTTTCAGAATATTCTCTTTGTTCGTCATCAACAGGTCGATGTAGTTACCTTCAGCTCCCAGACCGCTACACAATGCCCTTGCTCCCATGAGGATAAAGACATAAACAATCCAGAACTTATTAGAGAACGAATCGCTGTAAACATCAGTGAATGAAATAACGAGACTCAGAATCACGGTGAAGATAACGGAGAAGATGAATGAATTACGTATATTCTTGTTACGCATAATACTCTTCACCTCCAGTTTGATGTACTCCCCGATGATGCCGAAACGGTCGAGCTGGTGGATCTCTGTCACGCTCTTCATGGCGGTATTCTTCGACATGGTTGTGTCAACCATCGTATAGTGATACTGTACTTTCCTGTTGATCATGAAGAAGATATACAGTAGAACAAGTGCACCTATGTACGCTAAGATGTTTCCACGGGCAAAAGCCTCACCCAGGGGAGCAAAGATGTTGAACATCTTATCAAAGCTTCCTGTGATGATCCATGGTAAGAAGAGTAGTCCATAGATGATAATAGGTGCAATCCACCAGAGTATATTACGGAGAATCATGGTCCTCCATAGCATATAGTTCAGACTGTTGGCAATGATCAACAACTGGAAACCTATGACAAAGCCGATGCACGACCAGAAACCGTATGAGAAGAGCACGGACATGATGACATAAGGCACGGAGATAAAGAGCCATAACAGGTTGTTGGTACTCATCATCGCTGACAATATGAAACTCTCCACACAAGCATAGCGTGGGAGATTGAGAAGCAGGTAAGGCTTCACCAGTTGTGCGGGTGTTTGTTGTGCCAAAAAACGTATGAGGAAATCGGCCGTCAGCATGAAAGGCAGTAGTCCGAAGAAGAACTCTGCCCTGGTGGCGAACGACTGTTCATTGGCTATCAGTGACATCATGATAGCAATGAAGATCAGATAAATCAGCATAAAACCGGAAAAGAAATAAATCACATATTTGGCGGTTTTATTCTGTTCGTAACTTAGACTTCTCTTCTCAGAGAGTTTTACATGCTTACGTAATGTCTTGTAAATTTCAAGTCTGTTCATGGATGATAAATTAACGTAGATCGATTACTTCTGCATCAGGGTATTTCTTAGCATTGAAGCGGAAAGTATCGTCACCGAGATTCTTTTTCTGGAAATTACTGATCTTGATGGTTGACCAACCTTTATCTGTGCGCATCTTTACCTCTGTAGGCTGATATACCTTATTGATGGTGATGTACATTTCTTTGATGGTCCGTTTCTGATTCTGGGCTTTCAGATGGACACGGTAGTTGGTCGCAACCTTCTGGCTGCTCAGGGTAAAGCCATTCTTGTAGATATTGATAAAGGTATAGGGGTTGAGCGACTGCTGCTGTGCCTCGGTTGGAGTACTCACATTCACCTCATCCACCTTTTTGTTGTATGCCCACTGTGTTTTACCGTCAAACCAGATAATATACTGGCTGGTCTGTGCACAAAACTTATTTCCTTTGATGGCTATTGTGCCTGCCGCATCACCATATTTACCACTCATCGAGAACGAAGCAGTAGCACCTCCTTTGTGACCTACCACGGCAGCTGTCTTGTCTAAGATCTGTCGTGCCTGATTGTTTTGAGCTCCCATGGATACACATGCAAGCATCAATAAACTCAATAAATATAATCTTTTCATATTATGCCTTTTTTATTCTTTTGACTCCTCAATAACCGTGAGGTTTAATCAGTGTTGTAACGATGCCAGTTTACTCTCCAGCGATGTCATGTCGGTGATCAGCACCTCACGCGGCTTACTTCCCTGGGCTTCACCTACGATACCCGCCTTCTCGAGTTGATCCATCAGACGACCGGCTCTGTTGTAACCAATAGAGAACCTACGCTGTATCATACTGGTGGAACCTTGCTGGGAGCTGACGATGGCACGGGCTGCCTCATCGAACATCGGGTCGAGGTTAGCAACATCCATACTACCACCACCACCACCACCGCCGTCTTCTGCAGGAGGTTCGGGTAACTCCAGAGGCTCCAGGGGACCTGGCTGATGCTCAACATATTCGTTGATCCTTTCAATCTCCGGTGTGTCGATGAATGCACACTGTACACGGATGGGTTCTCCACCATTGCAGTAGAGCATATCACCACGGCCGATGAGCTGGTTGGCACCTGTCTGGTCGAGAATAGTCATAGAGTCGATACGGGCACCGACACGGAAGGCGATACGTCCAGGGAAGTTAGCTTTGATATTTCCCGTGATGATCTTCGTGGTCGGTCGTTGTGTGGCGATAACCATGTGGATACCTACTGCACGTGCTAACTGAGCGATACGGGCAATTGGCAACTCTATTTCCTTACCGGCAGTCATGATCAGATCACCGAACTCATCAATGATGACCACGATATACGGCATATATTCATGTCCGTCGGTAAGCTTTAACTTATGCTCAATGAATTTCTTGTTATATTCCTTGATGTTCCGGGTGCCAGCCAGTTTCAACAGATCATAGCGATGATCCATCAATCGACAGAGGGAGTTGAGTGTGCGGATAACCTTCGTGACATTCGTTATGATAGCCTCCTCACTGTCTGTCTCATCAGGCACCTGTGCCATAAAGTGGTTCACAATAGGTGTATAAACGCTGAATTCCACCTTCTTCGGGTCAATAAGAACGAGTTTCAGCTCGTTAGGATGTTTCTTGTATAACAGTGATGTGATGATGGCATTGAGACCCACAGACTTACCTTGTCCGGTAGCACCTGCAACCAGCAGATGAGGGATCTTTGCCAAGTCAACCATAAATACCTCATTGGTGATGGTCTTACCCAATGCCAGAGGCAATTCCATCGGGGTGTTTTTGAACTTTGCCGTATCCAGAATACTTCTCATGGAGACGATCTGAGGATTGGTGTTAGGCACCTCAATACCGATGGTTCCCTTGCCGGGTATCGGGGCAATGATACGGATGCCAAGGGCAGAAAGACTCAAAGCGATATCGTCTTCGAGGTTACGGATCCTGGAGATACGCACACCCTCGGCGGGTGTTATCTCATAAAGGGTGACAGTAGGTCCTACGGTGGCATGGATCGACTTGATCTCCACACTGAAGTTTCTCAATACCTCAATGATACGGTTGGCATTAGCCTGCTGCTCAGCATTGTCAACCACCAGTCGCTCGTTCTTGTTGCCGGCCAACAGATCGAGAGTAGGGTACTTATATTTCGTCCATGGTTCTTTGGGATTGATAGGTGTACTCAGATCTACTTCGGTGTTTACACGCTTAGCATCAGCATTATCTTCCTCTTTACCTGTCTGTACATCCAACGGGATGTCATTATCTTTTATGTCTGAACGGTCTTTCTTATCCGTAATGGGTTCGTTATGCTCAACGATGATATCCTTCTCCGCTTTCTTCTTCAGTTCATCAGGAGTCAGGTCGATGGTCTTTGTCTCTTCTTCATCACCGGCAACTGTGATTACTGGCGACATTACTTCTTCCTCTTGCTCATTCGCTGTTTTCTTCTCATTGTTGGTAATGACGAACTTTACCTTTTTAAGATAACGTGAGGGGTTGAGGAGATTACGGATGACAGTAATCGTCTCGGAGCTGACATAGGTGAGGAAGAGAATAGCAACCAAAAGGAGAACAGCCGTCAGTCCAGGTGATCCTATCACATTCTCAAGCCACTGACTGATAAACTGTCCATGGTCGCCACCTGGATTATAAACCTGTTCACCAGTGAGGGGGGTAAGGAACTTGGCGAATGCCACTGAACACCAGATCATGATGATGGCCAGACTTAGGAACCACTTCCACAGGTTGAAATGCTGGAAGGCACGCATCAGTTTGATACCTAGCAATCCTATCAACAGAGGAATGATAAAAGCTGCCAATCCAAAACATCTCGCAATGAAGAAATGAGAGAGTAAGGCTCCCAGTGAACCGCATGAATTCTGAAACTCTTTCTTACTGTTCAACCACTCATCGGGTCTTAGGTCGAGCACCATACTCTGATCTGCCTGCCCGGTTGTAAGATAGGAGATAAAGGCAATAATCAGATAAACGGCGATGATAAACAAAACCACCCCGAAGATAAAGTTAAACAAATCGTTCTCAAATATATTTTTAACACCAAGTGCCTCTTTAAAAGAAGCACTTTTCTGTTTTTGTTTCTTTTTTGCCATCGTATATTTACTATTTAACTGCAAAAGTAATTGAATTTTATCAGAAAAGGGCATTTAATTGCTTTTTTTTTCTAATTTTGCAAATAGTTAGAAGAAAATGGGAAAAATCATTTATAATAAATACGATAAAAAAGAGATTGCTCGCCTGCCGGTCGCTGCTTTTGAGGGACGTATCATCGTGATAAACACTGCCGGAGAGGCAGAACGTGCAGTGGATTATCTCCTTTCACATGTATTGTTGGGAATAGATACCGAGACACGCCCTTCCTTCCGAAAAGGAGTGACTTACAAGGTTGCACTCTTGCAGGTAGCTACAACGACCCACTGCTTTCTCTTCCGACTGAATCTTATTGGAATGACTCCGGCAATTATCCGTCTGCTGGAGGATAAGACAGTGCCTAAGGTAGGACTCTCTTGGCATGATGATCTCCTCTCGCTGAAACGAAGAACGTTGTTTACGCCGGGCTTTTTCATTGATATTCAAGAAATGGTTGGAAAGATAGGTATTGAAGATCTGAGTCTGCAGAAGTTGTATGCCAATCTGTTCGGCTTGAGAATCAGGAAACGCGAACAGTTAAGTAACTGGGAGAATGCTAATCTTACAGATGCCCAGAAACGCTATGCGGCCACCGATGCCTGGGCCTGTATAAAAATCTATCAAGAGTTGCAGCGATTGCTTGTGACAAAAGATTATGAACTGAAAATTGTTGATTATGACATACAAGAAAATATATCTCAAGAAGGGTAAGGAAGAGAGTCTGAAGAGATTCCATCCATGGGTCTTTTCCGGGGCTATTCATCATGCTGATCCCGATATTGAAGAAGGAGAGGTGGTTCAAGTGATGACCGCCAATAATATGTTTATTGCCGTGGGGCATTTTCAGATAGGATCGATAGCCGTGAGGGTTCTCTCTTTCCGAGACATAGCCATTGACGACCGTTTCTGGCATGACCGCTTGTTGTCAGCCTTTGTGATGCGCCAGCGTATCGGCATTGCCGACAGTCCTTCGAACAATACTTATCGTCTGGTTCATGGAGAGGGCGACAACCTGCCGGGATTAGTTATTGACTGTTATGGAAAGACAGCTGTGATGCAGGCTCATAGTGTGGGTATGCATGTGGAGCGTATGACGATTGCTCGACAGTTGATGGAGGTGATGGATCACCGTATAGAGAATGTTTATTACAAGAGTGAGACGACCCTTCCTTATAAAGCCGATCTCGGTCAGGAGGATGGTTTTATCATTGGTGGAAGCAGTGATAACACAGCCATGGAGAACGGACTCCTTTTTCATGTTGACTGGTTAAAGGGGCAGAAGACAGGATTCTTTGTGGATCAGCGTGAGAACCGTAAATTGTTAGAACAATATGCCAATGGCAAGAAAGTCCTGAATATGTTCTGCTATACCGGAGGATTCTCATTCTATGCTATGAGAGGTGGTGCACAACTCGTTCATTCTGTGGACAGCAGTGCCAAGGCGATAGATTTGACAAATACGAATGTTCAACTGAATTTTGCTGACGATGATCGTCATCAGGCCTTTTGTGATGATGCTTTTAAGTTCCTTGACAGGGCAGAGAATACTTATGATTTGATAATCCTCGACCCGCCGGCCTTCGCCAAACATCGGGGTGCACTTCATAATGCATTGAAGGGATACACTCGTCTGAATATGAAGGCATTGGAGAAAATACAAAAAGGCGGCATCCTGTTTACCTTCAGTTGTTCTCAGGTTGTTACGAAGGATCATTTTCGGAATGCCGTGTTTACGGCCGCTGCCATGGCAGGCAGGAAAGTACGGATTCTTCATCAGTTGCATCAACCGGCAGATCATCCCATCAATATCTATCATCCCGAGGGTGAATACCTGAAGGGGTTAGTATTGTATGTGGAGTAGGTTATGGTTTAGAGTTTATGGTTTAGAGTTTATGGTTTAGAGTTTAGGGTGGTATGGAGCAAGGACAGTTAATCAAGAAGGTGGAAGAACGTGTAAAGGCGTTTATCGAAACACATCGTTTGTTACAATCCGACAAACGTTATCTCGTCGCTTTAAGCGGAGGAGCTGATAGCGTTTCCTTAATGTTGATTCTCAACAGGTTACACTATCTTGTTGAAGCTGTTCACTGTAACTTCAACCTTCGTCGTGGGGAAGCAGAAAGAGATGAGCAATTCTGTATCGCTTTGTGTGAGCGTAAACACATCCCCCTTCACAGAGTGCATTTTGAGACCCGTTCGTATGCTACCCTCCATCGCATAAGTGTTGAGATGGCGGCCCGTGAACTTCGATATCATTATTTCTCACAGTTGAAAGATGATATCCATGCTGATGGTATCTGTGTGGGTCATCATCGTGATGACTCCGTGGAAACGATGTTGATGAACCTTATCAGAGGAACCGGTTTACAAGGATTAAGAGGAATTGCTCCTTTGAATGGTGATATCATCCGTCCTTTACTCTGTGTCTCTCGAAAGGAGATAGAAGAATATCTTCAGGCATTAGGAGAAGAATATGTTACCGACAGTACGAATCTTGTTGCAAATATTGTCAGAAACAAAATACGATTGGGGGTTATACCAGCCATGCAACGTATCAATCCGTCGGTAGGGGAGAGTATTTCCAAAACCACGATACGTATCAGTGAAGCTTTTAAAGTCTTCGAAGCAGCTATGCAGCAGTCGGTAACCAATGTGTTGGGTGAGGAACAATCCCTTGAAAAGGGTTGTGTCATCCCGGTAAATCGTCTGTGTGAACAAGTATCTCCCGAGTACACCTTATTTTATATTCTGCGGGATTATCATTTCAACTCTTCACAGGTAGAGATTATCTATCAGAATCTCACTGCCAATAGTGGGGCTGTCTTCAGTAGTAGCACGCATCAGTTGTTGGTTAACCGCGACCAGCTCATTGTTGAACCTATCAGAGATAGTGAAGAGCAATCTGTGACCTTGCGTATTCCTGAGGAAGGGAGTTACCTCTTTAGCAATGGACAGAAACTGAAGATTGAACGTATCCTGGTGGATGGTTCGTTTCAGATCAGTAAAGAACGTGCGTGTGTAAATATGGATGCTGCATCCATACATTTCCCACTGATATTAAGGACAGTACGTAATGGAGACCGTTTCCGACCTTTCGGTATGAAAGGATCACAGTTGGTCAGTGATTATATGACAAACAGGAAATTTACCCTTTTCGAGAAGAATCGTCAGTTGGTGCTCACAGACAGAGATGACCGTATCGTTTGGCTTGTCAACGAACGTCCGGATGACAACTGTAAGATAACAGCTACCACCCAAGAAGTGATTCGCATTACCTATTTAAAAGTGGAATAACCTATATACGTGTGACTTGTTTTACACCTTTAATAGCACGTAACTTCTTGATAAGAGATTGTAACCGTGAGGTGTCTTCCACATTGATAATCAGATTGCCGGAGAAAAGTCCGTCATGACTGTCAATGTTGATGGAGCGCATCATGATCTTTTCTTCTTTGGAAATGATACTGGTGATATTGTTAACAATGCCGATATCATCATTGCCAATAATATGTAAGGTGGTGGAATACTGGGAATTACCCTTTCCACTCCACTGAGCCTTAACGATGCGATAACCGTATCGACGACGTAGTTCGGGGGCATTGGGACAGTCATAACGGTGAATCTTAATACCCCCGTTGATGGTGGTAAAACCAAAGACCCGATCACCGTATATAGGATGACAGCATTTTGCCAACTGAAAGTCAACCCCCGTCAGATTCTTATCGATGATCAACACATCATCATTATGCTCTATAATCTCCTCGTTAGGATTCTCAAAGACGAATTCCTCAGCCTTCTGGGTTGGATTATTGGGAGTGACAGTGTTGCCTTTCCCTTGCTGTTGAAGCTCTACATATTTGTCGATGACTTCAGTGGCATCCAATGTCCCGTCGGCTATCTGTTTGTAGAAGTCGCGAGTCTCTTTGAATCCCATTTTCTTGATGAGATGGTTCATCACACTCTCCTCCAATTCGACCTTGCGGTTTTTCAACCGCCTTTCCAACATCTCCTTGGCAAAAAGCGCTTCCTTTACCTGTGTCTCTTTCAAAGCCAACCGGATCTTTGATTTTGCACGACTGGTCTTGACGATTCTCAGCCATTCCTGTCGGGGCTTTTGATTCGATGAAGTAAGTATCTCTACCTGATCACCACTCTGCAACTGATGACGGAAGGTAACAATCTTGTTGTTGATACGAGCACCTGTACAGGCATTTCCTACCTTAGAATGGATATGATAAGCAAAGTCAAGAACGGTAGCTCCCTTGGGGAACTTGATCAGATCTCCTTTTGGGGTGAAGACAAATACCTCATCCTCGTAGAGATCCATCTTAAACTCATCCATTACAGCATTACCATCACCGGCTTCAAGGGCTGATCGGATACTGTTAAGCCACTCGTCCATACCGCCTTCGCTACTCTTCACACCCTTGTAACGCCAATGGGCTGCCAGACCACGTTCCGCCACATCATCCATACGCTCAGTCCTGATCTGTACTTCCACCCATTTATTCTCCGGACCGAGAACCGTGATATGCAAACTTTCATATCCATTCGACTTAGGAACAGTCAACCAGTCACGTAATCGCTTGGGATTACTCTGATACATATTGGTGATAATGGCAAAAACCTGCCAGCATTGGGCATGTTCTTTCATCCTGAGTTTTTTCAAATCAGCATGTTGCAATGATTCATCCGAGTCAAGGATGATACGAATGGCAAAAAGATCAAAGATACCTTCGAAACCACATTTCTGCTTCTTCATCTTCTGCCAGATGCTATGGATACTCTTTGTGCGCCCCTTCATGTGGAACTTCAGTCCAGCCTCTTTCAGTTTCTCATCGATAGGAGCAATGAATTTTTCTATATAGATATCACGGCTTCTCTTGGTGGCGTTCAACTTATCCTTGATCATATAATAAGCATCGTGCTCAAGATATTTCAAGGAGAGATCCTCCAACTCGCTTTTCAATTTATACAATCCGAGCTTATGCGCCAGAGGGGCATAGAGGTAGTTAGCTTCCTGACTCACCTGCATCTTTGCTTCTACCTGTTCGGTGTCCCTTATCTGCCTCATCATATTTACACGATCGGCAATCATAATAAGAATCACACGCATGTCTTCAGCAAAAGAGAGTAACAGATTCCTGAAATTCTCACTCTCAATGACAGGGTTCTTTGTATATAACTCCTGTATACGTACTAAGCCATGAAGGATAGTACAGACAGTTTCTCCATATTCTTTTTTTATTTGTTCCAGGGTGGTTAAACCATGGAATACGCTGGAATACAAGAGTATGGCGCATACCCCATCACGCTTCAGTCCTTCCTCCTCAATAGCTATAAAGGCGGTCTCAAGACTCATCAGGATAGGATTTAGTCCGAATACATCCCTTGGAATGACACCACTCTCGAGCGACATTTTGATATGGGCACGTAACTTTTCCTCATCTCCTTCTTTGAGATGAGGTTCTAATATCTGCAACAGTTTTTCAAACAGATCCCATATCTGAGTGATTTCTGTATCCGTGTAAGGCAATCCGTTTTCCATCGGTCTTTGGATATATTCCGTAAATTCTTTGCAAAGATACAACTTTTTCATCTAATCGTTTTTATATTTCAGAAAAACTAATTATATTTGTGGAATAAATTTGGAAAATCATTAAAATTTACTAGTTATGTTATCACAGCAAGACCTTAAGCAAATTGCCCAGAAGGGTATCACTGAAGAACAGATCAATATGCAGCTCGAAGAATTCAAGACAGGTTTTCCCTTTTTGAAGATAGAGTCTGCTGCAGGTATAGGACAGGGAATTATCCGTTTGGATGAAGGAGACCGTAATAACTATGTTGACCTATGGAATGCGTATAAGAAAGAAGGGCACAAGATCGTGAAGTTTGTTCCGGCGTCAGGTGCTGCAAGTAGAATGTTCAAGGATATGTTTGCATTCCTGGATGCTGACTATGATGTTCCTACTACTAATTTTGAAAAGCATTTCTTCGATAACATAGAGAAGTTTGCCTTCTATGATGAACTCAATGCCAAATGTGTGGAGAATAATGGTAAAGATATCAAGGCACTGATTGGTGAGAACAATTATAAGGCTGTCGTTGCTAATATGTTGAAGGCTGAGGGCTTGAACTACGGACAGCTACCCAAGGGAATGCTTTTGTTCCATCAGTATGAGGAAGGTCCCCGCACGCCTATGGAGGAACATCTGGTAGAGGGAGCATTATATGCAGCCAGCAATGGTGAGGCAAACGTACATTTCACAGTATCGCATGAGCATATAGAATTCTTCGAGCAGAAAGTAAAGGATAAGGTTGATTCATTTGCTAAGAAATATGATATCAACTACAATATCTCTTTCTCAGAGCAAAAGCCGAGTACCGATACAGTAGCTGCTAACCCTGACAATACCTTATTCCGTAATGAAGACGGTTCTATGCTTTTCCGTCCAGGTGGTCATGGCGCACTGATTCAGAACCTTAATGACATCGATGCAGATGTGATTTTCATCAAGAATATTGATAATGTAGTGCCTGATCGTATTAAGGCTGATACCGTAGAGTATAAGCAGGTGATTGCCGGTGTATTGATTGACTTACAGAAGAAAGCTTTCGATTATCTCAGAGTGCTTGACTCCGGTGTTTACAATCATAACAAACTGGAGGAGATTATTCACTTTGTGCAGCAGGATCTCTGTTGTAGGAAAGCGGATATCAAAGAACTGGAGGATGCAGAACTGGTTATCTATCTGCGTAATAAGCTGAATCGTCCGATGCGTGTTTGTGGCGTAGTGAAGAATGTCGGTGAGCCCGGTGGCGGTCCGTTCCTTACCTATAACCAAGATGGCACTGTCAGTCTGCAGATTCTGGAAAGCAGTCAGATAGATAAGTCGAACGAGGAGTATATGAGGATGTTTACGGAAGGAACTCATTTCAATCCAGTAGATCTCGTATGTGCCGTGAAGGATTATAAGGGTGAAGCATTCGATCTGCCGAAATATGTTGATAAGACAACAGGCTTTATATCTTCAAAGAGTAAGAATGGTAAGGAGCTGAAGGCTCTGGAGTTGCCCGGATTGTGGAATGGAGCGATGAGTGATTGGAATACGGTCTTTGTAGAAGTTCCTTTGTCAACCTTCAATCCTGTTAAGACTGTTAATGACTTACTGCGTGAACAACATCAATAAGTTTAATATAATAAGGTGAATATGAAAATTAAGTTATTTATTGCGGTTTCGCTGATTGGGATGTGTATGCTTATGAGTTCATGCTCTACAAAGCGGCATGCCATCAATCAGTTGGAGAAATTCTCTTATGAGTTGCGTGATAATAGTGCTTATTATAACTACCAGGACTGGCAGTTAGCTGCTGATCAGTTCTTGAGAATCCGTCAGAATATCAGTCGATATGATTATACTGTTGAGGAGCGTCGTTATATCGGTGAACTTGAAGGAAACTGTGCCGGTTATATGGCCGATGGTCTGAAGACAAAGGTAAACAGTGTCGGCGCAGAACTTAAAGGTATTCTTGAAGGTATCATCAGGAGTGTTACAGGAAAATAAGTGCTTTGTCAGATATCAATAATAATGGGGGACCGAACGATCCCCCATTATTATTTTGTATTTATCATTAGTATTCATCCTCGTCTGCAACGTCAACATCATCGAGACTCAAGTCTTCAGCACTTGTCTCTATCGTCGTGCGATAACTCTCTTCAGTAAGTTTCTCCTCATCATAGAGATCGTCATCGTCATCGGGGTCATTGTAATGATCTTCTACCTCTACGTCAGCATCCTCGTCGATAGGTGTATCACTGTCATCAGGAATGTCAAAACGGCTACGTACTCTCTCGATGACGGGCTTCTCTTTGGCGAAGATAGCCTCTACCCAAGTACCTTTGGCAATCTCCAAGACTTCAAAGCCATCATTAACTTTCTTCTCGTACATCCCACCGGGGTTATGCAAACGGTCTTTCGGAAGGGTAGTGGTACTGATATCAAAGGCACTCTGGATAATATCCTGAATACTTTGTGACAGACTCTCCCAACCACCTCCGAAATTACGGTCTAACACTTCAATGAGTTTGGCTGCCGAGATATGACGGATATTCTCGTATGTCAGATCGGTAACCCTAGAGATAGGATGCTTCTTGATAGCCCATTTCACCTTTGTGCCTTCATCAACCTTCAGCTGACCGATCTTATATCCGCGGTTCTCATATTTCTTGATAACCTCCGGCTTGTCTATCTTTACCTCTTCTGCATCATAGGCACTACGAATAATATCCATATAATGCCGCATGTTGTCTTTCAGGTCAGTGTCTTTCTCTGCTGCCTCCCACATACGGAAAATATCGTTTTCCTGAGTGTCCCAAATGTTACTCTTGTTTAAAGTCTTCAAGGTAAGCGCCTTTATATTTAACTCCTTCATCGTTTTTCTTGTTTTAATTTATTATTGGTCAATCTGTTGCTTGTGATAGACGACAGAAGACGGTAAATGTTTGTTTCTTTAATTTGCAAAGATAAAAGATTAAATGATAAAATCAAGTATTTCTCCGATTTTTTTTTATGATATCTTGATTTTTTCTGATAAACATCATTATTCTTTATAAAAGGGTTACTTCTCTTTCGTTTGGTGGCTTAATACCGAAACGCATGAACTCTATCACCATTGCTGTTAGTATTGGTGATTAAAACTCGAGTACTTTAGTATTGATTAGTCCACTTTTAATACTTGATTAGTGGACTATTACTACTCGATTAGTGGACTATTACTACTTGATTAGTCCACTTTTTATTATAGAAAGTGTTAGGGTTAGTTAATAACTTTGGATAACTTACTATGCACTCGACAAAATAACCCTGCATTATAGCCGCCCCTTATCAAGGGGTTCTAAATGTTCTGCACTCGTTTTTGTAACTTTAACTTTGTTGAAGTTACTGCGTCTCGGGATGAAAAATAAATGAATTTATTTTGTCCTCCGCTCGACTTTTTGTAACTTTGCACACATATGGCACAACCGTTGGCAGAAAGGATGAGGCCAAGGACACTCGATGACTATATCGGTCAGAGACACTTGGTTGGAGAAGGCGCTGTACTCAGGAAGATGATAGATACAGGGCGTATCTCTTCTTTTATCATGTGGGGACCTCCGGGCGTCGGCAAGACTACGTTAGCACAGATTATCGCTAACAAGTTGGAGATTCCTTTCTATACGTTGAGTGCTGTGACAAGTGGTGTGAAGGATGTTCGTGATGTTATTGAGAAAGCTAAGAGTGGTCGTTTCTTTAACAATAACAGTCCGATCCTTTTTATCGATGAGATTCATCGTTTCAGTAAGAGTCAACAGGATTCCCTTTTGGGAGCTGTTGAGAAGGGTATTGTCACGCTTATTGGAGCTACCACTGAGAATCCTTCTTTTGAAGTTATCCGCCCGTTGTTATCCCGTTGTCAGTTGTATGTACTGAAACCCTTGGATAAAGACGATCTGCTATGGTTGCTCGATCATGCCATCCATCATGATGTAGAACTGCAGAAAAAGAAGATCATCCTGAAAGAGACGAGTGCCATGCTCCGTTATAGTGGCGGTGATGCACGGAAACTACTGAATATTCTTGAACTTGTTGCAGATACCGATGAAGACGAGATTATTATCACGGATGACGTGGTGGTAAAGCAATTGCAACAGAATCCATTGGCTTACGATAAAGATGGTGAGATGCACTATGATATCATTTCAGCATTTATCAAAAGTATCCGAGGTTCCGACCCTGATGCAGCTCTTTACTGGATGGCTCGTATGATAGAGGGTGGGGAAGACCCGGAGTTTATTGCCAGACGCTTGATCATCAGTGCAACGGAGGATATCGGATTGGCTAATCCCAATGCGCTTCTATTAGCAAATGCCACTTTCGATGCAGTCATGAAAATAGGTTGGCCGGAAGGTCGTATCCCTTTGGCAATGTGCGCGGTGTATCTTGCTACCAGTCCGAAGAGCAATTCTGCTTATATGGGCATTGCTGAGGCTTTAAGTACGGTGAAGGAAACCGGTAATCAACCCGTGCCTCTCCATCTGCGTAATGCCCCAACGAAACTGATGGCTGATCTAGGGTATTCCGATGGATACAAATATGCACATGACTATCCCGATCATTTCGTCAAGCAACAGTTTATGCCTGACGACTTGCAAAACAGACGTTTATGGCATGCGCAACATACACCGTCGGAGGAAAAACTTTATCAGCGAATGTTACAATGCTGGGGTGACCGATTCAAGGAATAGATGTTTCTTGCATGCAGGAGTCATCCTTAAGTTTGGCTTGATTATTCCTTAAGTAATTAGGTAATAACAGATAAGGTAAGGGGATTATAACATCATAATTGTGTAATAAAAGGAAATCTATACCCTTTTTTGAAAAAAAACGAGAAAATGTTTGGTGGTTTCAAAAAAACGTCCTACCTTTGCAATCGCTTTTAAGAAAAAGGCTCCCTAGCTCAACTGAATAGAGCATCTGACTACGGATCAGAAGGTTGTGGGTTTGAATCCCGCGGGAGTCACAAGAAAAAGGCTTCAAATAGAAAGTTTGCTTTCATATTTGAAGCCTTTTTCTTGTGATGCTCTGCCCGTGGCAGGGTAGGGATCGACGCAGTCAATCCCGCGCTAAGGGCAGAGTAGTCACAATTATTCCTTAATTATTCCGCAGGGAGTCTGCCCGTGGCAGGGTAGGGATCGACGCAGTCAATCCCGCGCTTATTCTTTTTGCCGTATCTTGATCCAATGTCCCCATCTTAATCGTATGAGGAAGATAATACCTCGGAAAGTTAGTTCTATGGCCATGGCTATCCATACACCGTGTAATCCTAACGAAGGTGCAAGGGCTGCAGCCAAAGTGATTCGTACTGCCCACATAGAGAAAAGGTTCATGAGTGCTGGCTTCATTGTGTCTCCAGTACCTAAGAATACGCCATAAACTACGATAGAGGCAGCAAACATCGGTTCTGCCCATGCCTCAATACGCAGACACTCTGTACCCAACTGCCGCACTTCTTCCACAGGTGTGAGAATACTCATCATCCAAGGTGCTCCCAACCACATGATAATACCCATGATTGTCATCACCATGATACCTACCATCGTAGTAAGCCAGGCAAAACGGTATGTCAACTTATACCTGCCGGCACCCACACTCTGTCCCACCAGCGTGGTGGCAGCCTCGCTGATACCGTATCCAGGCATATAACAAAGACTCTCGGCTGTAATACCGAAGGCATTCGCGGCGATGGCAACAGCTCCCAGAGGGGCAACGATAATGGTGGATACGATCTGTGCGATATTCATCACTACTCTTTGTAAGAACATCGGGGCAGCGATGTGATAAGCATGCTGAAGAACATCATGGGTGGGAAGGAATGGGCCTTTCTCTTTCCATAATGATAGTTCCTTACTCTTGGTGGTGGCATACCATAATAACCAGAAAGCGACAATGGCTTCTGCCAGGCATGTGCCGATAGCAGCTCCGGCTACGCCCCAACCGGCTCCTGGAATCCATAGATGTATGCCGAGAATATCTATGGTACGCGTAGGGAAGATCAGAAGGAAATTGAAAAACACATCGATGAAACACATTACTACATTAGCAATGCTTGGCGTTTTGATGTCACCGGCACAACGCAGCATCCCACTTGCCAACATATCAATCATACCCAAAGGCAGACCGATGACAAATATCAGGAAGTAAATAGTTGCATCATGACGTATGGCTTCTTCCGCTCCCAACCATCCGGGAAGATGCCATGCTATGCAGACTCCGATGATGGCCGTGAGAATACTGATGACAAGGGAAGCGGAAAGCGACTGCCGGAAAATGTCACGTGCCCCCTTGAAGTCATTAGCTCCTATACGATGGGCTACTTGAACGGAGAAACCGGTGGTGGAACAACCGATGACACTCCAGAAGAGCCATAGGGTAGTGGAGACCAAACCGATACTGGCACTGGCATTGGCACCCAATGTACCTGTCATCGCCGCATCGATATAGTTCATGAGGATATTCGACAGTTGAGCGATGATGGCAGGGATACTGAGTAATGCGACCAACTGCAATTGGTCGTTGTTTGTCAGTTTTCCTCCTTCTCTTATCCTGAGCAGTAGTTCATCTTTCGTCATACGTCGATAACCTTCTTTTTCTTAGGTATGTCAATAAACCATGGGGATATCTTAACAAAGATCCCACAGGTACTTATAAAAGTAAACTGTGGGATTCTTCAGAGGTGCCTAGCGGAGTCGAACCGCTCTATATGGTTTTGCAGACCACCACATAACCGCTTTGTTAAGGCACCTTGTTATTTGTTGCGGGCACAAAGGTACTTCTTTTCTTCCGATTATCCAAATATTTCTATTGTTTTTTATCCGGACACGGTGTTTTTTTACCAAGTTGATGCCGTTTGATGTCTTTCAAAGCACATCCTGCACAACCATAGCAGGGGTCGTTGGCATGGCGGATCGCCAGATAGATTCTCCATGCGGCATAACCGATGGCCATGGCTAAAACGATAATTATTATAAGGTATTGTATGCTCATGAAAGAAATATTAATTGGGGACAGAACCTATGTAAAGGACCTGTCCCCATTTTGATGATTGTCTATAGTGTAGCGAATAGATTTTATGTCTAAGCACTGATCACGGCTAAGCCGAAACCTTAAACTCTAAACCCTAAACTCTACACTCTAAACCATTCACGCTTCTTCTTCGCCCCAGTTCATCTGTGTCTGACGAACATAGCTCTGGTAACGGATCTTAGCCATACGCTGTGCCTCAGCAAACAGTTCCTCAGCCTCATTTGGATAAGCCTTCTTCACTGACAGGTAACGAACCTCACCCATGAGGAAGTCATGGAACTTCTCCCACTGTGGAGCCTTGGAGTCGAGAGAGAACGGATTCTTACCCTCTTCTGCCAATGCTGGGTTGTAACGCCACAGGTGCCAGTAGCCGCATTCAACAGCCTTAGCTTCCTCTGCCTGGCTCTTACCCATACCACCCTTGGCCTTCAGACCGTGGTTGATACATGGAGCATAAGCGATGATGAGTGATGGACCATGCCATGCCTCTGCCTCACGGATAGCCTTCAGACACTGGTTGTGATCAGCACCCATAGCGATCTGTGCTACATAGACATAACCATAGGTAGTAGCGATCATACCCAGATCCTTCTTACGGATACGCTTGCCCTGAGCAGCAAACTGAGCGATAGCGCCGAGCGGTGTAGCCTTAGAAGCCTGACCACCGGTGTTAGAATAAACCTCAGTATCAAGAACGAGAATGTTAACATCCTCACCGGAAGCTATCACATGATCGAGACCACCGTAACCGATGTCGTAAGAAGCACCGTCACCACCGATGATCCACTGGCTGCGCTTCACGAGATAGTGATCGAGTGTCAGCAACTCCTTGCAGTGCTCACAACCAGCCTCTGCGCCACCCTTGATAAACTCACGTAACTTCGGAGCAATCTCCTTCGTCTTGTCAGCATCCTCGCAGTTTGCGATCCACTCAGCTGCCAAGGCCTTGAACTCCTCTGGGCAATTCTCATTGGCGGTAGCCTCGCAGAGCAGTTTGGCAACGCGCTCCTTCATCTTCTTGTTACCGAGCACCATACCCATACCGAACTCACAGAAGTCCTCAAACAGTGAGTTGTTGAATGCCGGGCCCTGACCCTTTTCATTTGTGGTATATGGTGTTGATGGGATAGAAGCTGAATAGATAGAAGAACAACCTGTTGCATTGGCAATCATCTGACGGTCACCGAACAACTGACTGATCAGCTTAACGTATGGTGTCTCACCACAACCGGAACAAGCACCGGAGAATTCGAAGAGTGGCTGAGCAAACTGAGAGTTCTTCACATTGCTGCGGATATCTACCAAGTCTTGCTTGCTCTTCACTTCCTTTGTCAGGTACTCCCAGTTCTTAGCTTCCTGCTTCATATCCTCAGCGTCTGGGTTGTAAGCCACCATGGTAAGAGCCTTACCCAGCTTCGGATTACCCGGACAGATATCAGCACAGTTGCCGCATCCAAGACAGTCGAGAACAGATGTCTCAATACGGAAGAACATACCCTTCATGGCCTTAGGAGCCTTCATCTCGATGGTATCAGCAGCTGCTGCAAATCCTGCCATCTCGCTCTCGTCGAGAACGAACGGACGGATAGCTGCGTGAGGACAAACATAAGCACACTGGTTACACTGGATACAGTTGTCTTTGTTCCATACCGGTACGAATGCCTCTACACCACGCTTCTCATAAGCAGCGGTACCTACATCCCATGAACCGTCAACGGTATTGTGCTTCACGAAGTCGGAAACCTTCAGCAGGTCGCCAGCCTGTGCGTTGATCGGACGAACGAGTTCCTTAACGAATGCAGGAGCATCATCCTCAGCAACAGCATCATCGGGAAGGTTAGCCCACTCGGGCTTCACGGTCAGTTTCTTATACTCACCACCGCGGTCGATAGCTGCATAGTTCTTGTCAACCACATCCTGTCCCTTAGCTCCGTAAGACTTCAGGGCTGCAGCCTTCATCTTCTCAACGGCCAACTCTACAGGGATCACCTCGGTGATACGGAAGAATGCAGACTGCAGGATGGTGTTGGTACGGTTACCCAGACCAATCTCCTGAGCAATCTTTGTTGCATTGATGGTATATACGGTGATGTTGTTCTGAGCGAAGTAACGCTTCACCTTGTTTGGCATGAATTTCTCCAGCTCATCAGCATCGAAGATTGTGTTCAGCAGGAACTGACCGTTCTTCTGCAGACCACGTGTCACATCATACATGTGGAGGTAAGCCTGTACGTGGCAAGCCACGAAGTTAGGTGTGGTTACGAGATAGGTAGAACGGATAGGAGTATCACCGAAACGCAGGTGAGAGCATGTGAAACCACCTGACTTCTTTGAGTCGTAAGAGAAGTATGCCTGGCAATATTTGTCGGTATTGTCACCGATAATCTTCACAGAGTTCTTGTTAGCACCTACAGTACCGTCAGCACCCAGTCCGAAGAACTTAGCCTGGAACATACCTTCGCCACCCAATGCCAGCTCCTCTACCTGTGGCAGACTGGTAAATGTCACGTCGTCAACGATACCGATGGTGAAGTGGTTCTTCGGCTGTGGCAAAGCAAGGTTGTTGAAGACAGAGATGATCTGTGCCGGTGTGGTGTCATGAGAACCCAGACCGTAACGACCGCCGACGATCAGCGGACGATCCTCCACCTCATAGTAAGCATCCTTCACATCCAGATACAGAGGCTCTCCGTTAGCACCCGGCTCCTTCGTACGGTCGAGCACAGCAATACGCTTAACAGTCTTAGGAACAGCTGCGAGCAAGTGCTTCACAGAGAATGGACGATACAGATGAACACTGATCATACCCACCTTCTCACCGTTAGCGTTCAGGTAGTCGATAGCCTCACGGGCAGCATCGGTAGCAGAACCCATCAGGATAATCATGCGGTCAGCATCCTCAGCTCCATAGTAAGAGAACAGATGATACTCACGACCGGTGATCTTACTGATCTCACCCAGGTAGTGCTCTACCACCTCAGGTACCTTGTCATAATAAGGATTACAAGCCTCACGGTGTGTGAAGAATGTCTCGGGATTCTCAGCTGTACCACGGGTAACGGGGCGCTCAGGTGAAAGTGCTCTGTCGCGGAAAGCCTTGATGTCGGCCATGTCCACCAATGGGAGGATGTCCTCGTTGTCAAGACGCTCAATCTTATGGTATTCATGAGAAGTACGGAAACCATCGAAGAAATTAACGAAAGGCACACATGTCTTCAGGGATGCCAGGTGAGCAACGGCTGTCATATCCATCACTTCCTGTACAGAACCTTCGCACAACATGGCAAAACCAGTCTGGCGGCATGCCATCACGTCCTGATGATCACCGAAGATACAGAGTGAGTGAGAAGCCAGTGTACGAGCAGATACGTCGAACACGCAAGGAAGCAACTCACCGGCAATCTTATACATATTGGGGATCATCAGCAGAAGACCCTGAGAAGCGGTAAAGGTCGTTGTTAAAGCACCTGCCTGCAAAGAACCGTGAACAGCACCTGCTGCTCCTGCTTCTGATTGCATCTCTTGAACGCTGACAGTCTGTCCGAAAAGATTTTTCCTACCTTTTGCAGCCCACTCATCTACGTGCTCAGCCATAGGTGATGACGGAGTGATTGGATAGATTGCGGCAACCTCACTGAACATATACGAGATATGCGCAGCTGCTTCGTTACCATCGCATGTGATAAACTTTTTTTCTTTTGTCATTGTCAATAAAATATTAATGTTAATGTATTAAATCTGAAAATTCTAATATAAGAAACCCAAGAGCCAGAGGGGTATTTGATTACCTTTCCCAATCTCTGTATTATATCGTGCATAGATCGTATTTGGCTGATATTTGATCTTCTTCGTTGCCAAGGCATCCACCACACGGAAACTCTTCTCACCGTCCACGAGATAAGTATTCTCCCTTACCTTCTGGTTTACCTTATGGTCTTTCCACAGGCTGTTGACGAAGAATGTCTCCATCACATCCTGCTTGTTGATGTCGATGGGATAGATCCCGTAGATGAGGTTCGAATTGTGAAGCATCACTTTACGGGGCTTCTTCGGGAACTCTTCGCCATAGGAATAGATAATGTTGATCAGACGTGCATCCGCCAGGTATTTGATATAGTTCATCACTGTGGCTCGGCTCGTCTCAATGTCTTTAGCCAACTGAGAGATGTTCGGGGCTTTTGGACCGTTCACGGCCAGTTGGTAAAACAGTTTCTTGATCTTCGTGAGATATTTCAGCTCTATCTGTTTGATGAGAAGGATGTCCACCTCAGTGGTCATATTCATCGTCTTGAGCAGATTCTCTGAGTAGTTACGCTGTTCGAGGAAGAAAGGGTAGAACCCATGATGGATATAATCCTGGAAATACTGCATGGGAGAAACCTTCGGCAATATCGTGCGGATGATCTGCTCATGGTGATTCAGGATATCATCGAGTGAGTATGACTTGAACTCGTTGCCTGTCTTGAGATTGAGAAATTCCCTGAATGAGAACCCGCGAAGGTTGTAACTCTTCACGATATTGTTCAATTCCGGATTCTCCTCCTTCAGTCGCATCACGCTAGAACCCGTAAACACAATCTTCAAACCCGGGAACAGATCGTAGCACTTACGCAACTCCTTACTCCAGTCGGGCTCTTTGAAAACCTGATCGATGAGCAACACCTTACCGCCGCTTCTATAAAACTTCCCTGCAAAATCGGCGATGCCTCTTCCTTGGAAATAGAAATTGTTCATATTGATATAGAGGCATTTACGGTCGTGGATGTCGAAATGCTCTTTGGCATATTGCAACAGGAAGGTGGTCTTACCCACACCACGGGTACCCTTGATACCAATCAACCGGTCATTCCAGTCGATTTCGTCCATCAACTGTCTTCTTACCGGTGCGTTGGTATGCTCGATCAGGTAGGAGTGTGTACGGAAAAAAGCCTCCATGTTTTTTCGATCAGTTTATTTATTCTGCAAATATAGCAATATTTTCTTTAATTGCCAAGTCAAGATGACAATTTATGGATTTTTTTTGTTATTTTTGCAGGGAAATCAAGTAAAAGTAAAAATATTCTTACATGATACTACATATTTTCAACCCGGAGCATGACATTGCGTTAGCCTATAACAGGAAGCACCTGACAGTTCCACACGCTGCTCAGGAGCTTCGCATGAACTTAGGGTGGATGCCTGCCATCTGGGCTGATGACGGTGATGCCGTACTTGTGGATGATGTTTCATTTGCGATCAAGGCTGCTACAAAATATTTCCATAAGAAGATGGATGTGCTCTTTCTCTCGAAAGAGAATCTCCGGGATTTCCATTTTACCCGTGTCTGTCCGTGGGGATGGGATCTCACGCTCAAGACGATGCTGCTCGAACAGGGTATCGACAGCGGTATTCTTCCCGACGACGATATGCTGCAACGGCAGAGACAGTTGTCTAACCGCAGACAGACCACCCAAGCGCTGGCTTTCCTCCGCAGTGGCATCGAAAAGGCAACCTGTGGAGAGAGTAAGTATGTCACTTCCGAGGGGGAGGTGGACTCCCTCGTAAAGACGCTGGGACAACTGGTGGTGAAAGCGCCGTGGAGCAGTAGCGGCCGTGGTGTCCGTTATGTCGATGGCCAACTGTCATCCTCCGTCAGGGGCTTCATCCGGAATGTCATTCATACACAGGGTGGGGTGATGGTAGAACCTTTCTATCATAAGATCAGGGATTTCGGCATGGAGTTCGAGGCATTGCCCGATGGCCAGATAGCCTATCTCGGTCTTTCCCTTTTCGAGACCCGCAACGGGGCATATACCGGCAACCTGTTAGCTACCGAACAGGAGAAGAGGGAGATGCTTGAGCAGTATCTCTCGCCAGATCTTATTGAGGGGGTCATTGACCGGGCCAAAGCGTACTTCTTACCCGGCCTTCAAGGCCATTATACCGGGCCCTTTGGCATCGATATGATGATTGTTGCCCATCCGGAAGGAGATGGTTTCTTATTACATCCCTGTGTGGAGATCAACCTCCGAAGGACCATGGGGCATGTAGCATTGTCGATACCGCATCAGCCCACGGATGTAAAACAACTGATGAGTATCAGTTATGATGTTAATTATCAATTGAAAATCAATAATATAGAGAATAATTTTGTAATAACACTTTAAGATAGAGACATGAAGAAATTTTTGATGCTTTTGCTACTGGCGACACCCCTTATCGTGTCTGCTCAGTATAAGTCGCAGGTATGGTGTCCCGACAATGGTAACGGTACGTATACCAACCCCGTGTTGAATGCAGACTACAGTGATCCTGACCTCTGTGTGGTCGGTGATGACTATTACCTTACTGCCAGTTCTTTCAACTGTGTACCCGGTCTGCCCGTGTTACACTCGAAGGACTTGGTCAACTGGGAGATTATAGGATATGCCCTGCAGTCCTTATATGGCGGGGATGCAGAGAAAGAACAGCATTTCAAGACGCCCCGTCATGGAGAGGGGGTATGGGCACCGAGCATCCGTTATCATAACGGTGAGTTTTATATTTATTGGGGTGATCCCGACTTCGGTATATACATGGTGAAGACCAAGGACCCGGCAGGGCGATGGGATGATCCTGTGCTGGTGGTTCCCGGCAAGGGACTCATCGACAGTTGTCCGCTTTGGGATGAGGATGGCCGCTGTTATCTGGTCAATGCCTATGCCGCCAGTCGGAAACATATCAACTCTGTGTTGATGGTGAGGGAGTTATCACCCGACGGTACACGTGCCATCGGCAATCCCGTGATTGTCTTCGACGGCAACCAAAACGGCAATTACACCAGTGAAGGCCCAAAGTTTTATAAACACAACGGCTATTATTATATAATGTGGCCGGCAGGTGGCGTAGAGCTGGGCTGGCAGATGGCTGCCCGCAGCAAGAATGTCTTCGGTCCTTACGAATATCGTACGGTGATGGCCAAGGGAACCACGAATATCAACGGTCCTCATCAGGGTGGATGGGTGCACACCCCCTTCGGTGAAGACTGGTTTATGAATTTCCAGGATAAGGGATGTTATGGTCGTGTGGTACATCTTAATCCGATGAAGTGGGTGGATGGCTGGCCGGTCATCGGTGTTGACAAGGATGGTGACGGCTGTGGTGAGCCTGTTGTGAAATACACCAA
>JAFZPF010000125.1 GCA_017550455.1 Prevotella sp.
ACATTAGGATAATGTTCTTTCATGAAATGCTTGAAACCTACCTCACGGTTCTCCTGCTGTCGGCTGGAAAGCTTACCGTTGTTGGTTTGTCGCATGAGCATAATTTCCTTCTCATTACTGGCTATCAGCATCAGCATCTTCGCGGCGAAATAACCACTGGCGAAAGAATCCTGACCGTAGAATGACAAAGGGGAAAGTTCTGGAATATAAGAGTCGAGCAAAATAAAAGGAATATTTCTCTCGTGTAACTCATCAGTAAAGGGCTGGGTAATCTCTAACTCACTGGGTACCAGGATGACACCGTTGGGCTTATTCTCAATCACTTCCTGACAAGTCTTTTTGAAAGAAGCAGCATCAAAACGTTTGTAATAGGAAATCACCACGTTGATATGAAAATCGCGTCTTAAGTCACATGCTTTCATAGCACCTTCTTCTATCTCTTCCCAATAGGCTTCCTGCTCATGCCAAGGGATGATAAGGTGAAAGGTGTACGACTTGTTATATGCCAATGCACTGGCATACATATTCGGACGATAATTGATTTCTTTGAGTACTCTCTCGACTTTCTCTCTTGCAGATTTCGATACGTTTGGACGCTGATGCAGAATACGGTCAACCGTTCCTACTGAAACGCCGGCCTTCTCTGCAATATCCTTTATTCTCACTCTCTGTGTCATGATAATATGATCACTTTTTTGATTCCTATTAACCTTTCTGTTTATTTTGGCAGCAAAATTAGTAATAAAAACTGAATTGTGCGAATGCACAGCAATAATTTTTTAATAAATAAGCACGAATTTGCTTTTTTCTTTGTATATTTGCACCGATATAATATTTATTTGTGTTTAACGACAGAACAAACATTTAATCATAAAAAACATTCAAAAAATTAAGATTCAAAGAACATGGCAAAGATTGTAACATTAGGCGAGATTATGCTTCGTCTTTCTCCAACAGGCAATGACCGTTTTATTCAGAGTGAGAGTTTCCGTATTATTCCTGGTGGTGGAGAAGCCAATGTGGCTATTTCTGTGGCCAACTATGGACATGATGCATATTTTGTAAGTAAATTGCCGAAACATGAAATCGGACAGATTGCTGTTAATGCGCTGCGTCGCTATGGTGTAAATACTCAGTTCGTTGCCCGTGGTGGTGAACGTGTGGGTCTGTATTATGCAGAGACAGGTGCCAGCATGCGTCCTTCAAAGGTTATCTACGACCGTGCACATAGTTCTATTTCAGAGGCTGATCCTTCTGACTTCGACTTTGATGCTATCATGGAAGGTGCACAGTGGTTCCACTGGAGTGGCATTACTCCAGCTATTTCTGATAAGGCAGCAGAACTGACAAAGTTGGCTTGTGAGGCAGCTAAGCGTCATGGCGTTACTGTTTCTGTTGACTTGAATTTCCGTAAGAAATTATGGACATCAGAGAAAGCTATCTCCATCATGCGTCCGTTGATGAAATATGTAGATGTATGTATCGGTAATGAGGAAGATGCTGAGCTCTGTCTTGGTTTCAAGCCCGATGCTGATGTAGAGGGTGGTCAGACAGATGCTGCCGGTTATGAGGGTATCTTCAAGCAGATGCGTGAGGAGTTCGGTTTCAAGTATGTGGTATCTACCTTGCGTGAGAGTTTCTCAGCTACCTTTAACGGATGGAAGGCCCTTATTTATGATGGTAAAGAGTTCTATCAGAGTAAGCGTTATGAGATTAATCCGATCATCGACCGTGTAGGTGGTGGCGATTCCTTCTCTGGTGGATTGATCCATGGTCTCCTAACCAAACCGACACAGGGTGAGGCACTCGAGTTTGCTGTTGCTGCTTCTGCACTGAAGCATACTATCAATGGAGACTTCAACCTTGTCAGTGTTGATGAGGTAGAGTCACTTGCCGGTGGAAATGCAAATGGTCGTGTACAAAGATAAGAGATATGAAACAGTTTGAATATAAAGTTGTAACTCCGATAGTTAACGTAGAAAAGAAACTCAACCAATTAGGTTTTGAGGGTTGGGAATTGGTAGCTGCCGACAGTTGTAGCTTATATTTTAAGCGTGAATTAAAAATGTAAATCGTAGAGAAATGGCAAAATTTGATAAGATAGCTGTATTAAAGAAGATTGGTGATACCGGTATGGTACCTGTCTTCTATCATAAAGATTTGGAGGTTTGCAAGAATGTAGTCAAAGCTTGCTACGAAGGTGGTGTTCGTGCTTTCGAGTTTACTAACCGTGGTGACTTTGCACAGGAAGTGTTCGGCGAACTGGTAAAGTGGGCAGACAAAGAGTGTCCGGAACTGGCATTAGGAATCGGTTCTGTGGTTGATGCTCCTACAGCAGCAATGTATATCCAGTTGGGTGCAAACTTCGTGGTAGGTCCTCTTTTCAATCCTGACATCGCTCCGGTATGTAACCGTCGTCTGGTTCCATATTGCCCTGGATGTGGTACTGTTTCAGAAATCGGTAAAGCTCAGGAGTTAGGTTGTGACCTTACAAAACTGTTCCCCGGTGATGTTTACGGACCGAATATGGTAAAAGGTTTGAAGGCTCCAATGCCATGGTCAAAGATTATGGTGACCGGTGGTGTTGCTCCGGAGGCTGAGAACCTGAAGGGTTGGTTTAAGGCAGGTGTATTCTGTGTAGGTATGGGCTCTAAGTTGTTCCCGAAAGACAAAGTAGCAGCTGGCGACTGGCAGTATGTCACCGATAAGTGCAAGGAGGCACTGGGTTACGTTGCTGATGCACGTAAATAAATTATCCCAATATAAAGACTCAATAGGATGCCTTTTGCTCCTATTGGGTCTTTTCTTTTTTTCAGGCTGTTCTTCTACAGAGAAAGATGAGGTTGACAGACTGAACAGGAAATCATATGATTACCATTACAAAAACATTGACTCTACTTATGTTTATGCTCGTAAGGCTTATGAACTGAGCAAGCATTATGCCGATGGAAAAGCTGAGGCTCTAAATCAGATGGCATTTGTCAATATCAAGCGAATGAACTATTCTTTGGCGAAGAAGCAGTTGGATAGTGTGAGGAGCATAACTGACAATCAGGTGGAGCTGCTCATTGCGGATGTGACTCAGATGCGTCTCTGCCAGCGTGAGTCAGAGAATAAGCAATTCTACGAATACAAGGAAGATGCTAAACGACGTATTGCCCGTATCAATGAAGATAAGTCTTTGTTGGATGAGCATATGCAGCAACAACTTCTCTACGCAACCAGTGAGTACAACATCAATGTCTCTATATACTATTATTATTTAGGATTGATAGAGGAGACACGTGCAGCTCTTTTTGAGATTGATGAAACGGAGATACAGCGTGATACGGCACAATGGTTGAATTACATGTATCAGATAGGTGCCGGCGGTATCGTTATTAGAGAAACTCCGGAAGAGACCGCACAAGTGGAGTGGGATTATCTGATGCGTTGTTACCTTTTGGCTCAGCAGAATGGTTATCTGTATTGGGAAGCTGATGCCTTACAGGCAATGAGTGAGCATCTCAGTAACCCTACATTGAAAGATCGTTTGTTGAAAGATAATTATGCGGCGATGAAATTCATCAATCCGGATATGATGCCCGAACATCTGTTGGCAGGATATCTGGCTCAGCGATCCATGGAGATCTTTGTCAAATATGGTGATGTCTACCAGATAGCGGGTGCTTACCGAACACTTTCTTCGTGTTATTGGGATTTGGGTGATTATACCTCTTCCATCTTCTGTTTGGAATCAGCACTGAGCAATGAAGAGATCAAACAAGCGCCCGACTTGGTGGCAAGTATCCACGAAAGGTTGTCGCTTACCTATTCTGCCGTAGATAATAAAGAGGCAAGTGACTATCACCGTAATGTATATCTTGACATGCAGAAGAAGAAACGACAGAATAGTGAGTTGGAAGCACGTGCCGAACAACTTCGTCATTCTTCACGACAACTGAATGTCATGCTCATCATTGTGATATTGATGATACTGCTCGTCGTTGTCGCTACCTATGTCTTTGACCGTTTAAGAAAAAAGAAAGATCGCAGTCATTCCTTGCAGACCCTCCTAGAACCCATCAATCAGTGGAAGGCAACTAACAATGAGTATATCAGACAGTTAGATGAACGTGATGAAGAAGTACGTGAAGAGTATTCTTCTCATGAGATATCATTAGCCAGTAGCCGTAGAAGGAATATAGAAAACCGTGCAAAAATATTCCTTTCTAACAGCATTTTACCTTTTATCGACCGAATAATCCATGAGGTGAACCGCCTCAGGATGCAGAATGAATCGGAAGAGTTAAGAAAGGAACGTTATCAATATATTGCCGAACTGTCTGATTCGGTAAAAGATTGCAATAACACCCTTACAGAGTGGATCCAACTGCGCAAGGGTCAACTTTCATTGCACATAGAGACATTCCCGGTTCAGGAACTGTTCGACATCGTATCCAGGTCGAAGATGTCGTTTCAGATGAAAGGTATCACTCTTGTGACCGTTCCTACGGATGATGTGGTGAAGGCTGATAAGGTGTTGACCTTGTTTATGATTAACACGATGGCTGACAATGCACGTAAGTTCACACCTAAGGGCGGAACCGTAAGGATTAGCAGTAAGATTGTTGATGACGGTGTGGAGATTGCAGTCAGTGATACTGGTGCGGGAATACCGCCGGAGCAGCTGAGCCATATCTTTGACCATAAGATAAACAATGGACATGGTTTCGGATTGATGAACTGTAAGGGTATCATCGAGTCGTATAAGAAATTAAGTAAGATCTTCCGTGTTTGTTCTATAGGTGCAGAGAGTGAGGTAGGAAAAGGCAGTAAGTTCTATTTCCGCTTGCCGAAGGGTATTGCCGGTTTTCTCCTGCTGTTGCTGACGTTTGTGCAATGGCCCTGTCAAAGGATGATGGGACAGGATATTATTGAGGGCCCTGCCGTCGATTCCATGTTGGTGAATGCAGATCTGTTTGCTGACAGTGCCTATCTCTGTAATATCAACCACGACTATGCCAAGACAATGCTTTTTGCCGAGAGTGCCTTGGATTGCATCAACCACTATTATCATAAATATTATAAGGAGGAACCACTGCTTCATATGTACAGCACTGAAACTCCGGCGGAAATACAGTGGTACAGAGATAGTGTGGATGTGAACTACCAGACCATACTGTCGTTGCGTAACGAAATAGCTGTGGCAGCATTGGCACTGCACGACTGGGATAAATATCAATATAACAACCAGGTATATACACAGTTGTATAAGGAGATAGGTATTGATAATACGTTGGATAAGTACGTCAAAAACATGCAGCGTTCAAAGATCAATAAGAATATTGCTGTCATCCTACTTATCTTACTTTTACTTGCCCTGCTCGTGGCATATTACATGCTTTATTACCGTTATCAACTTTACTATAGATATTACATGGATAGGGTAGAGGAGGTAAATGATACCTTATTAAGCGATCTGCCCGATGAAGAGAAATTACTGGCGGTAGATAAACAACTTGCCAACGTCCGTAATATGCCGCAAGACTTGTTGCAGATTCTGAAACAGATACGTGAAACCCTGCAGTTGAGCATCCATGCGAATAATGTCAAACAGATAGAGATAGAATTGGCTGAGGATGAATGCCGACAACTGAAATATGAAGAGGGAAAACTACATATCAGCAATAATGTGCTTGACAACTGTCTGAGTACCCTGAAGCATGAGACGATGTATTATCCTTCACGCATCCATCAACTGGTGAATGAGGCAACGGAGAAGAAGAGCGAGGAGAACTCCAGGGAAAACCATCAGGAACAGGAAAGTGATATCTTGCAGTCATTGGATGAACTGGTGTCGTATTACAAGGATCTTTATTCTTTGTTGTCTGCACAGGCGATGCGTCAGGTAAGAAGTGTTAAGATACCGTGCAAAGTGTTTTCACTCGAGGATATCCTTCCACGGCATTGTGAGTTGCAAGGTGATCAGGTGTTAATACAAGGTGATGAGGTGAGCATGGGTTATCTACTGGAAATAATGCAGAAACAGTGTGGTGAACCCAAGCTTGTGATTGATGTCAAGGAGAAAGATAAACGGTATGTTGAGCTTCAACTGATGATGAATAAGGTGCCTTACCGTGATTTCTTCATTCCTAAAGTAGAGAATATTCCCTTTATGATCTGCCGACAGATCGTTCGTGAAAACAGTGAGAGTACGAACCTCCGTGGCTGTGGTATCGTGGCAGAAGCTATGGATAAGGGAACTATGTTCAGAATAACAATAGCAAAAAATAGTATATATGAATCCATTTAAAGTAATAATCGTGGAAGATGTACCCTTGGAACTGAAAGGCACCGAGGGAATAATCCGTAACGATATTCCCGAAGCAGAGATTATCGGAACAGCTGAAAATGAAAAGGTGTATTGGCGACTGATCAAACAACAGAAACCCGATCTGGTGCTCTTGGATCTTGGTTTGGGCGGTTCTACCACTGTCGGTGTGGAAATCTGCCGGTATACCAAAGAGTCGTACCCCGAGATAAAAGTACTTATTTTTACGGGTGAGATTCTCAATGAGAAACTGTGGGTGGATGTACTGGATGCCGGATGTGACGGGATTATCCTCAAGAGTGGCGACTTGCTCACACGTAATGATGTGCTGAGTGTGATGAATGGTAAGAAACTGGTGTTTAACGAACCGATCATTGAGAAGATCCTTGAGCGCTTCAAATATAGTGTCAATACACAGTTGATGAGTCAGGAGGCTGTTGTCAACTACGAGATTGACGAATATGATGAACGTTTCCTACGCCATCTTGCTTTGGGATATACCAAAGATCAGATTGCCAGTCTACGAGGAATGCCCTTCGGTGTGAAGAGTCTGGAAAAACGACAGAATGAGTTGATCATGAAACTGTTTCCTGACGGAAATGGAGGGATGGGTGTTAATGCTACGCGTCTGGTGGTTCGAGCACTGGAGCTGCGTATCATCGATATCGACAACCTTCATCCTGATGACGATTAAACATTTACTATATGCGCAAGGAACGACTTGAAACGATTGCCGGTAGGATAGCTGTCATCCTGATTGCTCTCCAGCTGATACTGATCTTGCTGTCGTGGATACTCGATGCCTCATCAAGTGCCCCAACAGTGAATTCCCTTTTGAGTGAAGAGGGAACCCGCTGGTTTATCGGGCATTTTACCACGTTCCTCGCCAACCCCGTCTTAATATGGCTGTTACTATTGTCAATAGCATGGGGAACGTATCGTGAGAGTGGTATCGGTGACATGATGCAGATGATAATCAAAGGTAAGAAAGCGAGCTACCGACAGCGTTTCTCTTTTCGCGTTTCAATGATTATCTGTTTCTTCCTGATAGTGGTAGTTATCTTACTGACAGCCATTCCTCATGCCATCTTGCTGAGCAGTACGGGTTCTCTCTTCCCCAGTAGTTTCAGTGCCGCAATCGTTCCTATCATCGCCTTTATCATCACAGCAGTTTCTGTCAGTTTCGCCATCATGGTGGGAAAGGTGAAGACCGTGGGAGAATTCATGCATATCCTTACTTCCGGCATTGAATATACACTGCCGCTATGGGTGCTTTATATCTTGTTTATGCAGTTCTTTCAGTCACTTCGTTTTGTGTTCATGTAAGGACAAAAAAATAAAGCGATTGGCTTCACAGCTGATCGCTTTTATCTTCAATAGGTATTAGTTTTTTTAAGGTAAAAAGATTGTTTTCAGGATAACGATGCAAAGTTAACACTCTTTTTTTACTGACAAAAGAAAAATGGCGTTTTTTTTCTACAACTTTTTTTGTGTGGGTACACATTTTCGGTATTTATAATTAATTAACAATTTCGGACCGTCATAAATCCAGAATAATAAGCGATTTAGTAATAATTAGATAACACTTGACATTTCTTTTTAAAAAGAGTATTTTCTTTTCTTAAAAGAAAAAGGATAAATAGTAGTTGTTTTTTAGGGAGAATAAAAAAAAATAAGTAAATTTGTGGGCTAAATATTGATTCAACAGCATGAAAAGATTCTTACTTTATATGGGTTTTCTTATCAGTCTGTGTCCTGTCTTTGCACAGGTAAGGACTGTAGAGTGTCTAACCGACGATTGGGAATTCTCTTTTGATAAGCAACAGTGGGAGAAGGTGACAATCCCTCACGATTGGGCTATCTCCGGACCGTTTGATAAGAAATGGGATCTGCAAACAGTGGCCATTGTGCAGAATGGAGAAAAACAGGCAACTGAGAAGTCGGGACGTTCCGGTGCACTGCCATGGATAGGAAAGGGATATTACAGAAGAACTCTTGAAGTCCCTGTTGAGGCTGCCAAGGCAGAGCTGGTGTTCGATGGGGCTATGAGTGAGCCACAGGTATATATTAATGGTAAATATGCCGGTGGATGGGCTTATGGCTATAATTCTTTCAGAATAGACATTACACCTTATATTATAAAAGGTGGTAAGAATCAGTTAGAGGTACAACTGAACAATCTTGAGGAAAGCAGCCGATGGTATCCCGGTGCGGGTCTTTACCGTCCGGTATGGTTGCAGTGCTACAACGCTGCCCATATCGATGAATGGCATTCCTTCGTGCGTACCTCTTTTATTAATAAGGAGATGGCCGGTATTGATATAGACACACAAATGCGGGATATCGATAACAAAGGGAATTATGCTGTGGAAATAAAACTGTTGAATAAAAATGGTTACACGGTAATGGCTTCACATTGTGATGTTCCAGCTGATGGTAAGGTGACTACATCATTAACCGTCAATAAACCACAGTTGTGGACACCGGAGAATCCTTATCTGTACACCGTGAAATTCCAATTGTTCAAGGATCATCAGTTGATAGATGAGTATCAGCTCAATACGGGTATCCGGATGATAAAGGTTGACCGTGAGAAAGGCTTCCAGCTGAATGGCATAAGCAGAAAGATTCAGGGTGTGTGTCTGCATCATGACTTAGGTCCTTTGGGTGCTGCTGTCAATAAAGCGGCATTGATACGACAGATCAAGACCATGAAGGAGATGGGTGCCGATGCAATTCGTACCAGTCATAACATGCCCTCACAATGGCAGATGGAGGTCTGTGACTCTTTGGGCATGATGGTGATGGCAGAGAGTTTCGATATGTGGATCTATCCTAAGTGTAAGAACGGTTATGCCCGTTTCTTTAAGGGGTGGAGCGACAAGGATATCACCAACCTGGTGTTGGCACATCGTAACCATCCCTCTATCGTCATGTGGAGTATTGGTAATGAGATTCCTGAGCAGTGGAGCGAAGAGGGTAGGGAGATCAGTCGTCGTCTCCAGAACCTCTGTCATCAACTCGATCCTACACGTCCGGTAACACAAGGACTCGACAGGGCTGATGAAGCACTGAAATCGGGATTCGCAAAGGTAATGGATATTCCCGGCTACAATTACCGTGTGTATAAATACCCCAAACATATCGATCAGTTGCCCCAGGGATTTATCCTTGGTTCTGAAACGGCATCAACAGTGAGCAGCCGTGGTGTGTACAAACTGCCGGTAGTTGTTTCCAACCATCAGGTATACGACGACGGACAGTGCACAGGTTACGATACGGAATATTGCTCATGGAGTAATCTGCCGGAAGCTGACTTTGCAGCGATGGATGATCTGCCATATACGATAGGACAGTTTGTGTGGACGGGTTATGACTATCTTGGAGAGCCCACTCCGTATGATGAATATTGGCCCAGCAGAAGCAGTTATTTTGGTATCTGTGATTTGGCGGGACTGCCCAAAGACCGTTATTTCCTCTATCGTTCTGTGTGGAACAAACAGCAGCATACTATCCATCTGTTACCCCATTGGACATGGGATAAGAAGATGATAGGCAAGAACATACCAGTATATTGTTATACTGATTATCCAACGGCAGAATTGTTTGTCAATGGGAAGAGTTACGGAAAGATTCAGAAACAGGATATCCGTGATAAAGGTTTTGAAGAAGGTGGTGCTGCTTATCTGGACCGTTACCGTCTGAGGTGGAATAAGGTAGTGTATGAACCCGGTGAATTGAAGGTTGTCGTTTATGACAAAGAAGGAAGGGTCGCCGGCGAGAAAAGTGTGAAGACTGCCGGACAACCGAGTAAACTGTTGTTACAATGCGACCGGCAACAGATCAAAGCCGACGGAGAGGATCTGTCATTCATCACAGTCTCTCTGACGGACGAAGAAGGTACACTGATTCCTGATGCCAATGACTCACTGACATTTACAGTTTGCGGAAATGGAGCATTCCAGGCTGCATGCAACGGTGATGCCACATCCTTGGAACCGTTTACCCAACCTACCATGCAACTGTTCCACGGACAACTGGTTGTTATCGTACGGTCATCGGACACTGCGGGCAGTATGACACTGAAGGTAACGGATCCTGCTCGTCATTTAGAATCGGAAATAATCATTTATACCCATTGATCATCAAAAAGAATAACATCATGAAACGTTTGTGTTTGATCGTTATGATAATAGGGTGGTTCACCATCGCCGATGCCCAGACACCGGTTCGTAATGCGTGGCTGAACATGCCCGACACTATCATTGCATATCTGAATAAGAATCTACGTCAGGAGCACTTGGATTTTATGGATATGAAGGTGACTTCACAGGTGAAGAATCTGTTCCTTGGACAAGGGGTAATGGATAGTCTTTCCACCCATGATCTGTCGATACATCTCAATGATATCACCGACTTGCAGTTGAAAGTGTTTGAGACGAACGATAGTGTAGCACCGGTCTATTGCATGATCAAAACGGTGAAAGTGCCCTATATGGATAGTGAGATCACATTCTATCATCCTGACTGGTCGCGCATACCTCATTATCTCGGTCTGCCCTTTACCAGTGATCGTGACAGTCTGCTCAATATTTTTACGGAGCGTCCCGACACCATGAGCATCGACCGCTATGAGGAACTCAAGTCGATGATGGATCCTATCGGACTTAAAATCAGTGGGTTAAAAGATGGGAAAACACTGCTTTTTGAGATTTCCACCCCCTTTATGAGTAAGGAAGAAGAACAACAGATTCGTGCAATCATAAAGCAAAGAAATTATAAATGGAGCGGTGAAATATTTAAGGAAAGTTAAAATTCCGTTCTGGCACTTATATTTTCTTGCGATTCCGTTGGTTTTTTTATAAATTTGCAAAGTGTTTTTCATGGTATTAGATTATTAAGGTTAATAAAGATTGGTTGTCGTGAGACAATCAATTTTTATTTTATATATATACTTGTATTAAAAATTTTTA
>JAFZPF010000126.1 GCA_017550455.1 Prevotella sp.
GCCACGAGCATGAAGATACCCCAGAACACACCGAAGCCCGTCAGGAGCGACCGGCTCTTGTTCCTCGTCAACGTATGGACGATCTCATGATAACTGTCTCTATCTATCCTCACACCCTCAACTCTGAACTATGAACTATGAACTATGAACCATCCCTCAACGCCTCGATGGGTCGTACCTGTGCGGCCTTCCGTGCAGGGACCAATCCCGCTATCATCCCCGCAAGGATCATCACGATCGTGGCAGCTACACACACCTGGAAACTGACGGTCGGATCGAGGAACACAGAGATATGCTCCCCCTCTCCCAGATCAATCTGCTCACTGCCGATGGTGATATCCATCAGGTGATTGGCGAAGATCCCCATCAACATCCCAATATATCCGAAGAACGTGGTGATGATAATACTCTCAGCGATGATGAGCCGCAGCAACGATCCGGGAGTAGCACCGATCGCTTTCCGGATACCGAACTCATGGGTTCGCTCTTTCACGGTAATCAACATGATATTACTCACGCCCACCACCCCACTGAGCAAGGTGAAGAGTCCGATGATCCACAGGGCAATTCGTATGATGCTCATTCCCGTATTCATCTGCAGCGCCTGTGTAAAACGGTTCCAGATCCAAAAAGTACTCTCGTCATCGGAAGCCGCACGATGCTGCTTATTCAACCGTCCACGGTAATTCTTCTCAAAGTCTGTATTCTCAGCCATCGTATTCAGACCGGAGAAGGAGAAAAAGATCTCATCCACCTTATCACCTTTATTATAGATAGAGCGTATGGTGGTGGCTGCCGTATAGGCATCGTCGGCCATGCCACTGCGGTCGGCCTTATAGACACCGACCACCTTAAAAGCCATCTCACCCACCTTCACATACTGTCCAAGCAGCCGTTCATAACCCTTAGGCATCAATTCTTTGGCATAGGTATCACTGAGGATGAGCACCTTGCGTTTCTCCTGCATGTCAATATTGTTGACGAAACGCCCGCAGAGCATGGTCTTCCGGTTGATCGTGATCTCCTCCGGATAGACACCACGCAGAGAAACCTGCACATACTCACTGCCCAGACTCACCTGGACACCACGTTGACGTACCACAGCACCTGCCGCCGTGACGTTCTGACTGAAGTCATGCGCCGTCGTATGCAGATCCTTGTTGTCCAACTGTATGCTGCGTCCTTTGCGTAAGCCCTCGTAAGCCTTGCTGGTGATACCACCATATACGGTCATGGAATGGTCCATAAACCGTCCGGTAGAGTCCTCCAAGGCATGAATCAGTCCGTTACCGGCACCCAACAGAAAGATCAGCATGAAGATTCCCCATGCAACAGCAAAGCCCGTCAGTGCCGTACGCAGTTTGTTACGTCTTGCGGTGGCTATAATCTCTGTAAGGATATCCGGCATTATTTCATGACTCCCTCCATTCCGAAAGGCGATGACTGATGCTGAGTATTCTCACGGATCTCACCGATCAGCCCGTCTTTAATATGTATAATCTTATTGGTCTCATTGGCAACACCACTCTCATGGGTAACCACAACAATCGTTATCTTCTCTTTCTCATTCAACTGCTTCAGCAGACGCATCACCTCCACACTCGTCTGTGAATCGAGGGCACCCGTGGGTTCATCTGCTAAGATAATCCTGGGTTGGGTAATCAGTGCCCTGGCTATCGCCACACGTTGTTTCTGACCACCCGACAACTCATTGGGATAGTGATGCGACCAGTCGGCCAATCCCAACCGATCCAGATAATCCATAGCCAACTGATGACGCTTACGACGGGAAACGCCCTGATAGAACAGGGGCAGTTCTACATTCTCCACAGCTGTCTTGAAACCGATGAGGTTAAAACTTTGGAAGATAAAACCGATCATGTGGTTACGGTAGTATGCTGCCTGTGTTTCCGACAAGTTCTTGATCAGGGTATCCGCAAGGGTGTAGGTACCACTGTCATAGTTGTCGAGTATCCCCAGGATATTCAACAGCGTGGATTTGCCTGAACCCGAAGCACCCATGATGCTGACGAACTCTCCTTCGTCAATATCGAGGTTGATGCCCTTCAGCACATGCAATGGCTGTGCCCCGAAATAGGTCTTATGGATATTCTCCAGATGAATCACGGATGAAAATTGATAATTGATAATTGATAATTGATAATTGATCTAACAGATACAATAACTTTTTGTTAAAGGGACAGAACTGCGAAGCAGCCCTGTCCCTTATTATTCACTCTTCACTCTTAACTCTTCACTTTCTCGTCGTGCACTCATTCACCAGATAGACAATGCTCATGTAGGGGATATCCGTATTCGTCTGCAGACCGATCTCACAGGTACGGCTGTTAGAATAACCCACTTCGATATGATGCTCCTCAATCTGTGGCTTCAGTTTACGCAATGCATACTTGTTCATCTCCGGATAGGTGAATCCACGGTCACCGGCAAAACCACAGCAGCCCACGCCTTCCGGCAGATAGACATTGTTGGAACAGAGCTTTGCCAACGCTATCAACTGGTCGGAAACGCCCATCTCACGGGTAGAACAGGTAAGATGCAATGCTACATGACGGTCGATGGGATGGAATGCCAGACGGTCTTTCAGGAAGGTCATGATAAACTCTGCCGGCTCATAGAGCTTCATGCGTGTGATCACCTTCTTCATACGATGCAGACATGGGCTCTGGTCGCACAGCACCGGATAGCGTCCTTGCTCACTGGCTTCCCATAAGGCTTTCTCCAACTCAGCACTCTTCCGGTCGGCGATATCGAGCATTCCCTTGCTCTCCCAGATCTGTCCACAACACATCTTGTTCATATCCTTGGGGAAGATCACCTCATAACCGGCTTTGTTCATCAACTGGCAAACCTCGTCCACAAGGCTGTTCTTCACAGGTGCTCCCTTAGCCAATCCCATGGTCTGGTTGATACAACTGGGGAAGTACACCACCTTCAGGTCTTCTTTCTCTGCCTTGCCGATATGTGCACCCGGCTTGGGCTGCTTCACCTTCTTCGGCATAGCGGTGGTCCACAATGGCAATCCCATCTTGTTCATGCCTCGACAGATACCGCTCATCAGTGATGATCCCAATACGGTGTGTCCCAGGTTTGCCACATCCAGCACAAGCCTCAGGCCCGATTTGATGCCCGCCATGTGGTTAGCAGCATATTCTCCTACCTTATAACCGGTCTTGTTCTCGAGCATGTTCATCTGACGGATCAGGTGGGTGAGCTCACCGGTATTGATCTTCATCGGACAGGAAGTGGAGCACAGTCCGTCGGTAGCACACGTCTGATCACCGTAATAAGCATATTGTTTCTTCAACGTGGCAAGACGCTCCGGATCACGGCCGCTGTCTGTCAGGTCACGGATCTCACGCTGCACGGCGATACGCATACGGGAAGAAAGGGTCAGTCCGCATGACATACAGTTCACCTCACAGAAGCCGCACTCAATACATTTGTTGGCACGTTTCACAGCTTCAACAGTTTCTTTCGTGGTGGAGACATCACCAGCCAGATAATGTCCTCCGTCAGGAATACGGTCGAAGTCATAATCCAATACCGGCAGCGGCTTCAGACACTTGATGAAGCACTCCGGATCATCATTGAAGATAACACCCTGATTCAGCAAGCCCTTCGGGTCGAAGATAGCCTTCAGCTCCTTCATCACCTCATAGGCTTTATCCTGCCATTCGTATTTCACGAACGGAGCCATGTTACGTCCAGTACCGTGCTCTGCTTTCAAGGAGCCATCGTATTCCTCTACAACCAGACGAGCCACATCACGCATCATCTCTTCATAACGCTTCACCTCAGACTCACTCTTGAAACTCTGGTTGAGGATAAAGTGATAGTTACCCTCGAAAGCATGACCGTAGATACAGGCATCATCATAACCATGGTCGGCAATCATCTTCTGTAGTTTGACGGTTGCCTCGGGGAGGTCGTTGATATGGAAGGCCACATCCTCGATCAGACAGGAGGTGCCGACAGGACGGGTACCACCCACCGATGGGAAGATACCGGAACGGATAGCCCAGTACTTACCGTAGATCTTCGGATCCTCCGTGAACTCTGCCGGGATATACAGACGGAACTGCGACAGACATTTCTTCACCGTCTCCATCTTCTCTATCAACTGCTCATGGGTCACCGCTTTCGTCTCCGTGAGGATAGCAGTAAGGTTATGGTAGTCACCGGGCTCCACACCAGGGATCTTGCCGGCATCCACATCTTTCTGGTATTGCAGATAGACGGGGTCATCAACAGAACTGAGTGACTTATAGTCGAGCATCTCAGCACTCTTCACCACCAGGTTCTCCGCACTCATCTTCAGGTCTTCATCACCCGACTTCAGTTTCTTCATGGCTACCACAGCCTCACAACTCTCCTTCATCGTCTGGAAATAAACCATGGCAGATGCCTTGTAAGGATAGTCATAAAGGGTCTTCATGGTTACCTCTGAGAGGAATGCCAAGGTACCCTCAGAACCTACCATACAGTGGGCCATGATATCGAAAGGATCATCATAGGCGAGCAACGGACGGATATTCAGACCCGTCACATTCTTGATGCTGTATTTCTTGCTGATACGGTCGGCCAACTCCTTGTCTGCCCTTACACGGTCACGCAGTTCCTCAATCTTACGGATGAAGTCGGGATGCGACTGGCGGAAAGCCTCTTTGCTCTTCTCATCTGCCGTATCCACCACCGTACCATCGGTCAGGATAATACGGGCACTGATCAGCATACGGTCACTGTTGGCATGCACACCACAGTTCATACCCGAAGCATTGTTGCAGACGATACCACCCACCATAGCACTGCCGATAGAGGCGGGATCGGGCGGGAACACTCTTCCGTAAGGTTTCAGAATCTCATTCACCCGTGATCCAACGATACCCGGTTGCATACGGATACTGTCCTGATTGGGGCCTATCTCATATTTCTCCCAGTGCTTACCAGCCACGATAAGGATAGAGTCGCTCACGCTCTGACCTGAGAGGGAAGTACCTGCAGCACGGAAGGTGAAAGGCAAATCATATTTGTTACATGCCTTGACAATAGCCGACACCTGTTCCTCGTCATCACTACGGATAACGATCTTCGGTATCTGGCGGTAGAAGCTAGCATCAGTACCCCAGCCCAGTGTCCGTAACTCGTCGGTATAGATGTTTTCTTTCTTTACGAAAGACTTGATCTCTGCCAAAAACTCGTCATACTTCTGCATGCGTTCGGCGTTGTTGTTTCCTGTTGTTTCCATGGTTACGTGTATTTAATAATAAGTTGATAATCGTTATTCTTTTAAGATAATAAATTCAAATATGCAAATATAATATTTATTTTGCATATATCCTAAAATATCCCGAAAAGTTTTGATTTATTACCTAAACTATGGTTTCCCTTGCTTCTATTGTGCAACCACATCCATACAGTCTATCCTGCAACGCATACGGCGATGGGTATAGAAATCAACACGTACCTGATCGCCGGGCTTCAGATAGACAGCCTCCGGCAACTGATGGGTCTTCAATCCTTCTGTACGCTCACCACGCCATGAGTCAACAAGCTCATCATTCACCGACAAACCCATCCATGCCTGACCGGAAGCCTCATCATAGAATGTAACACTGACACGATAGCTGCCTTCCTTACCCTGCCAGATACCCGACATCGCTCCTGGACCTACCTCACCGACAGTAACCGTATCATTACTTGCCTTATATCCCTTGAAACGGGTATTACCGTCATTCCGCTCCAGATAAGCATAAGCACTGCGGGCAAGATGCTCCATCTCCGTACGACCCTCACGGATATAACAGGCAGGCGACTCAAAACACCATACATCTCCCTTCACGACAGCTCCATCGGGCTTCACCGCATCCACACGCCAGAAATATTTCTGTCCATACAACAAGGTACCGGGATTGAACGTCGTCTGTTCAGTTGTACCGACCATCGCATGCTCAAGACCTTTCTCTGTAGTAGCGAGATAAACCTGATAACGCGTTGCTGATGCTGCCGGACTCCATGACAGATTCATCGGGAGTGTCTTTGACTGCGGATTAACGGCTATACGCAACTTTGCCGACCGCTCGCCATTGGCAGGATAAGGTTTTGCAACCTTCTCTGCCGCCGTGGTAAAACGATAGGTGGGTGAGACACGACTGCCCTTCTTCGTGTATGCCTTCACATACCAATAATAGGTGGTGGCAGGGGCAAGAGTCACCTTATCTATGTTCGTCAGTTTCAACTGATTCGGATCAGTGCCCATAAACACCTCTGCCTTGGTCATACCCTCAACACTGCTGAACTGGGGTTTTACATGGCATTGTATATCCGTAGCTCCGTTGCCCGGCCAGAGGATTGGCTCATACTCCAATCCCTCAACGGGGCCTACCTGGTTGGGATAAAGCCCAGCAACCTCCTTCGGCGATGTCAGTGCAAAATCATAGTCATACCATGTCTCCGGACGGAAGTTCGCACCGGTAGGCTGATATTTGAACATCGGTGATAAGGCTCCGCCGAAATAACTGTTCCTGTCAATAATAAATCCGCAGGAAGCCTCATCGACACTATGGGCATAGAGATTCTCAAAAGGATGATTCACGGTCTTGTCAAAATAATTCTGCTCCGACACCACCTGTGCCTGGGTGTGCACACCGATGGCATAACTGCCGATGGTCTGGTAGTAATTACTGAACACATGTCCTAAGCCATAACCGATACGGGGATTACGCTGATCCGTACGCATAAAGGCATTGTGGTGATAGGTGGCACGGTTCTTCCCGTTATCATCATAGTGCATCGTACCGGAATTCAAAAGACAGGCTTTATGATGGTCGTGAATATAGCAATAGCTCACGGTAAGATAACTCGACCCGACAGTAAGGTCAACCAGTCCGTCCCAGTCTTCTTTCACAGGTTCATCTTCACTGTACACATCACAGTGGTCCACCCAGATATGATGGGAGCTTCTGGCGGCGATACCATCTGGATCAGCATGATGGATTATCAGGTTACGGATGATAATATTCTCTTTTCCCTTGATATCCAGTCCGATACCAGCCAACTCAGCACCCTTCACACCAACGATGGTCTTGTTGCTCCCCACCTCGATGATGTCTTTCTTACGGCTGAGCCCATTACCTTCCAAACGCCCCTCCACTATAATAATATAAGGTGCAGGGTCAGCGGCATAACGAGCCAGATCCTCACGGGTGGAGACACGCACGATCTTACCGCCCATACCACCGGTAATACCGTTAATACCTTCGTTGACATTCACGAAACCCACAGGTCCATACTGAGCCATCACTGTTCCTGTAACAAACAACAGGAACGATACCATCAATAATACAAGCTTTCTCATCTTCTTTACATTAACTGTCTATACCTTTGACTCCCAATCCCGCCAAATGTAATAATAATTGATGTGAAAGAAATTAAAAACCTTCACGGAATAGCAAATGAATAATTATGCCACAAGTTCTTCTTGATGAACAACTTTCAGGATAGGCGCACCTAAAGCATTCTCGATAGCTACCAATGTGTCAATCGTAAAGTTATGGGTACCGCGCATCCACTTACTGATCTCTGCCTCTTTCTTTCCTAACAACAAGGCGAGATCTTTCTGACGAAGTCCCTTCTCTGTAAGAATCTCATGGATCCTATCAACTATCTGGAAAGACAAATCAACAGATCGTCTTACCTCTTCATCTACATGTTTCCTTCGCTCCTCCAACACACTATTCTTTTTCATCTCTTATAAAGTTCTTCAACAAGTTCTACCTTGTAACGCTGTTTAATTCTTAACTTATAAGTTATTGTTGCAAATATAAACCATTTAATTGAAATATCCAAATAATTAACTTAAAAATTAACTATTTGCGGATTTTTAATATAGATTATATAATTAAGGTGACATATAAGATGTTTTTCATTCAACAAATTGTTCCGATTAGAAACATCGTAAGTTTCATCCTGCAAATATACAGCGTTATTTCAAAAACACCAAAACAAGTTGCTAATGATCTGAAGGTAATTATGACAACCTACAAAAAAATATCTCTTCCAATGACTAACTTAATCATTTTATAATA